>JADJUF010000038.1:0-300000 GCA_016717005.1 Myxococcales bacterium | reverse complement strand
AGCCGCCGCCGGCGACGCCGTAGCCGTCGGGGATGCCGTCGTTGTTGTCGTCGGGGTCGCACGCGTCGCCGAGGCCGTCGGCGTCGGCGTCCTCCTGCATCGGGTCGGCGGCGTCAGGGCACACGTCGTCGGCGTCAACGATGCCGTCGAGATCGCGATCGGGCGTGCACTCGTCGGGCGCGCCGCCGCTGCAGGTCGCGCCCGGCTCGATCGCGCACGCGCCGTCGCAGCCGTCGAGCGCGGTGGTGTTGCCGTCGTCGCACGCCTCGGCCCCGACCCGGACGCCGTCGCCGCACGCGGACACGCACGCGCTCGGGGCGCCGGCGCAGGTCCAGCCCGGCTCGAGCGCGCAGGTCGCGCTGCAGCCGTCGCCGCCGGCGAGGTCGCCGTCGTCGCACGCCTCGGCCCCGGCCGTGACGCCGTCGCCGCAGCCGGTGGTGCAGGCGTCGGGCGCGCCGCCGGTGCAGCTCCAGCCCGGCTCGACCGCGCAGCTCGCGTCGCAGCCGTCCCCGGCCGTCGCGTCGCCGTCGTCGCACGCCTCGGCCCCGGCCCGCACGCCATCGCCGCACGTGGTCGCGCACGCGTCGGGCGCGCCGCCGACGCAGCTCCAGCCCGGCTCGACCGCGCAGCTCGCGTCGCAGCCATCGCCGGCCACCACCCCGCCGTCGTCGCACGCCTCGGCCCCGGCCCGCACGCCGTCGCCGCAGGTCGTGCTGCACGATCCGGCGCCAGCGCCGAGGCAGGTCCAGCCCGGCTCGACCGCGCAGGTCGCGCCGCAGCCATCGCCGGCCACCACCCCGCCGTCGTCGCACGCCTCGGCCCCGGCCCGCACGCCGTCGCCGCAGGTCGTGCTGCACGATCCGGCGCCAGCGCCGAGGCAGGTCCAGCCCGGCTCGACCGCGCAGGTCGCGCCGCAGCCATCGCCGGCCACCACCCCGCCGTCGTCGCACGCCTCGGCCCCGCGGCGCAGGCCGTCGCCGCAGATGCCAGCGCACACGTCGGGCGCGCCGCCGACGCAGGTCCAGCCGATCTCGACCGCGCAGGTCGCGTCGCAGCCATCGCCGGCCACCACCCCGCCGTCGTCGCACGCCTCGGCCCCGGCCCGCACGCCGTCGCCGCAGGTCGTGCTGCACGATCCGGCGCCGGCGCCGCCGCAGGTCCAGCCCGGCTCGACCGCGCACGCCAGCGAGCACCCGTCGCCAGCCACCCGGTTGCTGTCGTCGCAGGCCTCGCCGCTGGTGCGCACGCCGTCGCCGCACGTGTCGGCGTCGCAGGCGTCGCCGAGGCCGTCACCATCGAGATCGGCCTGGCCGGGGTTCGCCACCGCCGGACAGTTGTCGACGGTGTCGACCACGCCGTCGCCGTCGCGATCGAGATCGCAGGCGTCGCCGAGCCCGTCGCCGTCCTGATCGGCCTGGGTCGGGTTGGCCACCGTCGGGCAGTTGTCGCACGCGTCGCCCAGCGGATCGCCGTCGGCGTTGTCCTGGGTGGGGTTGTTCACCACCGGGCAGTTGTCGACGTTGTCGATCAGCGTGTCGCAGTCGGCGTCGGACAGATCGATCACCATCGTGGTCGCCGTCAGGATCTGATCGCCGTCGCCGGTGAACCGCACGTTGAGCACGCCCGACAGGTCGAGCGGCCCGGTCTGGTACAGCTCGTCGGACAGGCGGCTGTTGGACGAGGTGCCGCCGACCGGTTCCGCGGTCGGGCTGTCGCCGGCCACGCCGACGAGGAGGCCGGCGTCGTCGTACCCGAACGAGCCCGAGGTGATGAGCGAGTTGAAGTCCTGGGCGCCGCAGGTGCCGACCTGGCCGGGGGAGCCATCGTCGCGCCCGCCCAGCACGGTGGTCAGCGTGGTGAACGTCGCCACGCCGCCGGGCTTGAACTCGAGGCGCCCGTTCTGCTCGTCGGTGCACTCGAACATCTCGGAGAACGAGATGACCGCGTTGGTCGGCGCGCCGCCGCAGGTCGGCAGGCCGGTGACGTTGAAGCTGGCCGGGGCGGTGGTGCCGTTGATGAAGGTCGGCTGGTAGCTGACGTGCCGGCTCTGACGGTGGGTGACGTCGGTGAACACCACGACCAGCTGCTCGCCGGCCAGCCCGGCGCCGACGCCCTGGTAGTTGAGATCGGCGTCGCCACGCTCGGCCAGCGGGTACGTGCCCGAGCCGGTGATGCCGAACCCCGCGGTCACATCGTAGGCGCGGTAGCCCGAACCGGCCGGGTTGTTGCGATCGACCTCGGCGGCGGTGTTGAGCAGGACGCCGTTCAACCGGACCTGATCGGCCGGGTTGCCGTTGAAGCCGCCGTTGAACTTGGCGTAGACCACCAGGTACGCCTTGACGATCGTCGCGCTGGCCGGGACGCGCACGGTCAGGCCCTTGGGCGAGGCCGTGAACACCGTCGGCGTGGCCGGGGCGTCGCCGGCGCGCGGGGTCGCGACGCCGGCCGCGTCGGTGGCGACCCCGCCGACCAGACAGCCGCCGGCCTTGAGCCCGGCGAAGCTGCTGGTGTCGAGCGGCGTGCACGTCTGGGCCGCGGCCGGCGTCGCCCGCGCGGCCAACCCGAGCAGCCCGGCGATCACGACGACGAGGAGCGTGCGCATCCGGCCATCGTACACGGCCCGCGCGGCCGTCGGCGCGTCGGGGGCCGCTGGCAGGACGGCGCCGACCAGCGACGCCGCCGATCGAACGAGGTGAGGTAGATCAGGCTGTGGTACCCCACCGCGGCCTCGATCAACCGGCCGTCCGCGGCCTCGAGGCGTTCGGGTGCGCGGTTCGCCCTGCCTGACGACATCCTGGCAGCTCGTCGCTGGGCGAATGTGTCCCACGACCGTCGCCCGCGCCGCCAGCGAAGGCATCCACCCCGACGCCGCCGTCAAGCTCGCGGGCGTCGCTACCCGGCGTCGCGGCCAGCGTCGGTACCGGCGTCGCGGCCAGCGTCGGTACCGGCGTCGCGGCGGCGTCACTGCCAGCGTCGCTACCGCCGTCGCTGCTCGCGTCGCTGCTGGCGTCGCGGCAAGTGGTGACGTCACCGCGGCCCCGAGCGAGCACCCGCTCCGCCGGCCGTACCGCGCTGCGCGCGCCCGCCGCCGATCGCGGCGCCGAGCGCGGCGTCGGGGCTCAGTGCGCCAGCGCGACGCCCTCGATCACCACGTGGCTCTTGAGGCTGTTGGCGATGTAGCAGCGCTTGTGCGCCTCGCGGTGCAGCGTCGCCACGGTCTCGGCGTCGGGCGCGGCGCCGCCCCAGGTGACCTGCGGCGCCAGCGTGATGGTCGTGAACTGGGTGGCGCCGTCCTTGGACTCGAGCAGGCCGTGGGGCGCGTCCTCGTAGCGATCGATCGTCAGGCCGCGCTTGGCCGCGAGCGCCAGGAAGAACAGCATGTGGCAGCTGGCCAGCGCCGCGACCACGGCCTCCTCGGGATCGACCGTGCGGTCACCGACGGTGCCCGGCGGGATCGCCGGCCCGGCCGCGGCCGAGGCCGTGACCTGGACGCCGCTGTCGAAGGTCCACTGGTGGTCGCGCGAGTAGGCCTTGGCGTCCATCGTCTCCGACGAGCGGTTCCAGATCAGGCGAGCGGTGTGGTTCGACATGGGTGTCCCTACCAGGTGATCAGGTGTGTGGCCACGGCACCGCGACCCGGACCTTCAGGTCGGCCTTGACCTTGAGCGTGCCCAGCATCGCCGAGAACGGCTTGATGCCGAAGTCGGGCTGGTGGAGCGTCACCTCGGCGACCTGGCGCCCGTCGAGCGCGCGCGTGGTCACGGTCAGCGGCCGCGCGCGCCCGTGCAGCGTCAGCTCGCCGGTGATCCGGAAGCCGTCGCCGGCCGGCTCGGCCTTGCCGCGGAACGTCGCCTCGGGGTGCCGCCGCACCGCGAGCACGTCGTCGGCCATCGTCTTCTCGATCTTGCGCTTGTCGCCGTCGGACAACGACGAGGTCGCGCGCCCGTCCTTGACCGCGTGCAGGACCCGGAGCGCGTCGAGCCCGAACCGCGCGTCGATCGCCAGGTCGGCGTCGACGTCGATCGTCAGGCGCCCGACGCTCAGCTCGAGGTCGTGGGCGACCGCCGACAGCGCGCCCTCCTTGAACGTGAACACCCGGCACTCGGCCTGGGAGGCATCGAAGCGAGGCATGCCGGCATGGTGTGGACGCCACCCGCGCGAGGCAAGGCCCGGGGCCCGCGAAGTCCCGACGCGCCCGCCGCGCCGCGGCCAGGTGTCGCAGCGCCCGGCGCGCCAGGGCGCCGCGGAGACGTTCAGTAGCCGAACGCCTTGCGCCACTGCTTGCGGGTGATCCGCCGATCCTCGGCGGCTTGCCAGCGCGCCTCCTTGGCGGCGCCCTTGGCGAGGACGCGATCGATCCGGGCCGAGGCCTTGGCCCAGGCGGCGGCGCCCTCGGCCGAGCCCGGCTCGGGGCAGCACGGCGAGGTCCGGAGATCGTGGAGCGTGGTGGCCCGCACGCCGCCATCGCCCGCGGCCCGCGGGTGGCCCAGGCGCTCGGCGCGGCGGAACGCGAGCGCCGCCAGCTGGTTGTCCCCGCGCTGCACCAGGGCCCACGCGAGCGCGTACCAGACGTCGAGGTCGCGATCGCCGTCGCCGAACCGGATCAGCCCGGTCAGCGCGAGGATCGTGCGATCGAGCGCGGCGTCGCCCTTGACGTGCTTGGTGTGGTGCGTGTGCATGAGGTCGCGATCGATCTCGGCCAGGAACGACGCACGCTCGCGCACGGTCGCGTCCTTGACGACCCGCAGCTTGTACTCGAGCAGGCGCACCTGGAACTCCTCGCGGCCGAAGTGCGCGTCGGGGTTGATCACCAGCGCGGCCCGCAGCGCGACCAGCGCCGCCGCGGCGTCGCCCTTCATGGCGAGGAACGTGCCGCGGTTGGCGAGGGTGGTGTACTCGCCGGGGAACCGCTGGTCCTTGGCGGCGAGCACCGCGAGCGCGTCGTCGAGCGCGCCGGTCCGGGCCAGCGCCACGGCCAGGTCGTCGTAGCGCTCCGTGGGCGCGGTGCCGGCGTCGACCAGCGCGCGGGTGTAGCCGACCTTGGCCGCGTAGAACGCGGGCGAGTGCTTGTGCAGCTCCCCGCGCAGCACCGCCGCGGTGTCGCGATCGGTCAGCGACTCCTCGGCGAGCGTGTCGTTGTCCCACAGGCACGCGCGCGCCGGCGCCGGCGCGATCACGGCCACGACCACGGCCAGCGCGGCCACGACGAGGTGCTTCATGCCCAGAGGATGGCCCGGCGCGGCCGCGGTTGCACCCTCATCCCGCCGCCGCCAGCGCGCGGACCGCCGGGGTCGCGCGTCGCACCCCGACGCGCGGATCGCTACGCCGCGCGCCAGGTCGCGTCGATGCGGCCCCGGGCCGGCGCCACGCGGTTGCCGCCGGCCTCCCACACCACGTCGCCATCGGGGCCGCGGTGGAGGAACTTGAACGCCAGCTCGGCCTCTGGCGCGACCGCGATGGTCGTGGTCCAGGTGTCGCCGGCCAGCTCCATGCGCGCGGCCTTGTCCGGATCCCACGCGCCGAGCGCCGGGGCGCTGCCACACACCAGCACCTCGGCGCCGTCGGCGACCTCGACGCCGGTGATCGCGATGGTCACGGCGACCGCGGCCTCGGCGGCCGGCGCCGCGGTGACCGGCGCCGCTGGCGCGACCGACGCCGCCGCGGTGACCGACGCCGCCGCGGCGACCGACGCCGCCGGCGCGACCGCGGCCTCGGCGGCCGACGCGACCGCGGCCTCGGCGGCCGGCGCGACGGCGGGCTCGGCGGCCGGCGCCGCCGCGACGACCGCCGCCGGCGCGGCCGCTACCACCGGCGCGGCATCGACGACCGCCGCCACCGGCGCAGCGTCGACGACCGCCGCCGGCGCCCGCGTCGGGGTCGGCGCCACGGCGCCCAGCGCGTCGAGCTCGGCCAGCACGCGGTCCAGGCGATCGCCGACGCGCTCGAGCGCGCCGCGCAGCTGGCCGAGCTGGGCGCCGTCGAAGCCGGTGACCCCCGCGAGGCCGGCGCGATCCAGCGCCGCGGCCAGCACGTTCTCGGCGGAGTAGTAGTCGTACCGCAGCCGCAGCGCGGCGAGGATGACGTCTCGATCGACTCGGGTTCCCATGAAGTGCGCTCCCGACCGCGTGTGTCCTGGCGGTCGTCGGCAATCTAGCCCGAGCGGCCACGCGGCGAACACGCGATCTGCGTCGACCGTGGGTGAGCGCGCCTCGCGTTGCCAAACGCAACGTCGCCCACCATGCAGCATCGGGACGCGAGGTCACGACCCAGGCGCTCGCCTTGATCCAGCTGCCAGCGATCCCAGCGTCCGCAAGGCTCGCCCCGAGCGGCGCCACGCCCCGGTCCGCGATCGCCACCGCTCCTGACGTCTCCCCACTGCAGATCGTCGATGAACAACACCAGCGGCTGGCGCGCGGCCAATCGGCCCAGCAGCTCGCGCAGCGCCGCGGAGCCGCGGCGACGAAGCGCCGGACGCCGGCCACGGGCCGGCCAGGGGTGATGGCGGCTGGGCTCGATCACCAGACCATGAAGGTCGGGTAGTTGAAGGCGACCGGCGCGCGTGACAACCGATCGGAGCCGCGGGCCTGGCCCGACGGCTGGTGGCGCCGCTACCGGCGCGCCCGGGCGATCAGGCGCCCGCCGAGCAGCACCGCGACCAGCACCACCGCGCCGACGATCACGCCGACCACCGCGTTGGCGACCGACGGCACCAGCCAGGCCAGCGCCGCGCCGATCGCCGCGACTTGGTCGGCGCCCGCGGCCACGTCCGTGATCGCGCGGTGCAGGGGGCCGATGGCGTGGGCGACGATGCCGCCGCCGACCATGAACATCGCCGCGGTGCCGGCGACCGCGAGGAACCGCATCAGCCGCGGCGCCAGCGCCAAGAGGATCCGGCCCAGCGCCTGGGCCCCGCCGCCGGGCCGCGCGACCAGCGCCCGGCCGGCGTCGTCGAGCCGGACGATGCCGGCGACCAGGCCGTAGACCCCCACCGTCATCACCAGCGCGATCGCGCACAGCACCGCGATGCGCACCGCGACCGACGCGTCGGCGACGGTGCCGAGCGTGATCACGATGATCTCGGCCGACAGGATGAAGTCGGTCCGCACCGCGCCCTTGATCTTGGCGCGCTCGACCGCGACCAGATCGACCGCGGGGTCGGCGACCGCCGCGACCAGCGCCTGGTGGTGGGCGCGGTCGTCATCGGCCGTGTGCAGCCAGCGGTGGGCCAGCTTGTGGCAGCCCTCGTAGCACAGGAACGCGCCGCCGATCATGAGCAGCGGCAGCACCAGCCACGGCACGAGCACGCTGATCAGGAACGCCGCCGGCACGATGATCGCCTTGTTGACCAGCGACCCGCGCGCCACCGCCCACACCACCGGCAGCTCGCGCTCGGCCTTGACCCCCGCCACCTGCTGCGCGTTGAGCGCCAGGTCGTCGCCCAGCACGCCCGCGGTCTTCTTCGACGCGGCCTTGGTCAAGAGCACGACGTCGTCGAGGATGAGCGAGATGTCGTCGAGGAGCGCTAGCAGGCTCGCGGGCATCGGGCCGCAGCGTAGCAACTCGTCGGCGAGCCGCCAGCGCGTACCATCGCGGCCACGGCCTGGATGACGTGTGGCGAGGTCGGCGGCAGACGCCCCGGCGCCGACCCCGGGTGGCAGCCGATCGGATCAGGGCCGCCGGGACACGGCGGGTGCTGCGCTCGCGCGGGTACCCACACGATGCCCGGTGCGGCCGCGGTTGCACCTCATCCCGCCAGCGCCGCCGCCAGCGCGCGGACCGCCAGGGTGGCGCTGGGGAGGCGCTCCGCCGGATCGACCAGGGCGAGGTCGTCGACGACGGCGACCACGGTCGCGCCGCCGCCGAGGCCCACCGCCGCCAGCGCCGCCGCCGGCGGGCCCAGCACCCCGTCGGGCGCCGCGGCCAGGCGCGCCCGCAGCCACGCGACGAACGCCGGTCCCGCCGCGGGCGCGCCATCGAGGATCAGCGGCCGCGCGCGCTGGATCGCGCCGCCGGCCACGTCGGCACCGTAGCCGAAGGCCAGCGCGCGGGCGGCCTGGACGCCGGTCGCGCGATCGCCCTCGATCCGCTCGAGCACGAGCCCCCAGGCGTCGCCGACGCGCGCCGCCACGGCGCGGACGCCGTGCAGCGTGCTGGCCCCGCGCCCGCCGAGCGCGGGCCACGCCCGCACCGCGCGATCGGTCAGCTCGAGCGCGCACCCGTCGAGGTGCGCCAGGATGTCGGACGCCGACGCGGGCCGGGCCGGCGCCGGCAGCGGCAGGTCGGGGTGCCGCCAGCGCAGCCCGGCCAGGTGGGCGGCCGCGCGCGGCGCCGGCAGGCGGGCGGCGAGCTCGGCCGCGGCCGCGGCCGGGTGGCGATCGCACCACGTCCGCAGCAGATCGATCGACGCGCCCTCGACCCGCGCGACGCCCCAGGCCAGCGCGAACGCCGCGGCGTCGCCACACGCCAGCAGGCACGGCACCACGCACCACGGCGTGCTGGCCAGGACGCCGTCGGCGCCGACCCGCGTGGCCAGCCACCGCACGATGCCGTCGCCGTAGCGGCGGTGCAGGTCGACGTTGTCGAACCCGCGGGGATGGAAGGCCCAGGTCAGCCGCGACGCTTCCCGCGCGAACTCGTCGACGTCCGCCAAGGACAGCAGCGCCGCCCACAGCCGGTCGCTCGGCAGCACCCGCCCGACGCCGGCGTGGCCCGCGCCGGCGTCGTCGTCGCCGCGGGCGAACACCGACGTGCTCGCCACCAGCGCGCGCGCGTCGGCCAGGCGCATCAGCCCGCGCCCGTCGAGCACCCCGACGCCGCCGTGGCGCACTGCCGCGGTGACGCGCGGGTCGACCATCACCCGAGCTGCTGGTACACGCGCACGCGCGAGAAGTCCCGCGCCGCGAGCTCGGCCGCCGTCAGGATGAAGTACAGCGAGTCGCAGTCGCCGAACTGAAACTCCGCGGCGTCGTCCGAGCTCACCTGGAACAGCAGCTGATCGCCGGGCTGCTGGGCGTCGACGTAGTCGGGCGCGTCGACGTAGCCGAGCAGGTGGTTCTGGGGCGCGTCGGCGCCGCCGGGCTGGTACGCGGCGCTGTGATCCGAGGCGAAGCCCTGCCAGAACGACGCCAGGCGCTCCGGCACGAACGGCCCCGTCTGGCCCGGCGCCATCGTGCACGGCGCGCCGCGCACCGCGGCCAGCCCGTGGACGAACGGCGCCACCTGCGGCACCGCGGAGAACTCGCTCTGCCACTCGACCGTCGGCGGCGTCGCGCGCACCAGCTCGGCCACCGGACCCGGGTGGAACAGCACCGCGCAGCAGGCGGCGTCGGGCTCCATGTCCGAGTGCTCCCACTGGGCGTTGTAGAAGAACAGCAGCGCGCCGCCGGCGGGCAGGCGGCCCTGCGGGTCGAGCCCGGCGAGCTCGTCGAGCCTGAACTGCGCGATGAACTCCATCGGCACGCCGTCGCGCTCGGGCCAGGCCGCGCCGGGCGGCAGGTCCGGAATCCCGCCGAACCGCGACGCCCCGAGCGGCAGCGCCGCCATGGCTGCGTCGAAGACCGCGACGCGGTCGGCCTCGGCGGCGTCAGCGTCGGCCTCGGCGGCGTCAGCGTCGGCCTCGGCCTCGCCGGCCGTCCGCCAGTCGGCGGGGCGACCCGCGAGAGCGGTCGCGGTCAGGTGGATGCCGGGCTCGAGGACGGCGCGGACCGCGTCCGCGTGCTCACCATGACCGGCACGTCGCAGGGCTTCGAGGATGGCGTCTGGGGTCACGACTCATTGAGCCACGCTCGCCGGCGATGTGACACGCCCTCGTCGTCTTTCTTTCACGGCGTCGGCAGCGCGACCTCGGCCCCGAGGATCGCGAGGGTCCCGGTCGCGGCGTTGACGATCAGGCCCTCGTCGAGGGCGTGGCCGTCGTCGTTGACCGCGACCACGACCACGAACCACAGCCCGTCGGCGCGCTGCAGGAGCCAGGTCAGGTTCATCACGCCGGGCTCGGACCCGCCCTTGAAGCCGACGTAGTTCCACTGGCTGCGATCGATCTCGACGCCCGCGTTCTTGCTGAGGATCTTGAGCAGCTCGGCGTCGGGGCTGAGCTTGGCCCGGGTGCCCAGCGTCGCCATGACGTTGCACAGGTCGCGGGCGTCACCGAACCACTCGAGATCGAGCGCGCGCGGCGTGTCGCCCCAGTCCTTGATCGCGGTGGCCACGTCGATCGGGCGCGCGCGCAGCTCGGCGGCGAGCTTGCGCTTGCCGGCCACGTTGGCCTTCCGGTACGCGGCCAGCTCCTCGGGCGTGGCCGTCAGCTTCAGGCCGAACAGCTCGCGCGTGCGCAGGAACGGGATGTTGGCGGCCGGCGTGCCGTGCTTGGCCAGCTTGAGCGCCTTCTCGACCCCGGCGTCGCCGACGAAGTCGATCAGGTGATCGGTCGCGGTGTTGTCGCTGATCGAGATCATCTGGGTCGCGAACTCGCGCAGCGTGTGCTCGGTGCCCGCGGCCTCGTCCTGCATCGTCCCCGACGGCAGGCTCTTGCCGGCGTCGCGCACGGCCAGCTTGGTGTCCCACGACAGCTTCTTGTCGCCGCGGATCTTCTCGTCGAGCCCGAGCAGGACGTACAGCTTGAAGGTCGAGCCCACCGCCAGGCTCATCGTCGTGTTGTGGTTCTGCTTCGGGACGCACGCGCCCTTGACCAGCTGCCCGACGAACAGCTGGCTCTTGCCGCCGGCCTTCTCGAGCATCGCGACCGCGTCGCCGTAGGTCTTGGGCGGCGCCTCGGCGCTGGCCGGCTTGAACAGCAGGCCCTCGATCATGCGCGGCCGCGTCGCGCTCATGGCGACGTCGACGCGGACCCCGCCCGAGCCGGTGTCGAGCAGCGCCGACAGCGTGCGCGGCGCCTGGCCCTCCTGCTTCAAGATCTTCACCGGCGGCAGCTGATCGTGGAGCGCGGTGAAGATCGTGACGAGCTGCGCGGCCGGCACCTGCTTGAGGAAGGCCGGCGCGAACCGGGCCTCGACGTCGGCGGCGGTGACCTGGCCCGACGCGATCGTCGCGAGGACCCAGGTCAGCGACTCCTCGGCGGTCGGGCCCTCGACCTGCGCCGGCGGATCCTGCGTCGGCGGGGTCGGCGCGGGGGCGGTCGGCGGCGGGGCCGGGGTCGCGGGAGCCTTGCCACCGCCGCCGCAGGCAGCGACGGTGATGGCGACCAGGAGCGCGGACGAGAACCGGAGGGTAGCGTTCATCGCTGGCGTAGTTACCACGGCCTCCGGGCGGGCCGCGCCCGCGATGATCAGCCCCCTCGGGTACGCTCTGGCCCATGAACCGCCCGCTTGCGCCGAGCGTGCCAGCCCCCCCGATCGCCACCAGCCCGCGCGCCCGCGGCACCGTGCCGCCGATGTGCAAGGCCGACCTGTCGATCACGTGCCCGACCTGCGCCACGTTGATGGAGCCCGAGCACGCGCACTACAAGTGCCCGCGCTGCGGCTACCGCGACAGCTGCTGCTTCTGAGCGCGCGCTCGCCCGCGGCGGTGCGCATCGCCAGGCGGTAAGCGCACCGCCACCGGCCGCGATCGCGGTACCGTCGCGGCGATGCGCGCACTCCCTTGCTGGGCCCTCCTCGTGTCGCTCGCGGCCGCCTGCGGCGGTGATGACGACGTCGTCAAGCTCGACGTCCCGCCGGCGTGCAACCCGCTGCAGGGCGGCGCGTGCCTGGCGCCGTGGCCGGTGTCGAGCTACCTGGTCGCCGACGCGACCTCGCCCACCGGCGTGGTCCTGGCGGTGCCGCCCGGCGCGGTGCCGCCCGGCAACGGCGGCGCGGTGTTCGATCCCGCGCACATCAACGGGCGCAGCGGCTACTCGCCGGCCACGCAGATCATCGCGCACTTCGGCGTCGAGCTCGACGGCGGCAACCTGGCCGGGTTCGACGCGATCGGCGCGAGCCTGACCGCCGCCAGCCCGACCGCGATCGTCGACGCCACCACCGGCGCGCTGGTCGCGCACTTCGCCGAGGTCGACGCCAACGCCCTGCCCAACGACGGCGCCCGCCAGGCCCTGTACCTGCGGCCGACCACGCGCCTCGAGGGCGGCCACCGCTACCTGGTCGCGATCAAGAAGTCGCTGCGCGCCGCCGACGGCGCGGCGATCGCGGTGCCCGCGGGCTTCGCCGCGATCGTGTCGGGCGCCACCACCGACAACGCCCGGCTCGAGGCCCTGCGCCCGAGCTACCCCGACATCTTCGCCGCGCTCACCGCCGCCGGCATCGCGACCGACGACCTGCTCCTGGCCTGGGACTTCACGACCGCCCCCGACGAGGAGCTCCGGCGCGATCTGCTGGGCGCGCGCGACGCCGCGGCGACCTTCCAGGGCGCGGGCGGCGCCAACCTCGCGCTCCACGACATCGTCGTCGAGACCACCCCCCGCCCCGGCCTGGCCAAGCGGGTCTTCTTCTCGTTCGACGCCCCGGACGTGCGCGACGGCGACGGCCTGACCCGCGACTCGATGGGGCGGCCCGAGGTGCGGAGCACGTCGCTGGCGCGCGGCGTGGCGCTGGTGCCGGAGTGCGCCACCGCGGCCGCGCCGGCGCCGATCACCGTGTTCGGCCACGGCTTCTTCGGCGGGATCGAGGAGACCGGCGGCGCCTACCTGCAGGCGTTCGCGGTCCGCAGCTGCCGCATCATCATCGGCACCGACTGGCGCGGCATGTCGAACCCGGACGCGGCCAGCGCGCTGATCGCGCTCGGCAACCTCGACAAGGTGATCGGCTTCGGCGAGCGCATCGTCCAGGGCATGATCGACGTCGAGGCGCTGGTCGCGCTCGCGCCGACCCAGCTCGCGACCCAGGTCCTGACCGACGGCACCGGCGCCTCGGTCGCGGACACCACCGCCGAGATCACGTTCTACGGCATCTCGCAGGGCCACATCCTGGGCAGCACGCTCTACGCGATCGATCCGCACATGAGGCGCGCGGCCCTCAACGTCGGCGGCGCCAACTGGAGCCTGCTGTTCGAGCGCTCGACCAACTGGGCGACGCTGAGCCTGCCGTTCAAGGGCACGTACCCCGACCCGCTGACCCAGACGCTGCTGCAGCAGATCGTGCAGATGGGCCTCGACGTGATCGATCCGCTGCACTGGGCGCCGCTGGCCCGGGACGCGTCGCTCGGCAAGAGCTACCTCCTGCACACCTCGCTCGGCGACGCCCAGGTGACCAACCTCGGCGCGTTCCTGCAGGCCCGCACGATGGGCCTGGACCTGGCCGCGCCCGCGGTCACGATCCCGTACGGCCTCGCGCTCGCCGGCGCCGCGCCGACGTCGGGCCTGGTGATCGTCGACGAGGATCCCACGCCCAAGCCGCCCACCACCAACCTGCTCAACACCATGAACAACCAGGCCCACGAGAACGCGCGCCGGCGCGCGCGCATCATGGATCAGATCGATCGCTTCCTCGACGACGGCACGATCATCGACGCCTGCGGCGGCGTCTGCGACTGCGTCGCCGGCGCCTGCGGCCCGCTCGTCACCGAGTGAGCCCGCGGCGCGCGCCCGCGGCTGTGGCCCGCTGCGGCCCGCGCATCCTGAGCGAGCTGGTCGGCGGCGCCGGGTCGGCCCGCGGCTCAGGCCGCGAGGCTGCGGTCGAGGCGCTGGTAGCCCATCTCCATGCCGTCGGCCATGCCGGTCGCGAGCATCGCGTCGCGGGTCGCGCGGTCGGGCAGCGTCATGCGCATGACCACGACCGTGCCGTCGCCGTCGGCGGTGAACGTCGTCACGACGTGGTTGTCCGGCGTCGGATCGGGCAGGAACATCCGCTCGACGTGCACGAGGCGGTGCGGCGGCTCGACCTCGAGGAACTCGCCGGTCAGGTGGAAGCCGCCGCCCTGGCCGTCGCTCCACTCGTAGCGGATCGCGCCGCCGACCCGCGCGTCGTTGATGCAGACCGGCATGGTCCAGCCGTCGGGACCCAGGCACCACTGCTGGAGCAGCGCGGGCTCGACGTGGGCGCGGTAGACGGCGGCCGGCGGCGCGGCGAACCGGCGGGTGACGATGACGAACGTGTCGCCTTCGGTGGTCAAGGTGAGCTTGGTCATGGCGTGTCCTTTCGATCGGTGGAGGTCGTGCGCGCCAGCAGCTGATCGAGGCGCTCGTAGCTGCGCTCCATGCCCTTGCGCAGCATGGCGAGGTAGGCGTCGACCTCATCGAGCGCGCCCGGCGCCAGCCGGCAGGGCCGGCGCGTGCCGTCGACCCGCCGCACGATCAGGCCAGCCTGCTCGAGCACCCGGAGGTGGCGCGAGATCGCCGGCTGCGAGATCGGAAACGGCGCGGCCAGCTCGGTGACCGTCGCTTCGCCCCGGGCCAGCCGCGCCAGCATCGCCCGACGCGTCGGATCGGCGAGCGCGGCCAGGGTCGTGTCGATGGCGTCGTTCATCAGGAATTCGTTATATAACGCATGTGTTATTCTAATGTCAACGGCGCTCGTCCTGTCCGCGTTCGTAGCGATCCGCGGGTCTTGCAGGCGCGCTCGGGTCGTCGAGAGGCCTGCGCACGACCTGCGCGATCGTTGCAGATCTCGCTGGCCGGGCGCTTGCAGACGCTGCGGGGCATGAGCGTCGCTAGCCATCCCGTCACGCGCTACCTGACGACCGACCTGGTCACCGCCACGCCGACGACGCCGCTGACCGAGGTCGCCACCCAGCTCGCCACCCGCCGGATCTCGTCGGTCCCGCTGGTCGACGATCGAGGATCGATCGTCGGCGTGGTGTCGCGGACCGATCTCCTGCGGCACCAGCGCTACCACCCCAAGGACCACGACGCGACCTGCGCCGCGGTGATGAGCCAGGGCCCGATCGTCATCGAGCACGCCGCGCCGTTGCGCGACGCCGCGCGGCTGATGGTCGAGCACCGCATCCACCGCGTGTTCGCGGTCGACGGCGGCCGCCTGGTCGGCGTGATCACCACGACCGACCTGACCCGCGCGGTCGAGGACGCGAAGATCACCGGCTCGATCCAGGAGATCATGAGCACGCCGGTGGCGACGATCCGCGTCGACCAGTCGCTGGCGCTGGCGATGGAGTGGCTCGATCGCGCCCGCATCACCGGGCTGATCGTGACCGACAACGACTGGCCGGTCGGCGTGTTCACGCAGGAGGAGGCGCTCGCCGCCCGCGATCTGGTCCACACGACGCCGGTCGGCGACCTGCTCGACCCGGCGCTGATCTGCCTGCCCTCGGAGACCGCCGTCCACCGCGCCGCGGCCCAGTGCGCGCGCATGGGCGTGCGCCGGATCGTGGTCAGCAAGGTGCGCGACTTCGTCGGCGTGGTGTCCGGGCTGGACTTCGCCGGCGTGGTCGCCCGCGGCTGAGGGCCAGCTCGTTCGTCGCCGGACCCCAGGCAGGTGCTGGGGCGCAGCACGACCCCAGGCGCACCCGAGCCGGGTCGGTCGCCCGACGGGCGCCGCGAGGTTCCGCTCCCACGACGCGCGCCGCCCGCCACGTGGACCGGCGGCTGAGGACCAGATCGTTCGTTCGCCAGCGCCGGGCAGGTGCTGGGCGCGCCGCGGTGCTCGGCCGAAAGGCTTGCATGCGCTGCGGCGATCGGCACGATCCTCCCATGCTCTCAACTGACTGGGCCGCCCGCGCGGTCTCCGCCACCGAGGCGATCGCGACGATCGGCTCCGGCGCCCGGGTGTTCGTGCACGGCGCCGCCGCGACGCCGGTGCCGCTGCTCGACGCGCTGGCCGCGCGCGCCAACGTCGCCGACCTCACCGACGTCCGGCTCTACCACCTCCACACCACCGGCACCGCCAGCTTCCTGGCGCCGGAGGTCACCGCCCGGCTGCGCTCGGTGTCGTTCTTCGTCGGGCCCGACGCCCGCGCCGCGGTCGCCGACGGCCGCGCCGACTTCATGCCGGTGTTCCTGTCGGACATCCCCGGCCTGTTCACGTCGGGCACCGTGCCGCTCGACGTGGCGCTGGTGCAGGTGTCGCCGCCCGATCGCCACGGGTTCGTGTCGCTCGGCACCTCGGCCGACGCCGCCCGCGGCGCCGTCGACAGCGCCCGGCTGGTGATCGCCGAGATCAACGAGCAGATGCCGCGCACCCACGGCAACACGATGGTCTCGCTCGACCGCATCCACGCGTTCGTGCGCACCGACCGACCGCTGCCGCGCCACGATCCCGACGCGCCCACCGCCGCCGTGGATCAGATCGGCGAGCTCGTCGCCGATCTGATCGAGGACGGCGCGACGCTCCAGACCGGCATCGGCGCGATCCCCGACGCGGTGCTGGCGCGGTTGATCGACCACCACGAGCTCGGCGTCCACACCGAGATGTTCTCCGACGGGCTGGTGCCGCTGATCGAGGGCGGCGTGGTCACCAACCGCGCCAAGGCGGTCCACCCCGGCCGCTCGGTGACGTCGTTCGTGATGGGCACGCCGCGCCTGTACGACTTCATCCACGACAACCCGGCGATCGAGTTCCACGGCTGCGATCGCACCAACGACACCGCGCTGATCCGCAAGAACCCGAAGGTCACCGCGATCAACTCGGCGCTGGCGCTCGATCTGACCGGGCAGGTGTGCGCCGACTCGCTCGGCCACACGATCTACTCGGGCATCGGCGGGCAGATGGACTTCCTGCGCGGCGCGGCGCTGTCGGTCGGCGGCAAGCCGATCGTCGCGCTGCCGTCGACCGCGGCCCGGGGCACGGTCTCGCGCATCACCGCCGAGCTCGCGGCCGGCTCGGGCGTGGTCACCACCCGCGGCCACGTCCACTGGGTCGTGACCGAGCACGGCGCCCGCAACCTCCACGGCCTGACCCTGCGCGAGCGCGGCGAGGCGCTGATCGACCTCGCCCACCCCGACCACCGCGGCGAGCTGCGCCGCGCGCTGGTCCAGACCCGCCACTACGTCCTGGGCTGAGCTTCAGCAGGTTCGTCGCGGCGCCCGACACGCGTTGAGGTCCAGCGCGGCCGCGGCGGCGCGCGCCGACCAGCTCACCCCGGCGCGACGCAGTTGGCGCTGGCGGGATCGAACGTGCCGTCGGCGTTGACGGTGATCATGATCTGGTAGCCCGAGCAGCACTCGCCGCCGCAGGGGTCGTCGGGGTCCGGCGCCGCCGGCGGCTTCGAGAACACGGACCAGGTGCAGCCGTAGGTGCCGTCGTCGGCGCCGCTGGGCTGGCACTCGAACGAGATGTCGGTCTCGTCGGCGGTGCCGAGCGCGTCGCCCTGGCGCTTGAGGATGCCGCCGAAGGTCTCGCCGCCTTCGACGCCGCAGGCCTCGTTACCCGCGGAGGTGGCCAGCTGCTGGCGCACCGCCTCGGGATCGAACGGCAGGTCGGACTCCGGCGCGGCACCGCCGGTGCCGCCGACCGGCGCGTCGGCGCCCTTGCTCTTGCCGCCACACGCGGCCAGGGACGCGGCCGCCAGGGCCGCGGTGACGATCGTCGACAGGTGCTTCATCGCGCGGCAGTGTATCAGGCCTCGGTCGAGACCTCGGCCTCGTGGGCGGTCGCGGCGGCGCCAATCGGCGGCGCCGCCGGCAGGAGCGCGCGCCCGAGGATGTACGCCAGGATCGCGGCGCACCCCGACGCCATCAGCACGCCGAGCTTGGCCACCCCGTGCAGCTCGGGCGACGCCGGGAACGCGAGCCCGGCGATGAACAGGGCCATCGTGAACCCGACGCCGGCCACGGTGCCGACCACGATCAGCCCGCGGACGTCGATGCCGCGCGGCAGCCGGGCCACGCCGAGCCGGACCGCGAGCCCGCACAGGAGCAAGATGCCGAGCGGCTTGCCGACGACCAGCCCGACCATGACGCCGGCGAGCGCCCCGGGCGCGGCGCCCAGGTCGAGCCCGCCCAGCGCGACGCCGGCGTTGGCGAGCGCGAACACCGGCATGATCAGGTAGGCGACCCACGGGTGCAGGATGTGCTCGAGCCGCTCGACCGGCGCGGTCGCCTCGCGGTGGGCGCGGCCGAGCTCGGCCAGCGGCTTGCTCAGCGCCTGGGCGTCGGCGTGGCCGTCGGCGCACACGACCTCGATCTCGTCGAGCTGCGTGCGGCTCTCGGCCACGAACCGGCGCACGCCGTACCAGGCCTGGGCCGGGGTCATCAGCCCGATGATCACGCCAGCGATGGTCGGGTGGATGCCGGCCTTGGCGACGCCGATCCAGATCACCGCGCCGGCGGGGATGTACGCGAGCGCGCGCCGCACGCCCAGCGCCCGCATGACCACGATCGCCGCGATCCCGATGCCGGCGACCGCGAAGCCGAGGCCAGACACGCCCGACGAGTAGAACAGCGCGATCACGATGATCGCGCCGATGTCGTCGATGATCGCGGTCGCCAGGAGCAGCACGCGCAAGGCCGGCGGCACCCGGCGCCCCAAGAGCGCCAGCACGCCGATCGCGAACGCGATGTCGGTGGCCATCGGCACGCCCCAGCCGTCGTGCGCCGACCCGGGCGCGAGCGCCAGGTACAGGAGCGCCGGCGCGACCATGCCGCCGATCGCCGCCACGATCGGCAAGGCCGCGCGCCGCAGGTCCGACAGCTCACCCTGGTGCATCTCGCGCCGGATCTCGAGCCCGACGACGAAGAAGAAGATCGCCATCAAG
Source organism: Myxococcales bacterium (assembly GCA_016717005.1). Lineage (NCBI taxonomy): Bacteria > Pseudomonadati > Myxococcota > Myxococcia > Myxococcales > Myxococcales bacterium. The sequence goes on along the minus strand of JADJUF010000038.1, from coordinate 281,403 downwards.
ATGTCGTTGACGACGTAGTGCAGCGAGGCCTCGACCCGGTAGTCGCCGATCGTGAAGCCCAGCGGCGTGCGCCACAGCGCCTCGTAGTCGTCGGCCCAGGCCGAGTTGGCCCAGATCAGCGCGACCGCGGCGGCGGCCAGCAGGATCAGGCCGCTGGCGGCCTCGATCGCGAGGAAGCGCTCGACCGGGCGCATCAGCGCACGCGCGACCCGGACGACGGGGGGGCGGGCCTCGGGCGGGAACAGGTACTCGGTAGCCATGGCGACGGACTCCTGGCGCAGGGATAGCTGCGTCGACACCGTCCGTCCACCTGGCCGCGCCAGGCCGCTCATTCTCCCGGTGTGTGCGGGCAATTCATAGCGACTGCGGTGTGCAGGCGCAACCTCGATCGGCGCTACAGTGGCGGCTGGTGCGCGCTCCCTCGTTGACGTGGCTGGCGGCGGTGGCCGCCGCCAGCGCCGCGGTGGCCGCGCCCGCCGCATCGGCCGCGCCACGTGTCGCGCCACCGGCGCCATCGGCCGCGCCACCCGCCCCGCCACCGGCGCCACCCGCCCCGCCACCGGCGCCATCGGCCCCGCCACCGGCGCCATCGGCCGCGCCGCCCGCGCCATCGGCCGCGCCGCTCGCGCCATCGGCCGCGCCGCCGGCCCCGCCACCGGCGCCATCGGCCCCGCCACCGGCGCCATCGGCCCCGCCACCGGCCGCGCCACCGGCCGCGAGACCATCGTGCTCGACGATCGCGCGCCCGCGCCCGCGCCGGGCCGCGCCAGCTCGACCGTTACCCGCGACGATCTGATCGTGCGCCAGCCGCGCTCCGCGCCCGACGCGCTGCGCTGGGAGCCGGGCGTGTACGTGCAGCAGACCGCCGCGGCCCAGGGCTCGGCCTACCTGCGCGGGCGCACCGGCCAGCAGACGGTGCTCCTGTTCGACGGCATCCGGCTCAACAACGCGACCTGGCGCCAGGGCCCCAACCAGTACTTCTTCACGATCGATACGCGCGCGCTGGCTGCGATCGACGTGATCCGCGGCAGCGCGTCGACCCGCTGGGGCTCGGACGCGATCGGGGGCGTGCTCGACGCGATCCCGCGGGATCCCGATCCCGCGCGCGCGCTGGCCCCGCGGCTCGAGCTGCGCTGGGGCTCGGCCGATCACGAGCTCGGCGGCCGGGCCGAGGCGTCGGTCGCGCTCGGCCACGGCGCCCGCGCGCTGGTCGGCGTCGGCTACCGCGACGTCAGCCTGCTCGAGAGCGGCGGCCCGGTCGGCGCCGCCGCCGGCAGCCAGACCGGGCTCACGCCCAGCTTCGCGCCCGACGGCCGCACCCAGCTCGGCACCGGCTTCCGCGAGGCCACCTGGGACGCGCGCGTGGTCGACCGCGTCGGCGGGACCCGCGTCACGGCCGCCTACTACGACTACCGCCAGCTCGACGCGCCGCGCACCGATCAGTGCCCGCCGGCGTTCGCGCCGCCCGACGAGTGCCTGCGCTACGACGAGCAGTTCCACCGGCTCGCGTACGTCGCGCTCGAGCGCCGGCTGGGCGCGTGGGCCGAGCGCGCGCGCCTGACGCTGTCGGCGCAGGAGCAGCACGAGCGCCGCATCCGCGAGCGCCCGCGCGCGGCGGTGCGCGAGGGCGGCCGAGACGACGTGCGCACGCTCGGGCTGACCGCGACCGCGACCACCGCCGCCGCGCGCGTGGGGCCGCTCGCGCTCACCGGCGACTACGGCGCCGACCTGTACGGCGACGGCCTCGACTCGGTCGCGTGGCTCGAGCTGACCGACCTCGGGTTCGTGCGCTACGACAGCCGCGGCCAGTACCTGACCGGCTCGCGCTACCTGACCGGCGGCGGCTTCGCGACCGCGACCGCGACCTGGCGGGCGCTGACCGTGCGCGCTGGCGGCCGGCTCGGCGTGGCCGCGGCCCGCGCGCCCGGCGATGACGCCTCGGCCACCACCGCGATCGATCGGCGCTGGCTCACGCAGGCCGGCTTCATCGGTGCGACCTGGGCCGCGCGCGACGACCTCGAGGTGTCGGCGATGCTCGATCGATCGTTCCGCGCGCCCAACCTCGACGATCTGTCGGGCCGGCAGGCGGCGGGCCCGGGCTTCCAGTTCGAGAACCCGGCGCTGGCGGCGGAGCGTGCGATCACCGCGGAGCTGGGCGTGAAGGTCGCGCGCGGCCGGGTCCGCGCCGAGGCGTGGGCCTACGCCACGCGGGTCACCGGCGCGATCGCGCGGTCGCTGCGCTCGATCGACGACTGCCCGCCGAGCGCGCGCGCCTGCCAGGGCGCGTGGTTCCGCTACCAGCTGGTCAACCTCGGCGGCCCGGCGACGGTCCGCGGGCTCGACGGCGCCGCCGAGCTCGACCTGGCGCCGGTGCGCGTGCGCGCCACCATCGGCTACGCGTTCGGCGAGGGCCCCAACCCCGAGCCGCGCCCGGTCGATCCGACCGTCCCCTACGTCGCGACCGTGCCGCTGTCCCGGGTGCCGCCGTGGAACGGCACCGTCGAGGCGCGCGCCCAGCGCGGGCGCGTCGACCTGGCGCTGGCGCTGCGCTGGGCCGTGGCCCAGGATCGCCTGGCCCCGAGCGACCGCGGCGATCCGCGCATCCCGGCGGGCGGCACGCCGGGCTACGCGGTGCTCGACGCCCGGGCGATCGTGCGCGTCACCACGGCGGTGCGGATCGGCGCGGTCGTCGAGAACCTCGGCGACGCCGCGTACCGCTACCATGGGTCCAGCATCAACGGCCCCGGCCGGAGCGTGATCGTGCACCTGGAGCTGACCCCATGACCCGCCTCGCCTTCGTCCTCGGCCTCGCCGCGCTCGCCAGCGCCGCCTGCAAGGAGGCCGACCCGCCGGCCTCGCCCGACGCGCCGACGACGATCGACGCCGACGTCACGATCGACGCGCCCGCCGACGCGTCGCCGGCCGACGCCGACCCGGCGTGCATGCCGGCCGCCACCGACTACACCCCGCGCGTGATGATGTCGGCGACCGATCCGTACCCGGCGTGCGTGTCCGACGCCGACCCGTCGATGTACGTCGTCACCAACGCGAGCGTCTCGACGATCGCGCGGATCGCGGCGTTCGAACAGATCGCGACGCTCCTGTTCACGCCGGGCGCGCCCGACGCCCAGGCGTTCATCGACGCGCGCATCCAGTACAGCCTGGCCAACGGCCTCGAGTCGCGGGTCGGCCGGCGCGAGGACGAGCACTACCCGGCGGCGCCCATGGCCTGCAACGCGGTCGGCTTCGATCCGACGCCCTACCCCGACCGCTGCGTCGGGCCGGTGCGGATGACGCCGCTCCTGGCCGACGCGTTCACGACCGGCGCCACCGACGTCGATCCGCTGGCCCGACGGCTCGCGGCGGCGCGGATCGAGGCCGGCCTGCTGTGGTTCCTGTACGTCAGCGCGTACAAGGAGAGCGTCACCTGCCAGACCACGCCGGCCGACTGCGACTCGAGCTGGGCCTACTACGGCGGCGGCGAGCACCGCGCCGGCGGCCTCGGCCTCGCGCGCTACGTGCGCGGCCTCGAGACCGCGACCCACGACCGGATCTTCGACGGCCTGCTCGCGGTGCGGTGCTGGCGCGGGCTCGACGATCCGGGGAGCGCCACCGACGACGCGATGTTCGCGGCGCTGCGCACGACCGCGCTGGCCCAGTACGACGCGGCGCTGGTGCGCGGCGTGGCCTCGATCGTGCGCGCGCGCGTGGTCGCGCTGGCGGCCGCGGCCGGCGCCGACGCCGCGGTCCACTGGCAGTTCGTGCGCGTGCTGGGCCCGGCGCTCGCGCGCGCGGCCGCCGCCCGAAACCCGACGGTCGCCGCCAGCTACGCCGCCGAGCTGGCCCGCACCGATCCGACCGCGGTCGACGCGGCCGCGCTGATCACGGCGCTCGACACGCTGTTCCCGTGCCCGTGACCGCGCCGCGCGGGAAGGGTGCGCGGAGGGCACGCGGCGGCCAGCGAGCCTGGACGCCGGGGCGCGCGAGCCACTATCGTGGTCGGCCTCGCCCGACTGGAGTCTCATGGCCGAACCAACGTCCCCACCGACCGCGCCCGCCGAGGGCGGCGACGCCGAGGAGCACTGGCTCCGGCACACCTACCGCCCCGACGCGCCCAACCTCACCGTGCGCGCGGCCTTGATCGGCATGGCGATCGGCGCGGTCATGTGCATGTCGAACCTGTACGTGTTCTTCAAGACCGGCTGGAGCATGGGCGTCACGCTGACCGCCTGCATCCTGGCGTTCGCGGCGTTCCAGGGCATCAAGGCCCTCAAGATCCCCGCGGCGCCGTTCGGGCCGCTCGAGAACAACGCGCTCACGACCGTGGCCTCGGGCGCCGGCTACATGACCGGCGGCGGCAACATGGCGGCGTTCGGCGCGCTCTTGATGGTGACGACCGTGCGGCCGGGCACGATGCCGCTGATCCTGTGGTTCGCGGTCATCGCCGCGCTCGGCGTGTTCGCGGCGATCCCGATCAAGCGCCAGCTGATCAACCGCGACAACCTCGCGTTCCCGACCGGCACCGCCACCGCCGAGACCATCGAGTCGCTGCACGCGGCCGGCGCCGGCGGCGGCAGCCAGAAGGCGATCGCGCTGGGCGTCGCGGGCCTCGTCGGCGCGCTGGTCGCGGTCGGCCGCGACGCGCTCAAGCTGATCCCCGCGACCTTGCCGCTGCCGATCAAGATGGCCGGCTACGAGCTGGGCAAGTGGACGATCGGCTTCAAGACCGAGGTGCTCTTGATCGGCGCCGGCGCGCTGATGAGCTTCCGCACCGGGTGGTCGATGTTGCTCGGCGGCCTGGTCACCTACGGCCTGATCGCCCCGGCCCTGGTCGAGCACCACGAGATCGCCACGGTCAGCTACAAGGCGATCGTCAACTGGACGCTGTGGCCGGGCGCCGGGATCCTGGTCGGCTCGGGCATCACCTCGTTCCTGCTCGACTGGAAGAGCCTCAAGCGCGCGTTCGCCGGCATGACCAAGCTCGGGAAGCGCGGCGAGCAGGTCACCGGCATCGCCGCGGTCGAGGCGCCCGACTGGTGGTTCCCGGCCGGCTACATGGTGCTGGGGCCGATCGTCGTGGCGCTGATGTCGATCATGTTCGACATCCCGGTCTGGGCCGCGGTCGTGGCGCTGCCGCTGTCGGTGGTGATGGGCTTCATCGCCGCGCGCGTCACCGGCGAGACCGACACCACGCCGACCAAGGCGCTGGGCCCGGTCACGCAGATGGTCTTCGGCGCGATGGCGCCCGGCAACCTGTCGGGCAACATCATGTCGGCGAACGTCACCGGCGGCGTCGGGCTCCACGCCGCCGATCTGCTGACGACGCTCAAGACCGGGTGGCTGCTCGGCGCCAAGCCGCGCCACCAGGTCTACGCGCAGCTGCTGGGCGTGCTGGTCGGCGCCGCGGTGATCGTGCCGGTCTTCAACGCGATCATCCCCGACCCGTCGGTGCTGGGCAGCGACGAGTGGCCGGCGCCGTCGTGCCTGGTGTGGTCGGGCGTGTCGGCGATCGTGTCCAACGGCCTCGGCGGCCTGTCGCACGCGGCCAAGCAGGCGATGGTGGTCGGCCTCGCGCTCGGCATCGTCATGGCGATCGTCGACAAGCTCGCGCCCGCCCGGGTGCGGCGGTTCCTGCCGTCGCCGGCCGGCGTCGGCATCGCGATGGTCATCCCGGCCTCGAACTCGATCGCGATGTTCCTGGGCGCCACGATCGCCGAGGTCATGCGCCGCCGGACCAAGGCGATCTCGGACCAGTACGTGGTGCCGGTCGCGTCGGGGCTGATCGCCGGCGAGAGCCTGGCCGGGATCGCGGTCGCGATGTTGATCGCGACCGGCGTGCTGGCGAAGTGACGCGCGCCGCGCGGTGACCGGCCGCGCCTGACCGCGCGCTGACGCGCCGACGACCGCACCCTGACCGCGCGCTGACGCGCCGACGACCGCACCCTGACCGCGCGCTGACGCGCCGACGCGTCCGCCGACGCGCGCACCCGGACCGGGCCGACGACCGCGCCCTGACCGCGCCCCCCGCCGACCCCCGCGCCGTGCGCGCGATCGCGCGTGCTACCGTGACGACGTGCCGCTGCACGGTCGCGGAGCGAGGTACTCGACCGGGCGCCACGTCGTCGAGGGCGCGCTGGCGTGGGCCTACCGCGATGGCTGGCCCGCGCGCCTGGCCCGCGCGCTCGGGCTGCAGCGGCGCGTGCGCGTGCGCCATCACCGCGTCGCCACGCCGCGCTGGCCCGCCGCGACCCCGCCGGTCCGGATCGCGTTCGCCTCGGATCTCCACGCCGGCCCGACGACGCACCCGAGCCTGCTCGACGAGGTGTTCGCGGCCCTCGCCGCCGCCGACGCCGACGTGATCTTCCTCGGCGGTGACTACGTGTTCCTCAGCGCCGCGCACATCGGCGCGATCGAGGCGCGGCTGCGCGGGCTGCGCGCGCCGCTCGGCATCTACGCGGTGCTCGGCAACCACGACCTGTGGGCCGACGACGCGGCCATCGTCGCCGCGCTCACCCGCGCCGGCGCCCGGGTCCTGGTCAACGCGCAGGTCGCGCTGCCCGCGCCGTGCGCCCACGTCGTCGTGGCCGGGCTCGACGATCCTCAGACCGGCCAGCCGCCGACGCGGCCGCTGTTCGCGCCCGACGATCCCCGGGTGCGGGTCGTGCTGGTGCACGCGCCCGAGGCGATGCTGGCGCTCGCCGACGAGCCCTTCGAGCTGGCCCTGTGCGGCCACACCCACGGCGGCCACGTCGCCCTGCCCGGCGAGATCCCGATCGTCGTGCCCGGCCCGCTGTCGCGCCGCTACGCCCACGGCCGGTTCGACGTCGGCCACGATCGCACGCTGATCGTCAGCCGCGGCGTCGGCGCCACCGAGGTCGCGGTCCGGACCTACGCCGACCCCGACATCCTCGTCGTCGACCTCGGCCGGTGATCGCGGCGGTGATCGCCGCGCCGCCGCGCCGGTCACCGGGCCGTGAGCACGATCTTGCCGGTCATCCGATGGGTCTGGCTCAGGCGGTGCGCGGCCTCGGCCTCGGCCAGCGGCAGGCGCTCGGCGATCGCGACCTCGACCTGGCCGGCGGCGACCGCGGCGACCAGCGCGCTCAGGCGGGCGGTGGTCGGTCGGCCCAGGATCGCGCGCGAGCGGAACGGCGGCACGAAGATCTGGAGCATCGCGCCCGGCGAGTCGCCCGCGACCATGACGTGGCGGCCGCCCGGGGCCAGGAGCGCGCGGCAGCGCGACCCGCGGTAACCGCCGGCGGCGTCGATGATCACGTCGAACGGGCCGTGGGCCCGGGCCTGCTCGAGCGCGTCGCCGGCGCCGTAGTCGAGCACCTCGTCGGCGCCGAGCCCGCGCACGAGCTCGACGTTCTTGCCCGAGCACACCCCCACGGTCAGGTCGGCCTTGCACACGCGCTTGCTGATCTGGACGGCGAACTGGCCGACACCGCCCGAGGCGCCCAGCACCAGCGCGCGCCGGCCCGGCTGCAGCGCGCGGAACTCGTGGGTCGCCATCCACGCGGTCACCCCGGCCACCGGCAGCGCGCCGGCGACGTCGAGCGACACCGCCGCGGGCACGATCGCCAGCTGGTCGGCCCGGACCACGACGGTGTCGGCGTAGCTGCCGTGCTGGCCGCGCGCGAAGTTGGTGCCGCCGACGACGCGATCGCCGACCGCGACGGTCGTGACCCGCGCACCGATCGCCTCGACCACGCCCGCGAAGTCGACGCCGAGGATGATCGGCCCGCGCGGGCCGCGCACGGTGCGGATCAACCGGGCCGCGAGCCGCAGCGGCCCCGACGCGCGCATCTTCCAGTCGACCGGGTTGACGCCGATCGTGTGGACCGCGACCCGGACCTCGCGCGTGCCCGGCTCGGGCGTCGGCAGGTCGAATGCCTCGAACGGCGTGCCGGCCGCCCACCGCTTCATCCCCATGGCGTGCATGGCCGCGAGCATGCCACGGCTGGCGTCAGCGATCGGCCGGGTCGGCCGCCTCGACCCGCCGGCGATGACCGCGCCCCAGCGCCAGCGCCAGCGCGGCCCAGCCCGCGGCCAGCGGCACGGCGACCGCGGTCACCGCGACGCCGGCCGCGACCAGGCCGTGGTGCAGCCACGCCGAGCTGAAGTCGCCGAAACGGTAGACGAGCGTGTCGATCACGTTCTTCGCGCGGTACTTGTCCTCGCGCGGCAGCGCCGTGAACAGCAGCTCGCGGCTCGGCCGCGCCAGCGCGTGGGTCGCCGCGCGCCCGCTGGCCGACACCGCGATCGCCATCGCCAGCGACGGCGCCGCGACCAGCGCGACCACGCCCAGGCCCTGCACCAGCGGCAGCGCCGCCAGCACCAGGCCCACGCCCAGCCAGCGCAGCAGGCGCGCGGTGATCACCAGCTGGAGCACCATCGTCGCCACGGCGGTGGCGAGCTCGACGTTGGCGAAGAAGGCGGTGCGGGCGGCGCGATCGGGCAGCGCCTCCTTCACGATGCCGGCCTGGCGCAGGTACACGAACGTCGCCAGGCACGCCGTGCACAGCGCGTAGCCGCCGATGCCGAGCAGGTACGGCGACCGCACCAGCCGGGGCAGGGCCGCGAACGCCGACCCGCCGAGCCCGGTCGGCGCCGGCGGGGCCGACGGCACGTGCTGCACGAGCGCGTGCGCCGACCAGACCGCCGCCTCGAGCAGGAGCGCGGCGATGATCAGCAGCAGCGCCGGCTCGATCTCGTGCGCCAGCGCCCGCGTCACGATCGGGCCCAGCAGCGCGCCGGCGGTGCCGCCGGCGGCGATCGGCGCGAACAGCCGGCGCCCCTTCTCGGGCCGGAGCAGATCGGCGCACAGGCTCCAGAACACCGACACGCCGAACAGGTTCATGACCGACACCCAGACGTAGAACACCTTGCCCACCACCAGCGGCCGCACCCCGCCGTGGACCAGCGCGGCGAAGATCAAGAGCTGCACGGCGAACGAGCGATGGACCCACGCCACCAGCCGCCCGCGCGGCTGGCGCGCCACCAGCGCGCCCCACGGCGGGGCCAGCGCCAGCATCGCGATGAACGTGGCGGTGAACAGCCACGGGATGAACGCGGGATCGCCGTCGAGGACCAGCGCGTCGCGCACCGGCCGCAGCAGGGAGGTCGCCGTCAGGATCGCGCAGAACGTCAGCGCGGCCCACAGCGCCGCCGCGACCTCGTCGGGCCGAACCTGGAACACGGCCCGCAGGCGCGCGGCGATCATCGGTCGGGTTCATACCGTGGCCGCGGCGACGCCATTCCGGCGATCGCCCGCGGCACCGTGCGACACCGCGATCGTCGCACGCACGGTCGACGCGTGCGGCATACTGCGCCCATGTCGGCCCCGCACGATCCACCGCTGCCGCAAGCGACCGTCACCGCCGGCGCGCCCGGGACGTACCCGTACGCCGGGCCGCCGCCCGCCGACTACCAGCCGCTGATCGATCTGGCGTCGCCCAAGCAGATCACCCTGGCGGCGTTCCTGACCGGGCCGTTGACCGCGGTGTGGCTGCTCGCGCGCAACTTCGCGCGCATGCGGTCGCCGCAGGGCGTGGTCGCGACCCTGGTGCTGGGCCTGCTCGGCACGGCCGGGGTGTTCGCGCTGGCGTTCTTCCTCCCCGAGCGCGCGCCGCCCTTCTTGGTCAGCGCGCCGCTGGTCGCCGTCACCTGGCTGATCGCGCACCGGGTGCAAGGCCCGCGCTACGACGCCCACGTCGCGCGGCTGGGCCCGACCACGGGCACCGGACGCATCGCGGTGATCGCGGTCGCCGCGCTGGTGCTCCAGGCCGGCGCGGTGATCGGCGGCCTCGTCGCGTACGGCGCGGTCACGCGCGGCCCCAACATCACCGTCGCCGGCGGCAGCGAGGTCTACTACCGCGACGGCGCCACCCGCGCCGACGCCGAGCGCGTGGGCGCGGTCCTCGAGCAGATCGGGTACCTCGCGCCCGACCACAAGGCCTCGGTCACGGTGCAGCGGCCGCGCGGCTACGCCACCGTCGGCCTGGTCGTCAACGACGCGGCGCTCGCCGGCGAGTTCGACGCCGACTTCCGGGGCTTCGCCGACGCGCTGTCGGCCGACGCGTTCGACGGCAACCCGGTCGATCTGTGGCTCATCGACACCGACCTCGACGTCCGGCGGCGCCTGCCGTGGCACGCGCCGACCGAGCTCGACTGAGCTCCAGAGGGCCTGTCGCCAGGCCCTCCCCCGTCGGGGGCAAGCCCCGACGGGGCCCCACCCACGACCACCCAAGACGCGAGACTCCCGGCGCGCGGCTCGGTGCTCGACCGAAAAAGTTGCAAGCGCTGAGTCCCAGAGGGTTCGTCGCCGAACCCAGGCAGGTGCAGGGGTGCTCCGCGGTCCGAGGGCACGTCCCGAGCCTGTCGGCATCTCGAGGGGCAAGCCCCGATGAGGGCCCCTACCCACGACCACCCACGCGAGACCGACGCGAGACGCCCCTCGCGGACCAGTGCTTGACCGAAAGTCGTACAGCCGCCTAGCGCGCGGTCCGCCGGCGCCGCCGCGCCAGCAGCGCGCCGACCGCGCCGAGCGCCAGCGCGCTCGCGGGATCCTGCCCTGAGCTGCAGCCGCAGATGCCGCTCTCGTCGCCCGCGCCGTTGCCGGGCACGCACGCGTTGGCGACGCAGGTCTCGCCGTCGCCGCACGCCGGCGTGCACACCTGATCGGCGCCGACGACGGTGATCGTCGAGGTCGCGGTGGCCTGGTTGGCCGCGTCGAACGCGGTCGCGGTGAGCGTGTGCTCGCCGACGGCCAGATCGCCGGCGGTGTCGAACTGGTAGGGCGGGCTGTTGTCGGTGCCGACCAGCGCGCCGTCGACCGCGAGCTCGACCCGCAGCACGCCCTGGTCGTCGGTGGCGGTCACGTCGACCGCGAAGCCCGCCGCCACCGCCGCGCCGTCGGCGGGCGAGGTGATCGCGACCGTCGGCGGCGTCGTGTCGTTGACGACCGGCAGGGCCCCGACCCCGACCGCGGCCCAGGCGGTGCCGACCGCGGTGACCTCGGCCGGTCCGTACAGGTCGCGCGCGACCTCCTCGGTCGCGGTCCGCGCGGCCGTGAAGTTCGAGTTCATCGTCAGGTAGCCCTGGGTCAGCGCGCGCTGGAAGATCGCGCCGGCCTTGTCGAGGCCGATGCCGTTGACCCGGAAGGTCACGCGCTGGCGCGGGTGCAGGCCGCCTTCGGACAGCAGGTAGAAGGCCAGGTTGGCGATGCCCGAGTTGAGGTGGACGCCGCCGTTGTCCTGGCTGCCGGTGTAGCGGTCGGCGTAGAAGTCGCGCGAGCCGCCCAGCTCCGGCGGGTACAGCGCGCTGTCGAGCGTCGGGCTGTACATGTAGCGCATGGCGTCGCCGGGCGCGCCGGGCGTGAACACGTCCTCGCCGACCTGCCAGGTCTCGAGGCTGATGGCGTCGTCCTTCCACGCCTCGCACACCGACGCCATGATGTCGCTCATGGCCTCGTTGAGCGCGCCCGACTCGTTCTGGTACGCGAGCTGCGCGGTCGACGAGGTCACGGCGTGGGTCAGCTCGTGCGCGGTGACGTCGAGGGCCCGGGCCAGCGGCGCCATGAGCTGACCGTCGCCGTCGCCGTACACCATCATGCCGGGGCCGAACGAGCCGACCCACGCGGCGTTGTTGGCGGTCTGGCCGCTGGGGGTCTGGAAGACCGCGTGGACCACCGAGGTCAGCTTGGCGCCCCGGTTGTCGTACGAGTCGCGGCCGAACTTGGCCTGGTAGCAGTCGTAGGTCGCGCCGGTGTTGTCGTAGGCCGCCAGCGCGGTCACGTCGGAGGTCGGCGGGCTGCCCTCGGTGGCCAGGCGCGGGCCCGGGCTGCTGAAGTACGGCGGCGAGCGCCCCTGGGCGTCGAAGACCTCGCGGTTCTTGATCGGGAACACGTCGGGGTGGCGATCGACCACGGCCCCGCCGTGGGCGTCGACGTAGACCCGGTCGGCCACGAGCGCGCCGTCGAGGCCGAGCAGCTCGACCTCCCACGCCAGGTACAGGCGGCCGTCGCCGGTCGCGAACACGTAGACCAGGTCGGTGCCGTGGACCGTGACCTGACCGTCGGCGGTCGCCGCGCTGGCGGTGGCGATCGCGCGATCGAGCTCGACCGTCGGCGTCGGATCGACGGCGAGGCCGTCACGGGCGGTGCTGGTGACCGCGCGCACGACGCCGTCGGCGCCGACGTGCACGACCAGGTCGCCGCCGACCACCCGCAGCCCCTGCTTCTGCTGGGCGTAGCGGACGTGGGTCATGCCGAGCGCGTCGCGCTGGACGCCGACGACGATCAGATCGTCGGCGCCGATCCGGAACGCCGCCGCGATCTTGGGGATGACGCCGCCGAGCGCGTCGGCCACGTCGACCGCGTCGACCGCGATCCGACCGAGGTCGCCGCGGATGTACGCGGGCAGGCCGTCGGCCGCGAGGACCATGCGATCGACCCGCGCGAAGCTGGCGTCGCTGCCGGTGGTCACCAGCGGGCTGGCGGTGGTGCCGTCGTCGGGCGCCGCGCACCCCGCGATCGCCACGAGGGTCGCCAGGCCGGTGCCGCGCAGGGTGTGCCGCTTCTTGGTCCGCATCGAGTCCTCCTGGGAGCGTCCGCCAGCCGTCGCTCGTCGCGGCATGTTCGTCGGTGCCGGCCGGTCAGCGTACTACCCGCTCGTAACAGCGGCTCGCTTTCGTTGCGACGCCCGGTCGTCACCGCGTGACGCCGGTTGTCCTACATCCAGCCGGTGGTGCGCGACGCCACGATCCCGGGCCGCGGCTGTGCGCTTCGGTCACAGCGGCGCGGCTGGCAGCTCCACGCCCAGCGCCCGCCCGAGCGTGACGACGTCGCGGGGCGCCGCGCAACCGAGGTGGTCCGTCGACAGCCGACCGGTGTGGCGCCGCTGCAGCCATGAGTGCGCTGGGTGGTCCGCGGCCGCGCGCCCGAAGTCCGCGCCCGCGTCGGCGCGCAGGCGCGCGACCTCGGCGTCGAGCCGCTCCCGCAACAGCGGCAGCGCCGCCCGGAGCTGCTCGGCCCAGGCCGCCACCGTGGCCAGGACCGCGTCGCCCAGCTCCGGGTCGCGCAGGGTCCGCAGCTTGCGAGCGATCTGCTCGAACGTCATCGTCGCCCACGGCAGCGCGCGCAGCACCGGCGCCTGCCACTGGTGCTTGACGGTCGCCCAGTGGTCGGCCCGCGCCGGCACCGAGAACAGCCGCCGCTCGGGCATGCGCAGCCCGGTCAGCGCCATGCCGTGGCACGCGCCGGTGTCGAGGCCGAAGATGCGGTCGTCGATCACCAGCGGCTCGGGCCCGATGACGGCGTGGCCGAACGCGACCGGCGTGGGGTCGACGTACAGCTCGTACCAGGGCCGCTCGCCGTAGCGCTCGCGCAGGCGGCCGTCGCCCGACGTGGTGCCGGCGCGGACGTCCTCGGGGACATCGGCCAGCGGCACGCCCGGGTACAGGCCCCAGTGGACCACGCGCACGTCGTCGGTCTCGAGGTGGTACGGCAAGGTCGCCATCCACGCGACCGCGTCGGCGTAGCCGGCGCCCAGCTGCGCCGCCGTGACCTGCTGGCTGTACGACAGCACGCCGCGCACGTGCTTGCGCTCGTGGTTGCCGCACAGCGCCAGCGCGTTGGGGCGCTGGCGGAAGAAGTCGACGACCGCGCCCGGGTCGGGGCCGCGATCGACCAGATCACCGACGCTGACCACGACCTCGCCGTCGTCGACGCCGGCGACGTCGAGCAGCGCGAGCAGCTCGGCGTAGCACCCATGGATGTCCCCGATGATCAGCATGGAAGCGATATACGCTCGACCCGATGGTACGTCGCGGACACGATCCCGGACACACCGCCGCGACCGGCGCGCTCGACTGGCCGGCGTACCTCGACGCGCTGATCGGCGCGCACGGCTCGCTGGCGGCGGTGGCGGAGCGCCTGGCCGCGACCCGCAGCTACAAGGACGACGTCGAGAGCATCACCCGCGCGCTGCGCCGCCTGCGCGGGCGCGCCAGCCTGCCCGGCGGCAAGTGGGGCGATCGGCTGCTGGCGCAGTTCGGGTTGCCGCGCGCGGTCGACGAGCGCCTGCGGTTCATGGGCAGCTACCACGCGCGCTTCGTCGATCTGCCGGTGCCGCTGTGCCTCGATCTGGTGCAGCTCTGGGATCGGCCGCCGACCAGCGAGAGCCGGGTCGGGCGCCGCTGGCTGTCGCTGGCCCGCGCGACCCTGGCGCTGCGCACCGACGACGACGCCGCCGCCGCGGACCACCTGGCGACCGCCGCGGCGGTGATCGACGACGACGTGCTGGGCCGGGTCGAGGTCGCGCTCGGGCTGGCCCACGTCGCGAGCCGCGCGGCGCCGGCCGACCTCGCCGCCGAGCTGGCCGCGGTCCCGGCGCTGCTGGCGCCCTTGACCGGCGCCGACGCCGACTGCCTGCGCGCGCGCCACGCCGGCCAGGTCGCGCACGCGCTCAACCACGCCGGCCGCGTCGACGAGGCGCTCGCGCTCCACGCCGCGCTGCCGGACCTGCCGACGACCGCGCCGTTCGCGCGCAGCCGCCGCGCCAACGGCCTGGCCTACGGCCACCACCGCGCCGGCGACGCCGTCGGCGCGCTGCGCGAGGCCCGCCGCGCCGCGACCTTCGCCGGCGACGCCGGCCACGTGCGCCTGCGCGCGATGGCGCTGTTGATGATCGCGCGGATCGCCGGCCCGTCGCCCGAGGGCCAGGACGCCCACGCCCGGGCCGACGCGATCGCCGCCGCGCTGGCCGACGACGTGCTGCGGCGCCGATGCCGCGCGGCCGCGCGCGACGTGGGGACAGGATCCTGGGTCTCAAGCCAATGAAATCGCTTTAGAATTTCGCGCTACCGCGTCAGAAAAGGGGACAGGAAACGACGGGGCGAATGAAAACGCAAGGTTGTGGCCGATCCGCGCGGAATGCTGCCACATTCCTGCCATCGCGCCCTGGAACGGCGCCCGATCGGCCACTCCGGGCGTCGCGCGATGACGAGCGGTTCGGCACGCGAAGCCCACGCGCGCGTCCGCGATCAGGGGGCGGGTGCGTCGACGGCGCGGTCGAAACGCAGGTCGGCGCTGCCCTCGCCGGTCCCGACGCGACGCGTGCGCGTCAGCCAGACGTGGGTCGAGCCATCGCTGCCGCGCGCACGCCGGTACCCTCGGCGGACCTGGGTGCCTTCGCGCGGGATGTACTCCTCGCGGACCCGGAGCGGGGCGGTGCCATCGGTCGTCAGGACGCGGCCCCGAGGCGCAGGCACGGCCGGCGTCGCGGAGTCGGCGGTGAGCAGCCCCGCCAGCTCGAGCGCGACCTCGTCGCCGCCAGGCAGCTTGACGGGCTGCAGAGGAAACCAGTGACGCGGCACCGGTGACTGCAGTCGGTAGCGGAGCGTCGCGCCGACCGGCAAGGGGGCTTCGCCGACGACGGGCTCGGTCGGTCGGTCCGCGGCGCGGCGCCCGCTTCCGAGCGTTCCGGCGGTCGTGTGCTCGACGGCCCAGACCAGGTTGGCCATCTCGTCCCGGAGGAAGCGCACCTCCTCGACGGGGGGCCCGTCCTGCACGGCCGCGGACGCCGAGTGTGACACCAGGTGAAACGGCGCGAGGGCGCCGCCGTCCCCAGCGATCGCGAACATCGCGAACCGCCCGGTGCCGGCCGTGGCGCCCGCCTCGGCACGCGGAATGTCCGTCGAGGCACCGAAGACGTCGACGACGCGGACCTCGCTCGTGCACATCGTGCCCACCGGCTGCTCGAAGGGCACGAGGTACCAGTCGTTCCCGTGCACGAGCATGAAGTCGAGGAGCAGCATCGACGCCAGGTTGCGGCGGTCCGGCTGGATCGCATCGATGGGGAAGCGCGCGTCCTCGAAATCCCAGAACCGCTCGTTGGGCATGCCGCGAAAGCGCACCGGCCCGGGGATCACCGCCCGGGTCTCGGTCGTGACCACGCCGGTCGGCGTGCCGACCGGTGGCGCGTCGAGGAGGCGATCGAAGGCGAACCAGTCGAGATCGCCGCGCCGGTCCGGGGTGGTCGTGAAGCCCACCGGGTTGCCGGTCGGCGCCGTGCCATAGGCGCGGGCCGTTGCGCTCAGGGTTTCGGTCTGCCAGCCGGCAGGCGCGCCGAGTCCGGGCGCGCCACGCACCTCCTCGATCCAGGCGACGAGGCTCGCGATCGCCGCCGCGGCCTGGCCGCGCCGTGCGGCTGGGACTGTCCAGGGCACGCCGGGGACCGGGGCTGGCGTGGTCGTGACGCCCGGCGGTGGGGGCGGCACCGGCAGGCGCGTCGCCGCCCACAGCGCCTGGCCATCGATCGCCCGCCCGCGCCAGAGGCCGCGGAGCTGCGCCGCGCGCGGATCGTCCTCGACGCGGTCCTCGATCGGATAGGCGGCGACGAACAGCGGCCGCAGGTCTGCGGCGCCGTTGTCGGTCAGCAAGCGCGCGAGGGTCTGGCCGATCTCGACGGCGCGCGCGAGGTCATCGGGCGCTGCGGGTTCGGCGGTCAGGCTGGCCTCGAGCGGCGCGACCGGATCCAGGGCGCTCGGCGTCGCGCCGGCCGCCCCCCAGGCCGTGAGCGGTGCGATCGCGGTCGTGACGCGGACGTAGGCCGGCGCGCCGGCATCCTCGCCCTGGAACTCGCCGAGCTGCCACTGGCGCGTCAGGAGCCAGGCCGGGTCGTACGCGCGCGCGGCCAGCGCTTCGCTCAGGTCGACCGCGCGCGGTCGTGGCTCGAGCCGGTTCCAGAAGGTGATCGAAGGCATGCTCACTCCGGGGTCAAGACCGCGTCCTCGTCGATCGTGTGGACCGAGAGATCGTGGCCGATGGTGTCGTCGCCGAGGTTGGCGGCGAGGATGGTCGTCGGGGCGAGGAGCCCCAGGGGGCCGAGTTGCTCGGCGTCCACGGCGCGGATCTTCGCGAGGTCGAGGGTCTCGTGCAGGATCGCCTCGAGGTGCGGCAGGTTCCACGCGCCGCTCTTGGTGGCCGGGGGCACCGCGAGCAGGATGCACTGCGCCGCCTCGGCGCCAGGGGCGTCGTGGTGGATCGCGAAGCACGTGTCCTGCGCGGCGGCCGGGATGAGCTCGGACCACTCATCGATGACCATGCCGGCCAGCACGCCGCTCGCCCCGAACGGCAGCTCGAGGACCAGCGACACGGTGTCTGACCGAGGGCGGAGCCCGGCGGCGGCGAACGTGCCGCCGGCCCAGGGCCGGTCCGGATCGTGCGGCACCTGCACGACCTGCGGCTCGATCGGCGCCGTCGTCGTGAGCGCCTCGCTGACGAGGCTGGCCAAGCGGAGGGCGGCGAGCGGCTCGCGCACGGCCGCCGCGCCTTCCAGCCAGCGGCGCACTGCACGGGGCTCGCCCACCAGCGTCGGGCCATGCGCGAGCGCTGCGTCGACCTCGGCGGCGTTGTCCAGCACGAAGGTCGGCAGCACCGTGAGGTCACCGCCGAAGGCCGCCTGGAGGCACGTCGTCGAGGTTGCGGCGCTCGCACAGGCGGCGAGCCGGCGCGCGACCTCGGCCAAGGCCGACTGGCCCGCCCGGATCAGCGCTGCTCGCTCGACGGGATCGTCGTCGTCGACACCGCGCGGCACCGCGCTGCGGACGCCATAGGCGGCGACGGCCCAGAGTGCCGCGCGCACTTCCGCCGCCGCCATCGAGGAGTTCTCGACGTCGGGGATGGCGAGTGCCGCCGCGAGGTTCGCCTGCGTCATCGCGAGCGCGCCCACGGTGGCGTCGGCCCGCGCGGTCACCTCGGCCGCATCGATGCCTGCGGGGACATCGGCGCCGATCGGCGCCAGGTCGGCGGCGGTCATGGGGCGCGCGTGGCGGAGCGCGTCGTCGAGGACACGCGCCAGCTCGAGCAGGTCCGGGAACGACACGACCGCGATCTCGGGGTGGCGCTCGTGCGAGATCTCGACGTCCTGACGGGCGCCGAGGGTCGTGGCGATGTAGGCCCGCAGCCGGGCATCGAGCTCGCCCCGGCCAGCGCGATCGGTGGCGCGCGCCAGCGCCACCACGTCGAGGGGGCCGAGCCCCAGCTCGGCCAGCGTCATCCAGGTGGTGACGCGAGGATGCGAGCCATCGGGGGCGTTCAGCAGGTAGCTGATCTGGCACTGGACGAGCGTGGGATCTGGCAGCCGTTGCGCCACCCAGGCGGTGAGCCGCGGCTCCGCGCCGGCGCGCGGCGTCTCGGGCCAGGTCGGCGCGGGCAGCCCGCCGAGCAGGAAGCCGACGCGGTGCGTGACGCTGGTCCCGCGCCGCGGCGTGCGCGCGACCTCGGGATCTGGGATCGCGCCGCCGCCCGCGAGCGAGGCCAGCGTCGCGGCCGCGCGCTCGGTCTTGCCCTGGACGGTCTGGTGGACCGACTCCGCCAGGAGCAGGTCGGCCACCGCGTCGACGTCGTGATCGAGCGCGAACAGGATCTGGGCGACGTCCCCCTGGTGGCTCGGCGCGACGAAGGCCAGGACGGTCGACCACGGGAGCTCGCCGGCGGTCGTCGCCCCCGCGATCGCGGTCCGCACCGCGAGGCCATCGGCGACGTTGCGCGCGGCGATGCGTTCGTTCGCGCCCGGCAGGGGTGCGCCGGGATCGCGCCCCAGCGGGAACCGCTCCCGGACGTCGGCGATGTACGTGTCGAGCCCCCGGTCGTGGAGCGCCCGCTCCAGGCGGAAACCGAGGAGCGCGCCGAGCGGCAGGCCTTGCCGCACGCCATCGAGGAGGTCGAGCGCGCCGCGCACGCGCGTCGACGAGAGCTCGACCGCGGCCTCGTCGCGCATCGTCCCGACGCGGGTCAGGTGGGCGTTGCGCAGCACCGCCGCAGTCGTGGCGTGGGCGGCCGAGGGCGCGTGGATGAACCCGCCGGCGGTGCCGGGACGGGGCGCGCTCTGGGGCCGGAGGTTCTCGACCCACGCGAACGCGCCCAGGTAGACGCCCTGGCCCTGGGTCGCTCGCATCGCCGCCAGCCGGCGGGTCGCGAGCGACGTCAGCCAGGCGTCGAGGCGATGCGAGCAGGTGTCGAGCGTCTCGACGAGCAGGCGCGCGAGCTCGGCGGTCGGGACCTCGGCCAAGGTGGCCAATGCGGCACGATGCTCGCGGACGGTCGCGCGCCGGGTGTCGGTCGAGCTCGGGTCACCTAGCCACGACCCCAGCGACTCACCGCCGGTGACGCCGGCGATGGGCGCGTCCAGGCGCTCCCACGCGGTCAGCCGCCCCTCGGTACCCGGGCCGATGCGATGGAGCTCGCGTTCGACCTGGTCGATCGCGTCGGCCACGCCGGCGACCACCGCGACGCTCGTACCCACGCGCGTGAGCTCGACCAGCGTCGCGTGTCGGAGCAGGTGGTAGAGGAGCGGGTTGCTGAAGGCGGGCTCGCCGGCGCCGCCAGCGAGGCGGAGCTCCGCCACCGTGGCTGTCCGGATCTCGTCGATGTAGTTCGGATCGAGGTCGGCCACCTCGGACAGCGGCGCGGTCGAGACCAGCGAGCGCCCGATGCGCAACGCCCGGTCGGCGAGCGTCATCTGGGTCATGCGCGGCGCGAGCCCGGTGAGACCGGCATCGGCGAGCGCCTGCGCGATGAGCGTCGGGCGCGCTTGATCGAGCGCGGTCATGCTGCCGCCGAGCAGCACCATCAAGTTCCGGACGAGCGCTGGACCGTGCACGGCCCGAGACCGCAGTTCACGGCTCTGCGCGTCGCGCGCGAGCACGCCGAGCAAGTCGGCGTCAGGGTCAGCCGACGCGCCGACGTGGGGCACGCCGGGGATCCGAGCGAGGAACGCCTGGCGCCACGCGCGGAGCAGCGACGCCAGGCCCGCGTCGAGCCACGGGCCGAAATCGTCGGGGCCGGACGGACTGTCGGAGGTCTCCCACGCCTCGATCGAGGTCGCGGGCAGGATGCCGTACGGCACGCGGCCGATGCGCGCCAGCGGGAGGGGGCCGCGGCCGCGGACGAAGTCGCGAAAGTGGGCCCGGACCTCGGCGATCTGGGGCGCCGTCAGGAGCGGCGCCATCATCTGTTCGAGGTAGTAGCCGAGCGTGCACGGCCACAGCGCGACGTTCATCGCCGCCGCGCGGGCCTGCTCGGTGCGACGGACGCCGTCCACGTGATCGAGCGGCGCCGGCTTCGTCGGCAGGCCGAGCGCGACGCTCAGGGCCTGTCCGTCGCTGCCAGGCACCACGGTCGTGTCGCCGCGCTCGACGGCGTAGCGCGCGACCGGATCCTCGGGCGGGGGATACCCGGCGGGAGCCGTCGCGGTGTTGTTGGTCGGGGTGCCCTGCGCCACCAGGCCGACGCCGCGGGTGTACCGGTGGGCGCGCACGAGCTCGGCGAGCAGCTCGGCGCCATCGACCTCGCTCGTCTGGGTCCGGACCCCGAGGACGATGACGCGATCGAAGCCGCTCGCAAGATCGGCCGGGGTGAGCGGCATCGTGACCGCCATGCCGACCTGCTCGGCTTCGGCGTAGTCGACGGCCCACAGGAGTTCCCGCTCGATCTTGAGCTCATCGACGGCGACGATCGAGGGATCGTCCGCCGCGACCGACGGGGCGAAGGACAGGGCGATCGGCTCGACGATGTCGCGCCCGGTCACGCGCTGGACCTCGGCCCCACCGTTGTAGGCGATCACGGTCCAGGCGCGGGGGAGCGCCGCGGCGCGGACATCCGGCAAGAGGTCGTCCTTTAGCTCGACCTGCGGGAACACGGGGGCTTGCGCGGGGCGCTCGGCCAGGTTCGTCGGGGTCGAGACCGCGACGAGCCACGCGGCGCGCTCCGGCGGGTACTGGGTCGTGAGCGCGCGCCAGGCGTCGAGCTCGGCCGCCGGTGCCCAGCCGGTCGTCCAGTACGCCAGCGCGGCTTGCCACTCGGCCGTCGTCGGCGCCGGGCGATGGCTATCAGCGAAGATCTCGTCGGGATAGACACGGATCCGGAGCTCGGGCGGGTTCTGGAAGAAGCGCGTCTCGATCCGGACTGGGAGCAGCGCGATCGGGTAGTCAGTGCTGAGCTGCTCGAGCTCGAGCGCAAGGTCGGCCATGGCGTCCTCGGGGGCGTGAAGCGATCAGGGCAGCAGGTCAGCGCCGTAGAGCGCGACGCGCACAGGCCGCTGGTGGGTGATGACGGCTTGATCGGCGCCGCGTGCCACGCGCACGCTGGGCGAGACCAAGATCGCGTGCCACGCGGGGCCGGTGGGCACCTCGAGGGCTGCGATCTCGGATCGTGGCACCGCCAGATCGATGTAGGCGATCGAGGTGACGTCCCCAGGTGGCACGGCGAGGTGCTCCCACGCCAGATCGTCCAGGGCGCTCGGCGGCTCGGTGGCGCCGGTGTCGAGCCCGAACCGCGGATCCCCCGGCTGCTCCTCGAACACGAAGAACCAACCGGGGATACCCGCCGCGGCGTCGCCGCGCGCCTCGGCCTCGGTCAGCGCGAACCCGAACAGCGCGACGTCCGGATCGATCCGCGCGGTGAACACTGGCCGGCGTTGCTGCGCGTCCGATGCGAGCCCGAGGCCCCCCGCGGTCACCGCCGCGCGCTGCGCGTAGACGAGCGTGCCCGGGTACCGCCGCAACGCTTCGCCGCGGACGACCAGCACCAGCTCATCGCCGGCCCCGGGGCGCGGACAGTGTGCGCCGAGCGTCGTCAGGCCCCAGCCATGGACCGGGGTGATGTCCTTGGCGGATTCCGGCGGGAGCGTCGACTCCCCCGCGGGCTCCCAGAACTGGCGGAAGTAGCTACCGCGCTGATCCGACGGGTACTCGCGCCACAGCAGCTCGCGGCCGAGCTCGTGGTTCAGCCCGACCATGTACGCCTCGATGAACGCCTGGTTGGTCTTCGCCAGCGTCACGCGGTCGGCGGGCACGTCGAAGAGCCCCGGCAAGATCCAGTCGGGCGACATCGCCGCCAGCGGGCGGAACATCGCCTGAGGAAAGTCGGGGTGGGCCATCACGGGCTCGAGCGGATCGGGTGGTGTCCAGCTGAACCCAGCCGCGGGGACCATCCGGACTCCGAAGGCCTCCGCGATCGTCGTGCGCGGATCCACCGCGGCCTGGACGACCGCGCGCAGCGCGGGTACGTCGAGGGGCGTGAGCGTCTGACCGGCCCCGGGCGCGAACTCCCGCCCGAGCAAGGCGCTGGCGGCGGCCCGGAACGCCGCCATCGACGGGCTATCGCCTTGATCGCCCTGGTCCCACTTGTCCGGCGCGTCGCCGTCGACCGGGTCCCACGCGTAAACCTTCTCGGCGATGGGCGCAGCGTCGACGTCCTTGCCAGTCGGATAGGGTGTCTTCGTGACGCCCTCGAACCAGGTCACCGTGGGCACCGACGGGGCGAGCGGGGGCGGCGTGGCGGCGAGCGCCTCGAGTTCCCCGGCGTTGACCCGCTCGAGGGCGCTCGGCACCACGAGATCCGGCCGGGCCTGGCGGCGACCAACGGGACCGAGGGGCCGGCCCAGGCGCCGCAGCCCGCTCGCGAGGAGCGCGTGCCGCGGTGGGCTGCGATCGACCGTCCCGCGCACCGTGCGCACCGCGCCGCGGATGTGGCCATGCACGGTCGCGGTCAGGGTCAGGGCGGCCGTGTCGTCGGCGGCGACGACGTGCCGCTGGTAGAGCCGCTCGCCGACCGCGCGCGCCACCTGGGCGGCGCGGAGCTGCTGGTTGGCCTCGCGGATCCCAGCGACCTGGTCCCAGGCCGCGGCCATCAGGTCTTCCTGCTTCTGCTGGACGACCGCGGTGCCGCTCGCCGCGGCGACCCGGGTGTCGAGCGCGGTGTTGACCGCCGCGAACCAGC
Organism: Myxococcales bacterium; assembly: GCA_016717005.1. Taxonomy (NCBI): domain Bacteria; kingdom Pseudomonadati; phylum Myxococcota; class Myxococcia; order Myxococcales; species Myxococcales bacterium. The sequence continues at coordinate 258,617 of JADJUF010000038.1, read as the reverse complement.
TCGGGGCATCCGCCGCCAGGCGCTCGCGGCCCGCGTGCCACGCGCCGTACAACGGCGGCGCGACGACCGGCGTGCCGCCGGCCGCGCGCACCTCCGCCGGGATGTTCAGCAGGCTCGCCAGCCCCGTCGTGAAGTCCGGATCGATCGCGGTCGGCGCGGACAGGCCCGGTGGGCGTAGCGCGCCACCAAGCGGCAGCGGCTCGACCGTCGGCGCGGGCAGGCCGGCGCCGGGCTGCGCGACGTCGAGGCCGCGCGTGCCCACCGTCGCCGGCAGCGGCGCGGGCGTGAGCCGCCGGACCAGTGCCTCGAAGTCCCCGTCGAACCCCGTCGTGAACGTCCAGCGATGGTAGATCGGCAGCTCGAGCGGGGCCGACAGCGTCGTCCCGCTCCACGCCGACGCGAGCGGGTCCGGTGCGGCGGCCGGCTGCGGCTGCTTCAACCCGGCCAGGCGCCCCACCTCGAACGCCGGCACCAGCAGCACCCAGTACTTGGTTCGCGGGGCGAGGCGCCGCGGGCACAAGAGCCGTGCCAGGCAGCGATGGGGCGCCTGCGTCGCGACCTCGAGCAGCGACAGGTCGTCGTCGCCGCTCACCTGCACGTGCGCCCACGCCCAGGTCTGATCCGGTGGCGGCATCGCGGTCGCCGCCTTGACCGTCACGGACTGGAGCGGCCGGTCCGCCGAGGTCGGCACGAACGGCTCGAGCTCGTCCTCGGTGAACGCGAGCAGACACAGCCACGGGCGCACGCGCGCGGTCGCGTCCTCGCTGCAGGGCGTGTACCGCCACGGCAGGTCGGCCTGGTCGAACTCGATCGCCGGGAAGTAGTTCGGCTCCGCGTCGAACGTGTGCTCGGGCGGCGAGCGCCGGCTGATCACCCGGGCGTCGAATCCGACGACGTCGCCGGGCCCGACCAGGTCCAGCGTGGTCGTCGCCGTGAGGTTCGCCGCGGCGTCGTTGAAGGTGATCGTCGCCGGGATCGATGCCCGCGCCGAGGCGCTCGCCGCGTCGGCGGTGGTCAGGTACGCGGCGGCGCCCCGCCGCACCCAGGGATAGAACCGCAGCGCTGCGTCATCGTCGCTCATGCCGCCACCTCGAACGTGGGCACCACCTGGAGTCGCCCCGCGTCGCCGGGATTGGCCGCGAGGTGTGCGCGCAGCGCCAGCTCGACCTGGCCGCGCGTGCCCGCCGCGGCCAGGTCCGAACGGGCCGCCAGCTCATCGACCGACGCGATCACGAAGGTCTCCTCGCGCAGCTGCAGCCGGGGCGGCGTGCCAGGGGCCGACGCGAACGCGGCCGCGCCCGTGGCGCGCAGCGGCGGCCGCCCGCTCGCCGACGCCAGCGTACCCTCGAGCTGCTGGAGGCGGGTCGGGCGGTACCGCGGCGCATCTTGCCGCTGGCCCCCGACCACGACGACGGTCTCGTAGTCGAGGGGCCGCACCAGCGGCGCCCCCGCGCGGATCGTCGTCGCCCCGACCGAGACACCGCCGACCATCTGCTCGAAGCCTGGACGCGACAGCTTGGCGGCCTCGCTCATCTCCTCGAACTGCGCTGGCGCGAACCACTCGGTCACCGGTGCGAGCTCCGGCGCCGGCACCGCGGTCGCGCCGAGCTGCACCCCGCTGACCTCGAACCGGTCTGCGCCCTCGGGCCGCCCCTGCGCGAAGGCGGTGATCTGGCGATCGAGCGGCACCACCTTCTGCGTCGCCGTCAACGTCGCGCACGGCTCGATGCGCAGCGCCGCCGCTTCACCGACCGGGGGCGCCGTCACGGCCGCGGTCAGCCCCGGGGGCACTGTGCTCGCCCACGCCGCCGGCGTCGCCAGCGCGTCGTGCAGCGCCGGCCAGATCTCGCGCCGGGGCAGCTCGACCGCCTGCGCGGCCCCGAACGACACGTGGATCGGCACGCACAGGTCCACGAACCACAACGACAGGCACGCCTTGCCGTCCACCCGCCACGGCTTCGGCCCGCTCAGGTGACCGTCGAAGTGCACGCTCGCCAGCGTGCTGGTCCCGCGGCGCAACGCGACGCCCGCCCACACGTCGACCTGGAGATGGAACGGCGAGAACGTCAAGAGCGTCTCGAACCCGAGCCCGCCCTTGATGTTGAGCGGCCCCGCCGACGCGTACAGATCGACCTGCGCGCCGATCTGCGCCGTGTTCGAGGTCAGCGCCAGGAACCCCTGCGCGTCGAGCCGCGGGTCGTCGCCCGCGCCCAGCGGGATCTGGATGCGCCGGAGCTCTGGGAAGCCCGGCGGCGTCCGGAACTGCGAGTGGAAGCCGCCGATCGACAGCGCGAAGCTCGGCGGACTGCCCCAGGCCATCCGGAACGCCATGTCCCCGGTGATCGGGAACCCCGCGATCGTCGAGTTGCGCAGCGACGCGTCGATCGCCACGCGCTTCTGCGCGAAGTCGACCTCGCCGACCACGTCGACGTTGAGGTCGACGATGGCGTGCTCGACCGTGGGCAGCTTGGCGGACACCGTGCCGAGCACCACGACGCGCGCCGGCGCCGGCAGCTCCAGCAGCACCGCCAGCACGCCGCGCACCATCGTCGGCGTCCCCCACCCGAACTTCACCGCCGGGCCGAACACGTAGCGGCCCTCCGCCGCCGGGAAGTAGGTCGCCAGATCGGTCGTCAGGCGGTCGGCCTGCGCGATCGGGTCGGCCGGGAAGAAGATATCGCCCATGCCCGCGGGCGTGCGGAGCGCCGCGCGCAGCGCGTCCGTGTCGACGCGGCGATGGATGGCGATCAGCCCGCCGATGCCGTCGAGCGTGAAGCCGAGGCCGAGCTGGATCGGCGAGAACTCCGCCGAGATCGCTGCCACGAACGAACCGGCGCCCGGCGAATCGTCGAGCATCCCAAACCCGCTCACTTGCGCGCCGAGCACAGCGAGCGCAATTGAGCCGCGATACTCTGTCGCTCCCACTCGCGCCACTTGGCCGAAGCCGTGCGCCACTGCACTATCTACCGACACCCCGAACCCGGTCGGCGCGAGCTCCGCGGCGCTCAGATCGACGGGACCGAGGTTGCCCCCAGCCGCGGGGAACCTCAACCTCAATGCGACGCCGAGCCCCTCAACGGTCAGCCCGACGGGCCCAAGCTTCAACGCCAGCGCGGTCCGCATCTCCGCGGCCAGACCGCGCTCGATGCCCGCCAACTCCACGGAGATGCGCTGTGCCTCAAGCGCCCCCAGCCGCAACGACACCGCCCGGTCATGGGTCAATCCTGTCGGACCGACATACAGCCCGCGCTTGGTCGACAACCCCATCGTCAGGGACACCGGCACGCGCTCCTGCGCGCCCCCGACGGCCGCGCCGACAAACCCGCTCCCCGCTGTCGGCAGGCCGAGTTGCACGTTTGGCAGCGCCAGCTCGATCCACAGCTCGCTGCCGCCACCGGCCGCGCCCTTGCCGCCTGCGCTCAGCGTCCAGCCACTGGTCGATGCTTGCACCGGTCCGTCGCTCACCTGGGCAACCTCGCCTGGAGCGCGCGACAGCGCAAACCTAAGCTCGCCTGCTACGGTCGCCCGGTCTAGCCCTAGCGGATCATCCGCCACCGTGACGCCGTCGGGCCGGACCAGCAGCCCGCGCTCGCCGGCGGTGGCCATTCCGCGCACCAGAAGCTGCAATCCCGAAAACGTCACACCCAGACCGAGGTCGCCGACCCCGTACGGGATCACCGCAATCACCGGACCGCTGGCCTCCGCGAGTGCGACAAGGCTCAGGCCCAACTCCACCTCCGAGGCCGGCGCGAATCCACGAATCAAGCCCACCAGCAGGTGAGGCCGGAGTTTGCCTTCCGTCGACGATGCCTCCTCGGCCGCCGACGGAGCGACTGGCACGAACCCAACCGGGAGCTCCGCGTGCTCCAGCACCTCGGCGAGCCGATCGAGGAAGCCCCAGCCGTCGAAGCTCGGATCACCCCACGCCCACACCGCCCGCAGCCACGCCACCGGCGAGCGAAGCAGTGCTTCGAAGTCCGGCAAGACAATGCGAGTATCATCAAAGGCCGGCCGGATCCCTGCCGCCGGTCGCGCCACGGTGGTGATGATGCCGAGCGCACGAAGGGTACCGGCGACTCGCGGCCGATCGACGTCAAGGTGCTCGATCACCGCCCAGTGCAGCAGCTGCTGTGGGAATTCGGTCGCGAACCCCGCCGCGTTCAGTGGGCTGCCGAAATCTGCGCCGTCGAGCGCGACGATGGCGCCGTGGACATCATTGACCGCGCTGGCGAGTGCAAGCCAGTCGGTCCCGTCGCTGGCATCGTCCAGCTCCAAGAAGACGTCGGCCGCGGCCCGCGCCTGGGTCGCCACCGCGGTCAGCGGGGCTAACGCTCCTGCCAGGTCCCAGCCCAGCCGGCGCGCCAGCGACCTCAACGAATCCCCATCGCGGAGCGCGGCGGCGATGCGAGCCACGACCGTGGCGGCATCGGCGACGAGGGCCCGGAAGAGATCAACGTTCATAGGGGCTGCACCACGTCCAGCAGCGTGTCCACCCTGGGTAGCAACGAAACGTCGACCTCGTAAGTCATCACGTACTGGCAGACGACACAGAAGCGCTCCGCCCACATCGAGCGCTTGTTGATGGGCTTCAGCGGCTCCACCGGCTCCATCCGTCGGTGCAGCTTGCACTCGAGGCCGGGTCGGATCGTCTGGCAGTTGAAGGTCGCGCCGCCCTCGTAGGCCGCCGGCGTCCGGGTCCGCAGGTTCTCGACGTTCGCGCGGCGGTCGGCAGCGAGTTGGTCGGTGCAGTTCAAGCTCTCAGTCAGCGGCCCGGCTGCGAGCGCCGCGGCGACCGCGTCATTGATCAGCCAGAGCGGACGCCCCGCGTCGTCCAGACGCTGAAGCACGATCCGCAAGTCGGTGGGCGTACTGACTGGGCCGGGGGTGCCCCAGAACGACGTGATGACGTCGGTCGTGGTCACCGCACCGATGGGCCTGCAGCGAACCTGCTGCTGCTGCCGGTCATAGCTGACCAACTCGATCAAGAGCGGGTTGTCGGTGACCGGCGGCCGCAACGTCTTCTTCGGCCACAGCGGGCCGCGGCGCAACCAGACCGGCCGCCCGCCGGGGCTCTTCGGCCACCTCAGGGCATGCGACAGGGAGAGCGTGAATAGGATGTCATCACCGTCCGCCTCCATGTGCTCAACGCTCGCGCCGGCTCGCACCCGCGGCCACCGCCACTTGAGCTTCTCCGGATCGATGCCGGGCCCCGCGCCGTCCAGCACGTCGTCGAGCATGTGAGCATTCGGCTTGCCATCCACGTACGACCGGATCCACGGCGGGAGAGTCGTCGGCATTTTACGGCCGCCGTACTCGTCGTGGAGGTGGCCGAGTACCGGCGTATGCGCTAGCTCGTGGGCGAGGGTATCGACCATCCGCCGGCGCGTCTCGACATCGAGGATCGAGCTGGTGCTACCGGCAACGACCTCGAGAAAGCCAGGGAGGCTGGAGAGAGTGACCCCGATATCGTGCTCCCGGCCGGTGGTCACGATCGCGCACGGCTGGACTGCGTCGTCGACGAACACACCGCCGTGCAGGTCGCACAAGGTCAAGAATACCACCATGCCTTCCGAGTCCCCCCCGGGGCCCCAGCGCGTCCCCATCCTCAGAGGACCGTCAGGTGTTCGCAACTTGCCGACCCAGTCGAAAAGCCGAGCCGAATGGGCGGTGGTCGGGTCTTGCGGAGGCGTTCCGAGTAGATCAGGCAGCCGGTGATCGGGAAAGAACGGTATGCGGGACGGCCCGCGCGGGAGCACCGAGAACTGCAGCCAGCGCAGGCGATCCTGTACCCCGACTGCTTGCATGTGTGCGTAGGGGCCATGATGCGGATAGGTGCTCGTCAGCCCCCATGCGGTGTCGCGCACCCGCGTGCGGCGGGCCGAGCCCATGAGCTTCCAGATGTCGAACTCGCGTTGCGTGAGCGTGGCGACCCCGCTGGCGGCCTGCAGGCCCGCCAGGGTAGTTGGAGCGCCCGGCTCGTTTGGATGCCCGGCATTACGCACCACCGTGCTGAGCAGCGACTCGTCGGGCATAAGCACGTAGGCGTGGTCGGGGTGCATCGGGCTAACCACGACGTCAGCGCCAATCGTGATCCCTTCTTCGGCCGAGGGCGTAAACGCGGAGTAGATGTCGAGTGACTCGACGAGCCGGTTGTACGGTTGCACCTTCGTCAGGCGCTTCGCGATGGAGCGACAGAGGAGGTTGAACATCTCCTCCATGTCCGCGGTCCAGCCCTCGGCGATGAACAGTATCGCGCGGCGACGAACTTCGATGCCCTCGTGGTGCCTGACCAAGATTTGCAGGTCAGAGGGCACGGGGACCACGTCGATGACGACGCTGTCGGTGGTGGGCGCCGGCGTGATGTGGAGCGCCGAATCCACGCTGACAGTGACCGTCCAAGTGCCGGCAGTGTGTGGCACCACCAAGCGTCCGTCGGGGTCGACTGTTAACCCATCTATTGGCGACACGTCATAGTGCAGAAACCTGCGTCCGGTGACCTCGGCGACCACGGGGTGGCCGGCAGCGTCACGGAACTCAGCGTACACGACCAGGACGCGATCACTCGACCCGACCTCGACCTCGTGCCGATTGTGGGAGCACCACACCCGCAGGAGGGTTTCGTGAACCGAGATCTGAACGGGAATCTCGAGTCGATCCGTCCCCGGAGGGAACTGGATCTTGAGAAAGTCGCGCTCCGTGCCCATGGAGGTGGTGTCGGCCGTTAGGGTCCGGTCGACAACGGTGGCGAGGGTGACACTCGTGGGCAGCGCGATCGTATTGTTGATGCGGTCCCAGACGTCGGTATTGATGTCGTTCATGAGCAGGTCGAGCGTGACCGACATGCCGCGGAGTAGGTGCAGTTCCGTCGACGGATGCAGCTTGATCATGGCTTCACCGGCGTCAGGGGGACGAGCTTGTGTTTGCCGTACGTGTAGGTACCCGGCGCGATGTACCGGACGCCGTCGTGGGCCCTCGCCTTCTCGGGAACCGCAGAGGTGCTCCAGGTGCGGGCGAGTTCGCCGTGTTTCCAATCGAACCACGTGCCAGCCGGGTCGCCCTCGACACAGTACCCCTGAAGGAGGAGCGATCCGTCGGGTGCCACCACCTCCACCGGACCGTCGAAGCGCTGGTCGGCGGCGCGGCAGGCGAGCACGTGGCTGCCTTCCGGCGCTCGATAGGCCGTGCCGCAAAGGGCAATGCCGCTCATGCACGGACTCAGCGGCCAGCCGATCGGATCGTAGATCGGCTTCCCGGGCGCCAACTCGCGCAGTGGCTCGATCGTCGTCCAGAAGTAGCCCGACGGGCTGGCCACGGCGCACGTCATCGGGTACTGCTTTGGCACGGGGTCCGCGCCCGAGCACTCGAAGGTGACCGTGCGCGCGCGCCCTTCGAGCACCTGGCTCGTGGGTGATGTCGCGGCCGGCGTCGTTCCACCGCAGGCGCACGCAAAGACACACAGCATCAGAACCAGGTGATGACGTTCGGTCGAAGGATGGTTCAGCATGATGCCTCCGGCGCAAGCGGGACCAACGTGCCAAGCGGGCCGCCGCAAGCCCTCTCGGCTGTCGTCCACGTTATCCAAGGATCCGTCCCCGCCCGCCACCAGCATACCTACTTGATAGCAGAGGGGTCGCGGAAGCGCAAGATGGAGCGACCAATTCGAACGATCCGCCCTCGCGACAGTACCCCTGCTCCTCAGATCTGGACGGCAGGGAGCGAGAGGATCTGGCCCCGAGTCGTCAGGGCGTAGTCGTAGTCGGCCCAGAACTGCTCGATGCCCCCGCTGATGAAGTTGAGGCGAGCGGTGCCGACGCCGATGGGGATAGGCGCAGTGGTGACCTCGTGGGCGCTGCAGGAACCGGACGTCGAGCCGTGGCCGGCGATGTCGAAGCGAATCGCGGGCGTGGTCGCACACGAACCGACCCAGGTGGCGCGGACGCGGCCAGTTGGTGCGGAGACCTCGACGACGAAATCGGCGACGGAGGTGGCGTGGTCGGGAACGACGACGACCTGCTCGGCGTGATCAAAGCCCCCCTCGGTACCGACCAGTGCCTCGAGCGTAGCCTGGTACTCGCCCCCCTCGACGGGGAGGAAGTACATGCCGTCGGCGCAGGGCAGCACGTCGCTGGTGAACGTCGCGCCAGTCGCGTTGTTCACAGCGGTGATGCGGACCGCGTCGTACATCGCCTCCTCGCAACTCAGGCGCTGCGTGCCGCGCATGAAGGACCACGAGGTCTCGATGCGTGTAGCAGGGGGACAGGGGAGACGCGTCGTCGGTGCAGGCGCCAGAGAAGGCGAGGAACGTGACGAGCACGAGCAGACGACGCATGGTGATGTCCTGGTAGTAGGGGAGCGGGGACCGCGGATCCCGGTCCCGCCAAGACTAGCGCGCGGCTGGCACTACACTCCACGATTGGCGGCCAGCACGGCCGCGATCGTGACGAAAGTCGCCGAAGTTCCGCGCGGCAGTCGCGGTGACCCCAGGGAGGTGTTGTGCAGGTTCCGCGATCGGGCTGCGCACCCCCCCCCGTCGAGGCAGTCTCGCGGCAACGAATGTTCCGAATGAGCGTCGACTGGGTCCTCGCCATTGACCCCTCAGGGGTGAATTAGTTGATCCTGGACCGCGCAACCGCCCGCAGGCAGCCGTCCCGGCCCCCCCCTGGCTGGCAGGCGCTTCGCGGGGTCGCGCGCCCCCGCGCCGGCCCCCTGGCTGTGAGCGGGTGGCTGGGCTGGCTGAGGTTGGCCGAGGAGCTCCTGGATGGTCTTGGTCGAGACGCCGCGCATGGCGAGGTGGGAGGCGAAGGTGTGGCGCGGGCGGGACCGGGCGCTTGCGGATCTTGCGCTTAGCCATGGTTCAGTGGGGACGGGGCGCGCGGACGATGTCATCGTCCGGCGAGATCCAGTAGAGGTGGCGGGGGCCGACCACGAACTGGCGCACGCCGGCAGTCCCGGCGACGAGGCGGTCGCGGCCGCCGGTCTCGGCGACCCAGTGAATACCGTCGTCGGCGGCGTAGTAGATGGTGCGGCCGACGATGGAGAACGCGTGCACGGTGCCGGCGACCTCGGTCTGCACATCGAGCGGACCGTCGGGGGACACGCGGCGGATGCCGGCCCTGCCGCGCCAGTAGACGCCGCGCGCGCCGAGCACTAGCTCGGGGCCCCATTCGTTGGGGACGAGCCGCGTCACGCGTCCGCTGGCCCGTTCGAGCATCGAGATGCCGCTCGTCGGCGACGCGCGCTCGCCGCAGCCGGTGTCGGTCCAGTAGAAGCGGCTCGCGTCGCCCGCGAACGCGAGCGGTTGCAGGCCATTAGCGGGCACGTCGGCGGTCGGGCACGTCGCGCCGTCGGCGAGCGCGAACCCGAGGATCGTGCCGTGACCGCGGCACTCGACGTCGCCGTTCAGGACGAAGGCGCAGTCGCCGTCGCGCACGACGCCGTTCGCATGCTCGGGCGCGAGGCGGGTGCGGAGGAACGCCTTGGTGCCCTCGCGCGGGATCTGAAGGTGCTCCAGCCGATCGTGGTGCACGAAGAACAGCCCGCTCGCGTCGGCGGCGACGCCGGCGGGCGAAGCCCAGTCGGCGCCCTCGACCGCGAGGTCACGCGCCTCGCCGCGCGTAGGGTCCCACCAGCTCACCGTTTTCCCGCGCACCCAGAACACGCGTCCGTCGGCGGCGGCGAGCAGCTTCGCGCCCTTGCCCGCCGACGCGAGCCGCTTGGGGCGCTCGGGACCGCCAATGCACGCGAGCAGCGCGACGCAGGCGGCAGCCACGCGCGTCGCCGCGGTTGAGTTGGTCCCCGCGCTTCGCAGCAGTGGGCCATCAGAACATTCCCTTGCGGTGAAGCAAATGGGTGTGGGTCTTCTGAAACAACGAAAACGCGTCTCATTCCGCATACGTCCCCATGGCGTGGCGCGCCCGAACGCACCGAGGCGGCAAGTGAGGGTCGGCGAGGCTGGCGCCCGGGCAGATCAGACTGGGGCTCAACGCCGAGCGAGGAACGACGGCGTGTGTCATCGACGCGCTCGACGAGGCTCGGCTGCCCGCCCAAGCGAATCGCTCCCGTCCGTTCCAGAAGAGCCGCACCCGATCCGTACCCGCCACCAGCATACCTACTTGATAGCAGAGGCGCCGCGGAAACGCAAGATGGAGCGACCAATTCGAACGATCCGCCCACGCGACAGTACCCCTGCTCCTCAGATCTGGACGGCGGGGAGCGAGAGGAGCTGGCCCCGGGTCGTCAGGGCGTAGTCGTAGTCGGCCCAGAACTGCTCGATGCCCCCACTGATGAAGTTGAGGCGAGCGGTGCCAACGCCGATGGGGATAGGCGCAGTGGTGACCTCGTGGGCGCTGCAGGAACCGGACGTCGAGCCGTGGCCGGCGATGTCGAAGCGAACCGAGGGCGTGGTCGCGCACGAACCGACCCAGGTGGCGCGGACGCGGCCAGTTGGTGCCGAGACCTCGACGACGAAATCGGCGACGGAGGTGGCGTGGTCGGGAACGACGACGACCTGCTCGGCGTGATCAAAGCCCCCCTCGGTGCCGACCAGTGCCTCGAGCGTAGCCTGGTACTCGCCCCCCTCGACGGGGAGGAAGTACATGCCGTCGGCGCAGGGCAACACGTCGCTGGTGAAGGTCGCGCCGGTCGCGTTGTTCACAGCGGTCATGCGGACGGCGTCGTACATCGCCTCCTCGCAACTCAGGCGCTGCGTGCCGCGCATGAAGGACCACGAGGTCTCGATGCGTGTAGCAGGGGGAGACAGGGGAGACGCGTCGTCGGTGCAGGCGCCAGAGAAGGCGAGGAACGTGACGAGCACGAGCAGACGACGCATGGTGATGTCCTGGTAGCAGGGGACCGCGGATCGCGGTCCCCCCAAGACTAGCGCCCGGCTGGCACTACACCCCACGATTGGCGGCCAGCACGGCCGCGATCGTGACGAAAGTCGCCGAAGTTCCGCGCGGCAGTCGCGGTGACCCCAGGGAGGTGTTGTGCAGGTTCCGCGATCGGGCTGCGCACCCCTCCCCCGTCGAGGCAGTCTCGCGGCAACGAATGTTCCGAATGAGCGTCGACTGGGTCCTCGCCATTGACCCCTACGGGGTGAATTAGTTGATCCATCTTCGTGGACACCGCGCAACCGCCCCGCAGCGCAGCGCGTCCACGGCCCGACCGCACCTGGCTGGCAGCGGCGCTTCGCAGCCGCCGAGTTACCGCGGCGACCGCGCCCTCGCGCCTGCGGCCCGCACTGGCGCGCGCTGGTCGAGCAGCAGGACGGCGTCGCGGCGGACCTCGGGCATGAGGTGGGCGTAGCGCATGGTCATCTTGAGGTTGGCGTGGCCGAGGAGCTCCTGGATGGTCTTGGTCGAGACGCCGCGCATGGCGAGGTGGGAGGCGAAGGTGTGGCGCAGGCGTGCCAGCCGATGGGGAGCATATGCCGGCGTGGCGACAGACCAGGCGGAGGGCCTCCTCGGTGACGTGGACGAGCGTTCAGGACATCGGTGACAGGTCACGGCAGGTCGACGAGTCAAGAAGAGTGGCCCGTCGGAGATTCCGCGGGGCGGTCGGCGACGTCATCACCCGCGTGCTCGCCGCGCCGTGACATCGCCGTGACATCGGTCGTGGCGCCGCCGCGTGCTGCCATGAAGCATGTCCTACGCCCACCATGTGCTCGATCCGCGCGCCGACCACGACGCTCCAGCGAGCGGCATCGCGCCCGGCAAGCGCACCATGACCGCGTCGATCCAGTGCAAGCCGTCGGCGACCGCGGCCGCACCCGGGCCCGCGGCGGTCGCCCCGGGGCCGCCCGCCGCCGACGCCAGCGTGCCGTTCTGGTTCGCCGACGGGCCGCCCCACGGCGGCGGCAACGCCATGCCCGCGGTGGTGCAGGCCAAGATGGAGCGGGCCTTCCAGGCCGACTTCTCCGACGTCCGCGTCCACGAGGGCGGCGAGGCGGCGGGGCTGGGCGCGGTCGCCTACGCCCAGGGCGCCGATCTGCACTTCGCCCCCGGCGCCTACGATCCGCACGGCGCTGCCGGCCAGGAGCTGCTCGGCCACGAGCTCGCGCACGTCGTGCAGCAGCGCGAGGGCCGGGTGCAGCCGGGGCCGCAGGGTAAGGACGCGGCCATCAACCGCGACGCCGAGCTCGAGGCCGAGGCCGATGCGCAGGGCGCCGCCGCGGCGCGGGGCGACATCGCGCGCGCCGGCGCCATCAGCACGCCGGGCGGCGCGGCGGCGGCGATCCAGCGCAAGATCGATCCCAACAAGGAGCAGTACGTCGGCCGGCGCGTGCAGGGCAGCGCCGGGCTCGGGTACATCGTCGCGCTGATGGGCCAGGGCTACACCGTGGCCTTCGACGAAGGGCCGGTGTTCTACGAGCCTGCCGACAACCTCGACTTCGTCGACGAGCCCGACGAGGGCACCGACAAGAAGCGCAAGCGCCAGCTCGACGTCGTCGGCGGGAACAAGCTGATCGAGGTCGGCGAGACCGGCGAGCAGAAAGGCGCGCAGAAGGGCGAGCTCAAGAACGAGCGCACCAAGGAGGAGGGCGGGCCCAAGCAGGCGTTCGAGCACGGCATGGCCAACCCGGAGATCCTCGGCGTCGCCGCCCAGGGCGTCGCCGAGCAGGTCACGACCATCGCCGAGGCCGGCGATCAGTGGGTCTCCACCGCCTTCGATTGCATCGTCGTGCAGCTGATCAGCGCCTACCCCGGGATGCCGCCGATCCAGCTCATGTCGCTGCAGGACATCCTGACCCAGAGCGAGCAGCTCGGCGAGTCGTCGCCCGACGCCTCGTTCCACGAGGACATCTGGGAGATCTACGTCGATCCCAAGTACCTGCAGATGAAGTTCTCCCCCGAGAACCTGGTCAAGCTCTCCGAGTTCGTGGTCCACGAGTTGCGTCACGCCGACCAGTACTGGCGGGCGGCGATGGCCCGCATCCAGCAAGGTCAGCAGGACGACCAGATCGCCGAGGAGCTCGGCATCCCGGTGCCGATCGTCGAGGCGGCGCGCACGGCCCAGCAGAAGGAGTCGCTGGCGCTGGGCGGCAACCAGCTCGGCGAGGCCAAGCTCCTCGACGGAAAGATCCCTGAGATGAACGAGGCCAACGAGAACACCAAGCTCGCCGACGCCTTCGAGGCGATGATCAGCCTGGCGCAGGAGCACCTCGCGCACGAGGAGGAGAAGTGGTCGTTCCTCGAGGCCTACTCGCAGGACAAGGGCGACCCCAAGGTGCTGATCGCCTGGTACAAGCGGGAGAAGCTGCAGCTGAGCAAGCTCGAGCCCGAGATGGTCAAGCTCGAGCTGCTGGTCGAGAAGATCGACGAGGACTCCGAAGAGGGCCTGGTCCTAGCCCGCGCCATCGCGGCGCTCGAGCTGAAGATCAAGTTCGCCCGGGACGCGATCGCCGACGTCGACGCCTTCCTGATCGCCAAGACCATGAACGGCGAGGAGTGGCAGGCCAAGATCCTCGACGCCATCGAGGAGCACGAGAAGGACATCCAGGGCTACAGGCTGAAGATCTGGGAGGCCATCCAGGCCTACCGCGACGATCCGCTGGAGAATGACGGCCGCTGGTGCGGCGCAGTGTTCGCCAAGAAGCTGGGCGCAGCGCTCGACAAAAAGTAACATCACGCGGACCACCAGCCCACCCACCGCACGCCGACGTTCGCCGCGCCCGCGAGCTCGCCCATCACCGCCCCTCCGGTCCGCGGCGCCGGCGCTGACGCACCAGGACCCCGCGCGTTCGAGCGCCTCGCTCAGCGTAGCGCGCGCTGACGCTGCCGGGTGATCGCAACCGGGTCCCGCTCCGCTTCGAGCTCCAACCTTCGAGAAAGCGCCGGTATGAACTCTGGGTCACCGGCCTCCCCTCGCCGACTTGATGCGGCTGGAGACGCCATGACAGGGCGGCTCGCTGCGACTGGATACCCCGGCGCAAGCGCAAGCTCGTCGCCGCTCACCTTGGTCTCGGACGTTCCGACGCACCACGGTGACCGCCGGTGCCGACGCGCTCAGCACGGCGGTGGAGCGTCGACCGCGTCGACCATCTCGGCCGTCACATTGCGGCCGAGGCAGCATATTGCGACTGGGACTCCCATCGCGTCCCGACGCAATGTGGTATACGCTGGTTCAATGCCACGGTTTGTTCCGGCCACCGCCGCAACGCCGCTGCCGCCATCAGGCGGGGGCGCAGAGGGGCGCAGAACACGCACTCTGGGACCTCAAGGAACGCCTGTCGCACATCGAATATGAGAAGGCCAAGGACGTGGCCGCGTTCGCTAATCACCTTGGCGGCACGATTCTCATCGGCGCGCAGGAAGACAGGAGCAGTCAGGTCCTCACCTACAACCCGCTGACCTCCAAAGAGGCCGACGATTCCGAGAAGGCCATCGCGCAGGCGATCAACAACCGCTGTAGGCCCACGCCACTGATCAACTTCGAACGAATCAGCGGCCTCAGCCGGTCCACGACGGTCCGAGCGTCCCGTGATTTCAGCTAACTAGGCGATCGCTCAGCCCCCGTCTGTTCCGGGGACCGGCTCCCGGGTCCCAACACGCTGGAACCAAAGAGCCTTTTAGCATCACCGCGTCAGCATCACAGCCCCACCGAAGCCTCCAAGCTATCGTAATCAAGTAGTTTTTCGGTTAGCCCGGAGCCTTGACGCGGTAGCGCCCACAAACCTGATTGATTACGGCGTGTTGAGACCACGGATTCTGTCCCCAACGAAAATGACGTTTCGGGGGTACACCGGCGTCGACGATCGGATCGGCCTGGGCGCCCGCTCGTCACCGCGACGTCTGATCCGCGCGGACGCGGCGCCTTGCGGATCGTCGCACCGCAATCGGCGCGCCGGACGACCGCGAGCCCGGACCGCGCGTGCGCGTGACGGCGCGGCACCTCGCCGACGCGCGCGATGATGCCCGGAGCGTGCGCGGCCGCCGGGTCGTGCGCTAGGCTCGGGCCGATGAGCGCAGCCGATGGCGAGCTCGCGGGCCTGGCCCCGCGCTGGCACGACCCCGGCGATCTCGACGACGCGCGTCGAGCGTGGCGCGCGCTCGGCGTGGCGGTGCTCGACGACGTGCTGGCCCCGGGCCTGGCCGCGGAGCTGCTGGTCGGCCTGCGCCGGCTGCCGCTGGTGGCGATCGAGCGGCCGGGCGAGGTGATCTGGGCCCACGACCTGGCGGTGCCGCCGGTGCGCGACCCGCAGCTGTTCGAGCCGCTGTTCCGGCTGGTGCCGGTGCTCGACGAGGTGCTGCCGCGGCTCGCGACCCTGGTGTGCGAGCGTCCGCTGGTGGCGCTGGCGCCGACGACGTGCCGCGTGATCGGCTACCGCAAGGGCTCATGGACCGACGCCGCGCTCGACGCCGAGCCCGGCACGGTCGTCTGTACCGTGTCGCTCGCGGGCGAGACCTGGCCGGCCGCCTGGGGCGGCCACGACACCCGCCGCGATCGCGCCGGCGGGACGGCCTGGACCGCGCTGGTGCCAGCCGGCACGGTGCAGCTGGCCGACGCCGCGGTCGCGCGCCACGTGCAGGTCATCACCCATCACGTCGAGCGCCTCGAGCTGCGCACGCTCCTGGGCCCGGCGCCGGAGGCGGCGTGAGGCTGGCCCCGCGCTGGACCGATCGCGCGGTCCGGGCCGAGGCCGCGGCCGCGTGGCGCACGCACCGCTCGCTCCGGATCGAGGGCGTCCTGGCCGACGACGTGGTCACGACGGTGCGCGACGCGATCGCCGAGCTGACCCACCCGCTGATCGCGGCCGCCGCGCCCGACTTCGCGTTCCAGTACGGCGCGCTGACCAGCCCGCCCGAGGACAACTGCGACCACGTCTGGTGTCAGTTCGCGCGCTGGTGGTGGGTCGACGGCCGGGCGCTGGTCGAGGACATCACCGGCATGCGCCTGATCCCGCCGCGCGATCGCGCGCTGATGTCGACGTTGTTCCGGCGCGGCAGCTTCATCGACCCGCACAACGACTACGACCGCGCGCGCCGCTGCGCCTACGTGCTCGGCCTCACCGACACGACCTGGCCCGCCGAGCTCGGCGGTCACCTCGAGTTCCTCGCGGTCGAGGACGGCCGCACCGTCGTGCGCGAGCGCCGGGCGCCGGGCTGGAACACGCTCGATCTGTTCGACGTCAGCAGCCTCTCGAACCTGCACCTGCACCAGGTGCCGATCCTCACCACCGACGTCGAGCGCCGCGCGATCACCGGCTGGTTCTTCTGAGGCGCGCCGCCCGGCGCCCCATCCGCGACACCTACGACACGAGACGCCCGGCGCGCGGATCGGCGCTCGGCCAGTACGTGACACGCGTCGAGCCCCCGCGGCCCCGCGGGCGCGTGACCCGGCGCACGGGCAGATCCTTTGGTCGGGCGGCGCGTTTCACCGGCGATGGTCTCGCTACGACTCGCGCTCGTGACGGCCGCGCTCGCCGCCCTGGCCGGCACCGCCCTGGCCCACCCGCCGCCGCCGCCCGACGACGATCCGCCGCGCCCGGCCCGCCCGGACCGCCCGGTGGCCGAGTGGTCGACCTGGATCCGGGTCGCGTACGGCACGACGACGACGACGACCTCGCCGACGCAGCGCGCGCTCGGCACCCCGAGCCCGGCCGCTGGCCCCGAGGGCGGCTGGGAGGCCGGCGTCGGCGCTGACCTGACGCTGCCGATCGGCCGCGGCGGCGACCTGCGGCTCGGCCCGTGGATCGAGGCCCGCACCGACGGCGCGATCGCGATCGGCGGCGAGCTGATGGTCGCGGCCGTGCCGGCCAAGCTCAACCTGTTCTTCTACGACGGCGAGGGCGTGCTGATCGCCCGCGCCGGCACCGACGGCACGCGCGTCACCGGCGCGATCGCCTACGGCTACCGCGCGCCGTGGGGTCTGCGCCATCCGTCCCGCGGCGACTCCCGCTACATGATCGGCGTGCGCGTCGTCGCGACCGCCACCCGCGCCGCCGACGATCCCCACGACTGGACCGCGTCGCTCGGCCTCGAGACCGAGCCGGTCGGCGCGCTGCGCTACCTGCTGGGCGTCCGGTCCTGGTACTGACCGGCCGGGACTGACCGGCCTCGGCCGCGCGAGCCGGTCGGCGCGCTGCGCTACCTGCCGGGCGTCCGGTCCTGGTACTGACCGGCCGCGGCCGCGCAGCTACTTCAGCTTGGCCGCCTCCTCCGCATGCTTGAACGCTGCGATGTGCCGGTCCCGCGCGGCGAGGTCGCCGGCGTGGTGCGCGGCGACGATCCCGACCAGCGCGTCCTCGCGGATCTTGGCGTAGCGGCGCATGTAGGAGTGTCGCTCGTCGAGCCCGCCCTGCTCGAGCGTCCGCCGCCCGGTCTGCCAGATCGGCAACAGCTCGCGCTCGATCGTCTCGATGAACTGATCCTCGTTGATGCGCCCCGCCTCCAGCTCGCCGCCGAGCTGGTTCCAGCGCTTGATCACCTTGTGTTCGGCGGCGAGGAACTCCTCGACCACCACCGGCACGTTGGGCTTGCCGCCAGGCACCACGAAGGTCGCGCCGGTCGTCACCAGCGTGCCGAGCACGCCGATCACCAGCGCGCGGCGGATCATCGACCACGCCCGCGGCAGCGCCTCGAGCGCCCAGCCGGTCGCGAAGCCGCCGACCAGGCCGCCGACGTGGGCCGCCATGTCGATGCCCTTGACCGACAGGCTGATGAACAGGTTGATGCCGATCACGAAGGCGATGTTGCGCAGCGCCGCCTCGGCCGCGCCCGGCGCCAGCTTGCCCTTGTGCCGCAGCAGGAACCCGGCGAACGCGCCGAACAGCCCGAAGATCGCGCCCGAGGCGCCGACCGAGACCGCCTGCCCGCGCATCGCGCTGGCCAGCGCGCCGAGCAGGCCGGCCACGACGTAGATCGCCAGCATCCCGGCGCGGCCGTAGACGACCTCGGTCTGACGTCCGACCGCGTGCACCGCCAGCATGTTCATCGACAGGTGCAGCAGGCCGGCGTGCAGGAACATCGAGCTGCCCAGCCGCCAGAAGTCGCCGTCGAGGGTCTTGATCCCGAGGTTGCCGCCGAGCTCGTACAACCGGAGCGAGTCGGGACTGATCGGGTCGAGCCCGAGCGCGATCGTCGCGGCGAACGCCGCGACGTTGAGGCCGATCAGCACCCAGGTCAGCCACGCCTGCGGGCCCGGCCGGCTCACTCGGGGCAGTCCTGGAACGGATCCTTGAGCCCGGGCACGCACGGCAGCCGCTTCATCATGCAGATCGTGACCTCGGTCTCGCCGTCGAACACCAGGTCGACGTAGCCGGGCTGGTAGCCAGGCAGCGTGCACTTGACGCGCATCTTCGTGCCCTTCTTCTCCTCGAGGTGGACCCCGGCCGGCCCGCGGTAGTGGGTCTTCTCGTAGATGATGCCGCCGTCGGGGCGGGTCAGCACCTCGATCACCACGTTGCCGCGCGCGGTCGGCGTCCGGCCCATCACCGTCGGCCCGGCGTCGCGCGACGACGTTACGCCGGCGTCGACGCCCGTCACCGCCACCGCGGCGTCCCGCAGCGGCCGCGGCCCCGGGCCCGGCCCGGGCGCGCGCGCGTCGGTCGGCGCCTCGACGCCGCCGTCGAGGTCGTACTCGATCACCGTGCGCGCGTCGGCGCGGCGCTCGCCGGCGTCGGGCTCGCCGCGCACGCTCGCGCTCTTCTTGAGCAACAGCGCCGCCCCGACCCCGCCGCCGCCCATGACCAGCACCGCGAGCACCGCCCACGGCCACCGCTTCGGCGCCGCCGTCGGGGCCGCTGGATCCTCGGGGATATCGAGCGTGACCCGCGGCTCCTGGGTCGCCGACGCCACGAACACCGGATCGGCCAGCGACCGGTTGGTGTAGCGCGGCAGGTCGCCGGTGGCGGTGGTCGGCGCCAGCGGTGGCGGCGGCTTCGACGGCGGCGCCGCCGAGTCGCGCGCGGTCCGTGGCTGCACCGTGGTGGCGTCGGGCGACGACGCCATGCCCGGCGGCATCGCCTGCAGCACGCCCCCGGCCAGCGACCGCGCCGTGACGCTGGTCGACACCGGCTGCGCCAGGTCGACGCCGTGGGCCGCGCCGGTCATCGCCGCCAGGAACTCGCCCATCGTCGCGTAGCGCTGCTCGCGCTTCTTCGCGAGCGCCTTCATCACGACCGCCTCGACCTCGGCGTCGAAGGTCAGGTCGGGGCGGACCTTCGACGGCGGCTCGATCGTGTCGAGCATCTGCATGGCCAGCGTGCGCACCATGCTCTCGCTCTTGTGCGGCACCCGCCCGGTCAGCATCTCGTAGAGGATCGTGCCCAGCGCGTAGACGTCGACGCGGCCGTCGGTGTCGCCGCGCCCGGCCGCCTGCTCGGGCGCCATGTACTCGGGCGTGCCGAAGACCGCGCCGGCGCGGGTCAGGCGCGGCCCCTCGCTGCCGGGCGCGACCGCGCCGGTGGCGTCGAGCGGCGTGACCTTCGCGATGCCGAAGTCGACGATCTTGACGAAGTCGCGCCGGCCGTCGCGGTTGATCAGGAACACGTTCTCGGGCTTGAGGTCGCGGTGGACGATGCCCTTGTCGTGGGCCGCGCCCAGCGCCTGCGCGATCTGCGCCGCGATCGACAGCGCCCGATCGGCCGACATCGGCGCCGACAGCTTGATCGCCGCCGACAGGGTCTTGCCGTCGACGTACTCCATCACCGAGTAGGTCAGGCCGTCGGGCGTGGTGCCGAAGTCGGTGACGTCGACGATGTTGGGGTGGCCGATGCGCGACGCCGCCTTGGCCTCCTGCACGAACCGCTTGATCGTGCTGGCGTCGCGCGCGACCTCGCGCTTGAGCACCTTGACCGCGAGCGGCCGCTCGATGATCAGGTGCCGCGCCGCGAACACGACGCCCATGCCGCCCTCGCCGATCTTGCGCTCGATCAGGTAGCGCCCGTCGAGGGTCAGGCCGATCAGCCGATCGTAGGCGGCGTTCTGGTCGGCCGCCTGCAGCGCCAGCGTGGCCGCGTCGATCTCCTCGTGGGCCGACACCGCCCGGACCGGATACGAGATCGCCTCCGGCGGGATCGATAGGCGTGCGCCGTCGAACGGGCAGTAGCCCGTCTCGCTATAGAACTGATGGCAGCTCGGGCACCAGAACTGCGGCAAACGCTACCTGCCGGTCCGCACGTCGTCGTCGTAGAGCCCCGGCAGGCGGAAGTAGGTGAACACCTTGCCCTCGGCCCCGACCACCAGCACGTTCTGCCCCGACCGGCCCCAGGGCCCGATCGCCAGGCTCCGGCCGTACTGGTCGCTGGCGCTGGCGCTGGCCACCGCCAGCGGCTCGGTCGTCACCGCCGTGAACGCGCCGGCCGCGTAGCGGTAGATGTAGACGCCGCCGGCGTCGGCGGTGCCGTCGATGTCCGACTTGGGGGCGCCGATGACCAGCTCGGGCACGCCGTCGCCGTCGAGGTCGCCGGCGGCCAGCGCGTAGCCGAAGGTCGACCCGGTGATCGGCACGGTGATGGCCATCGGATCGGTGGCGCCGGGCAGGCGCACGTAGACCGTGTTGATGCTCGGCGCCGAGTACACCAGCGCCGCCTGGGGCACGGCCGGATCGAACCGGGCGGTCAGCATCGCGAAGCCGCCGTCCATCGCGGGCACCGACAAGGTCGTCGTCGGCGCGTCGCAGGGCATCGGCAGCATCACCGTCGACATCGACTTGACGACGTTGGCGACCTGGTAGATCCGGATCTCCGAGGTCGTGCCGTCGGCGCTCGAGCGCGGGCCCTGGCCGACCACGATCTCGGGATCGGCGTCGCCCTCGATGTCGGCCACGGCCGCCTCGAACGAGGTCTCGGTGGCGCGGTTGGTGGTCTGGGTGCACTCGGCGAAGGTGCCGGCGTCGGTGATCGCCGAGTTCTCGTAGTCGTAGAGCACGTCGATCTGCGTGCCGCGCACCACCACCAGCTCGCCCAGCGTCGGGTCGTTGGTGAAGCCGCCGGCGTCGGGCAGCGTCGCGAACGCGATGCCGGTCGGCGGCAGCAGGCCCAGGTCGGTGTTGGCGCCGTTGAAGACGCGGCCCGGCGCCACCGCCAGGCCCAGGTCGTCGCCGGACATCACGGCGATGAAGGCCTGCCCGCTGAGCAGGTTGCCGGTCCGGCTGCCGAACGCGAACCGGTGCTCGGTCGGGTGGGCGGCGAACGCGGGCTTGGCCGGCAGGTCGTCGAACATGAACGCCGGGAGGATCGACTGACCGCCGACCGAGGCGATCGCGTGCTTGCCGTCGGCGCCGTAGCGCAGGGTCGACAGCATCAGCTTGGCGCGGCCGAGCACGACCAGGTTGACGCCCTGGCCGTCGAGCGTCTCGGCCGTCAGCGGCATCGCGCCCATCGCGACGCCGTACTGGCGCGAGTCGCCGGGGTTGTTGACCCGCTCGACCCAGACGTCGCTGGCGAGATCGTCGAACGTGGTCCAGTTGCAGGCGCCGGCGCCGCACAGGGCCAGGCCGGCGGCGCCGAGCGCGAGACGAGAGCGGGTCACCATGGCAGCTCCATCGACAGGCCGGCGTAGTTCGGCCCGATGCTCGGGGTCAGCGCCAGCGCGCGCACGTCGACCACGCCCACCGACGGGCGGCCCTTCTCGCGGAACGTGTAGTAGATCGCCGCCAGGCCCAGCAGGCCGGCGACGCCGTACGCCGCGTTGGCGCCGATCGCGAAGTACTTGCCGCGGGTGAACCGCGGATCGCTCTGGTCGACCGGGGGCGTCCCGGCGGCGATGGCGTCCTTGAGCTCCTGCTCGAGCTTCTGCGACTCGAGGCCCAGGTAGATGCCGCCGCCCGCGAACAGCCCGCTGAAGACGTAGGCCACGATGGCGTCGCCGCGGCCGGGCTTCTTCGCCAGCTCGGTCTTCAGGTTGATCTCGGTCTTGGCCTGCACCTCGATCGTGGCCGAGTACGACTTGTAGCCCGAGCGCCGCACCGACACCTTGTGGCGCCCCTCCTTGACCGGCTTGCGGCACGGGCCGCGCTCGCACAGGAGCTGGCCGTCGAGGTAGATGCGCGACGACTCGATGCCGGGGCCGCGCACGTACAGGTAGCCGACCGGCGCGCCCTTGAGCTGCGCGGCGATCTCGGCCGCCTCGCCCGCGATGATCTCGATGTCGTGCTCGCTGGTCTCGTAGCCGTCCGCCTCGATCCAGACCTTGTGCTTGCCGGGCTTGAAGTTGCCCGAGAACGGGGTCTTGCCGATCGCGCCGACGGCGCGGTCGTCGAGGAAGATGTTGGCGCCCGGCACGTTGCTCTTGATCTCGAGCCAGCCCAGGTAGTCCTCCTCGGACAGCACCACCTGCAGCAGCAGGAGCCGGGTCGGATCGGCCGCGGTGCGGCCCTCCTTGCTCTTGTAGCCGCGCTTCTCGACCAGGTACTGGAACTCGCCGTCCATCGAGCCGGACCACGGGGTCTGGGCGAACGGGCCCTTCTCCTTGCCGTTGATGTAGACGTTGGCGCCCTGGGGCTCGCTCTCGATGACCACGAGGCCGCGGTAGGTCACGTCGCCGAGCGACTCGACCTCGGCCGACGGGCCGATCGCGACCGGCGCCGCGCCGGTGCCGCCGTCGGGGTTGCCGGCGCCGGTGACGCCGCCGTCGGATCCGCCACCTGCGGCGATCGCCGCGACCGCCGCCCGCAGGCGCTCGGCCTCGGCCTTGAGCACCTCGATGACCTTCTCGACGTGGTCGCGGTCCTTGGCCTCCTTGTTCTCGGTCAGGTACCGCGTGTAGTAGTCGACGGCCTTGTCGTACGACTCGGGCTCCGACGCCTTCTTGCCCTTCATGTGGTAGGCGGCGCCGACGTTGTAGAGGAACTGCGGCATCGGCCGCGCCTCGTACGCCTTCTTGAACGACGCCGCCGCGTCGTCGAACTTCCCGGACAGATAGAACGTCTCGCCCTGGCTGAACGCGGCCTGCGCGGCCTTCCAGGGGTCGCCCTGGGCGGCGGCGCGCCGCGGGGAGACCAGCGCGAGCGCGATCGTGACGAGCAATAGGATACGTAGTCTCATGCCAGGCCCTCAGCTCGACCGAGGGTCGAGAGTGGCGGACAGAATATCCCGGCCCGTGGCTCGGCGCCACCTGCCCCGCCCCGGTGTGACGTAGGTCCGGCCAGGTGCGGGCCCAGGGCTGGACCCGTCATCGGCGCTTGCCCCCGATGGGGAGCCTGGGCCCGCTGGAAGCTCAGCGCGTGTCCGCTCGTCGGTCGCGCACTGGTGCGCGCGCCGGGAGTCTCGCGTCGTGGGTGGGGGCCTGGTCGCTGCCCTCGACGGGGGAGGGCCTGGCGACAGGCCCTCTGGAAGGTCAGAACCCGCCGCCGACCGACAGGCCGGCGAAGTCCGAGCCGACCGTGGGCGTCAGCGCCAGCGCCTTCACGTCGACCGTGCCCGTCGACGGCGGGCCCTTGTCGCGGAACGTGTAGTAGATGGCCGACAGCCCGACCACGCCGGCCAGGCCCCAGCCGCCGTACGCGCCGTACTTGACGTAGTCGCGCTTGTCGTAGAGCGAGTCATCGACCTTGAGGCCGTTGGCGTAGATGTACGCGCCGGTCGCGCCGCCGGCGAGGATGGCGGTGAAGATGTACGCGACCACGGCGTCGGTGCGGCCCGGCCGCTTGACCAGGTTCGGCGTCACCGTCAGCTCGGTCTTGGCCTGCAGCTCGAGCCGGGCCCGGTACGGCTTGAAGCCGCTGCGCGACACGACGATCGTCCGCTTGCCCTCGCGGACCGGCGTCCGGCACGGCCCGCGCTCGCACACGACCGCGCCGTCGACCTTGACCTTGGCGCGATCGAGGTTGGCGCCGCGGATGTTCAGGTAGCCGACCGGCGCGCCGCGCAGGTTGGCGGCGACCTCGTGGGTCTTGCCGGCGACGATCTCGATCTCCTCGGCGTACTCGTCGTAGCCGTCGGCGGCGATCCAGATCTTGTGCTTGCCCGGCTTGAAGTTGCCCGAGTACGGGGTCTTGCCGATCGGGCCGGCGGCCTTGTCGTCGGAGTAGACCAGCGCGCCCGGGATGTTCGCCTTGATCTCGATCCAGCCCAGGTAGTCCTCCTCGGACAGGACCACCTGCAGGACCACCAGGCGGTTGGGGTCGGGCGCGATCACCGCGTCCTTGGACTTGTGGCCGCGCTTCTCGATCAGGATCTTGTGCTGGCCGTCGAGCGAGCCCGACCACGGCGTCTGCGCGAACACGCCGTTCTTCTTGTCGTCGAGGTAGATGTTGGCGCCCTGGGGCTCGGTCTCGATCACCACGAGGCTCCGGGTCACGACGTCCCCGAGGGCGGCGACCTCGGCCGACGGCGTGGTCAGGTCGGGCGGCGGGGGCGGCGGCGCCGCCGGATCCGCAGCCGCGGCCGCGACCGCGGCCGCCTCGGCAGCGGCCTTGAGGCGCGCGATCTCCTTGCCCAGGATCTCGATCGACTTCTCGACCGCGGGCTTGTCCTCGGCGGTCGGCTCCGACGTGAGGTACTTCTGGTAGTACTGCACCGCCAGCTCGTAGGCGCCGACGTCGCCGGTCTTCTTGCCCTTCATGTGGTACGCGGCCGCGGCGTTGTAGAGGAACTGCGGCTGCGGCCGCGCCTCGTAGGCCTGCTTGAAGCCCTCGGCGGCGCCGTCGAAGTTCTTGGCCAGGTACTGGCTCTGGGCGTCGGCGAACAGCGTCGACGCCTTGACCAGGGCGTCGGGCTGCTGGGCGAGCGCGGCGCCGGAGAGCGCGGCGAGGAACACGAACACGAGGGCGAGGCGCGCAGACATGTGCGCAGGATAGCCGAACCTCGCCCGGGGCCCTACTCGACGAACGTCACGTTCGCGTCGATCGGCGCCCGGGTCGTGCGGCAGGCATTGGCCGGAGCAGCGCTGGCCGTGCCCAGCGCGACGCCGAACAGGAGCTGGTGCTCGTCGGGGATGGCCAGCTCGGCCCGCAGCGCCTTGGGGTACGCGACCGCCGAGGCCATCGGGCACGCGGCGATCTCGTCGGCGGCCAGGGCCGCGAGCAGCGTGCCCAGCCACACGCCGACGTCGATCAGCGCGTACGGCCCCAGCCGTCGATCGACCGAGACGATCGCGACGTGGGGCGCGTCGAACAGCGCGAAGTTGCGGAGCCAGGCGTCGTAGCGGCTGGCCTTGTCGTCGCGGGCGATGCCCATCGCCCCGTAGAGCGCGCCGCCGCACGCGCGCCGGTGGGCGCTGTAGGGCTCGGGGTAGTCGAGCGGGAACGGCAGGTCGGGCCCCGGCATCGCGCCGCGGGCCGCGGCCACGAGCGCCGCGCGCACGCGCTCGGTCGCGGGCGGATCGGTCACGACCACGCGCCACGGCTGGATGTTGCACCACGACGCCGCGCGCTGGGCGGCGGCGAACACCGCCTCGAGCCGCGCCCGCGGCAGTGGCGTCGGCGCGAACCCGCGCACGCTGGCCCGGCTGGCCAGGAGCGCGTGCAGGTCGGCCAGGGTCACGACGCGGCCGGGGTCGGGCGGTTGGCGAGCAGCGCCTTCCAGCGGTAGATGCCGGTCGAGTGGCCGTCGGAGAACGCGATCGACAGGCCGTAGTTGCCGACCAGGTTCATGGTCGCGACGGTGATGTCGGTGGCGATCGTCGACGGATCCAGCAGCTGCTCGCCGGTGGCCTCCGACACGCAGTGGGCGCAGGTGCACATGATCCGCAGCGCGCGCGCGGTCCAGACGTCCTCGTCGCCTTCGTCCCAGACGAAGCGGACTTCCGGCTGGCCGAGGCCGACGATCTCCAGGGGCATGGGCATGACCGGCGTCATAGCAGGGATCGTCCGCGATGGACGCGCGCGCGGCGGCGGGGGCATCATCCGGCCATGCGGACAGCCTTGATCGCGTGGGTCGTGCTGGGCCTCGCGGCCTGCGGTGGTGACGACGGCGGCCCGATCGACACCGGCACATCGCCGTGCGTGCCGCTCGACCAGTGCGACGGCGGCCCGCCCGACGGCCCGCAGCCGCTCGACGCGCCGTCGGCGGTGTGCGCCGGCGTCACCTGCTCGGGCCACGGCACCTGCGGCGAGGTCGGCGGCGCCCCGCTGTGCCAGTGCGACGGCGGCTTCGTGCGCGACACGCCCACGACCTGCGTCGCCGCGGTCGGCCCGACGCTGGGCGGCTGCCCGCTGTTGCCGGTCGATCACGTCTTCAACACCGCCATCGACGCGCTGCCGGCGCACCCGCAGAGCGACGCGTTCATCGCGACGATCGGCGCGACCCGGCGGCTGCACCTCGACCTCGGCACCCAGACCGATCAGCAGGCCGCCGACTACTACGGCATCCCGTTCAACCTGGTGCGCGGCGCGCAGCTGACCTGGCCGACGGTGGCGTTCGTGTCGACCGATCCGGGCCTGAGCTGGAACCCGCGGCCCGAGAGCGACTGCGCGGTCGGCGCCGCCCACACCCTGGCCCGCCCGTGCACGCCCGCCGCCGCGCCGACGCCGACCTTGCCGATCCCGGCGACGGTCCTGGTCGAGGGCGGCGTCAACAGCGCCGCCAACCAGCAGCCCTACGGCGACCACCACATCCTCGTCGTCGACACCGACGCGTGCTGGCTGTGGGAGGCCTACCACGCGTACGCGCCGGCCGCGGGCGTCTGGAACATCTTCGGCGCCGCCGGCTTCGACCTGCGCTCGAACGCGCTCCGCCCCGCCGACTGGACCTCGGCCGACGCCGCCGGCTTCCCGATCCTGCCGCTGCTGCTGCGCGCCGACGAGGCGTCGACCGGCACGATCCGCCACGCGCTGCGCTTCACGATCCAGTCGAACAAGATCCGCGTCGGCTACGTCTGGCCCGCCCGCCACCTCACCGACAACGGCACGACCTCGATGAGCCTGCCGCCGATGGGCCAGCTGTTCCGCCTCAAGGCCAGCTTCGCGATCCCCGCCGGCTACGGCGTCCAGGCCAAGGCCATCCTCCAGGCCATGAAGACCTACGGGATGTACATCGCCGACGGCGGCTCGGACATGTACGTCACCGGCGATCCCAGCGCCGCGTGGGACGACGCGACGTTCACGCAGGTGCAGTCGGTCGCCGCGTCGAACTTCGAGGCCGTCGACCTCGCCCCGATCATGGCCCGGCCCGGCTTCGACGTGAACTCCGGCCGCGTGCCCTGAGCGGGGCGACGCGCCCTGGCGATCAGTCCTCGTGCAGGTACAGCGCGCCGGCGATGATCAGCGCCGCCATCGACGGCTTGCCGCCGCAGGCGCGGAGGTAGAACGGCAGGCGCGAGGTCGCGCCGCCGGCCGTGGTCAGGACCAGGTGCCCGTCCTCGAGCGCGTACCGGCCCTGATCGTCGTCGTGATCGCCGGCGGCGACGCCCTGGGCCCCGGTCGCGGTGGCGCTCAGCGTCGCCGACGCCGTGGCGGTGGTGGCGTAGCGCCCGTCGGCAGTGAAGGTGTAGCGCGACGAGGTCGTCGCGCTGAACGCGTCGATCGGCCCGACCGTGGACGTGAACGAGGTCGAGGCCCAGGTGCCAGCCAGGGTCAGCCCAGCGGTGGCGGCGACGGGGCACAGCGTGTAGCGGCCGAGGATCAAGGCGTCCTCGCGCACGGTCAGGGTGTCGCCGGCCGCGCCCGCGGCGGTGGTGACCCGGACCTCGTCGGCGGTGGCGCGGTAGCGCGCGACCTTGCCGTCGGCGCGCTGGTAGCGCGCGTCGAGATCGAGGTCGAGGGCGTCGTCGTCGTAGACGTAGCCGCGCGGATCGAAGATGCGGAGGTAGTACTCGCCGAGGCGGTTGCCGAGGCCGACGTAGGCGCCCGCGCGCGCCGCCCCCGGCGCGGCCGGCGGCGGGCGCAGGACCCTGCCGCCGACCCGGACGCCCTGGTAGACGGCGTCGATCACCGCCTTGACCGCCGGCGCCGCGAGCAGCTCGGCGTGGGCGAACACGTTGACCGTGACCACGGCGCCGTCGTCGACGATCGCGGTCACCAGCGCGACGATCTGCGCGCCGCCAAGCTCGGCACCGAGCCGGACCTCCGCCGCGGCGCCGCCCGGCAGCATCCAGGACCGCCCCCCGAGCGCGCGCGCCCCGGGCATGGTCTGCGTCAGCGCCCGCGCCGCGCCCTCGGCCAGCGCCTGCGACGTCACCGCCTGGCCCGGCGGCGCCGGGAAGCCGACCTCGATCTGCGCGCGGCGAGCGCCGTCGACGAGCGTGTAGCGGATCGCCAGGCCGTCGGCGGTGCGCGTGCGCGCCCGCTGCCAGCGCTGATCGTCGGGCAGGCGCGGCTCGATGAACGTCGCTTGACCGCCGGACGCCCGGTAGAAGTCGGGCGCGAGCTGCTCGGTCATGGCCGGTCCGCCCGCGGCGGCCGCCGCCGCAAGGGGTGCCGGGGTCGTGGCGGCGCCTGACGGCGGCGCCGCGACCGCGTCGAGGACGGCGCCCGCGGTCGGGGGCGGTGGCCGACCGCCACCCCCGTCGCCCCGGCCGCAGCCGGCCGCGACGCCCGTGATGATCAACGTGACGAGCCGTGCGCGCAGCCGGTGCGTTCGCCCCACGGCGCGATGGTACGCGATCGCCGACGCTGACGGGCTCCCGACGACCGGTCCGACCAAGCCCGCCCGTCGACGCGCAACCACCGCACGGGCGCTCCCGCCCGGGCGCGGCGTGGTCTACAATCCGCCGACATGGCAGGAGTTCCCGCCAACGCCGGGGCGCTCGTCGGAAAGCGCCTGGGCAACTACGAGCTGGTCGCGCTCCTGGCGCTCGGCGGCACGGCGGAGATCTACCTGGCCCGCATCGACGGGGCCGCGGGGTTCGAGAAGTACGTGGTCGTGAAGTGCCTGCACGACCACCTCGCGGAGGACCGCGAGTTCGTGCAGATGTTCCTCGACGAGGCCCGGCTGGGCGCCCAGCTCGATCACTCGAACATCGTCCAGACCCTGGGGCTCGGCGAGCACGAGGGCCGGTACTACCTGGTCATGGAGTTCATCGCCGGCATGTCGCTGGCGCTGCTGGCCCGGCGCGCGGTCGAGCGCGTGGCCGGCGGGCGCATCCCGGTGCACCTGGTGCTGGGCATCGCCGCCCAGGCCTGCGCCGGCCTGCACTACGCCCACACCCGCGACTCGGGCGGCAAGCCGCTCAACCTGGTCCACCGCGACATCTCGCCCCAGAACATCGTCATCACGTTCGAGGGGGACGTCCGCATCGTCGACTTCGGCATCGCCAAGGCCGAGGACCGCGAGACCGCGACCAAGAGCGGCACGATCAAGGGGAAGTTCGCGTACATGTCGCCCGAGCAGTGCCACGCCAAGAACGTGGACGCGCGCACCGACGTGTTCGCGCTCGCGGTGGTCGTGCACGAGCTCCTGACCGGGCGCCGGCTGTTCAAGCGCGGCACCGCGTACGAGACCTACCAGGCCATCCTCGAGTGCAAGGTGCCGGCGCCGTCGGCGGTGAACCACGAGCTCGACCCCGCCCTCGACGCGGTGATCATGAAGGCCCTGACCAAGGGCGTGAACGACCGCTACGCCAACGCCGAGGCGTTCGGCGAGGCGTTGACCGGCTACCTCCACAGCCGCGGCAAGATGGCCGGCTCGAGCGACATCTCGGTGTTCATCGGCCAGTACTTCGCGGCCGAGATCGACGACCACGGCGATCGCATGCGCGAGCTGCTCGAGGGCCGCCCGGTCGCGGCGACCGGCTGGGACGAGGACGATCCCGGCTCGACGTCGATGAAGCACGACGACGCCGAGGAGCTGTCGCAGTTCGAGGTGATCGAGGGCTCGGGCGTCGAGATGATCGACGAGGCCGACGACGAGGCCCCGGTCGACGCGACCCGGATCGAGATGAACCCGATGGCGCTGCTCGAGCAGGCGCTCGAGGCGCCGCGGCCCGCGCCCGCCCCGACGCCCGCCCCGACGCCCGCCCCGACGCCGGCGGCCGCGCGGCCCGCCCCGGCCCGCGCGCCGACCTTCGGCAGCCAGGGGCCGGCGTCGAGCATCTTCGGCAACCCCGGCGTCCCGGCGGCGCCCACGCTGCCGCCGCTGACGCGTCCGCCCGCCCAGCGGCCCTCGGACAAGACCGCCCCCACCGGCCAGCCGGCGCTGATGCCGAACCGCTCGCGCGAGCCGACCGCGCCCGCGGCGTCGGCGCACCCGGGGCCGGGCTCCGGCGCGTTCGTCAGCGCCGCCGCGCCGGGCCTGTCGACGGTGATCATGGATCCGCCGGTCCGCACGCCGACCGGCCTGCGCAGCTTTCCAGAGGCGCGCACCGTCATGGCCCAGGCCGACGTGGCGCCGCGCTCGCGCGAGCTGCCGGCGTCGTTCGAGGCGGTCTTGTCCGACGACACCGCCGGGCGTCGGCCATCGATGGCCTACGGCGCGACCGTGCCGGCGATGGACGCGCAGCAGCCCGAGGCGCCCGCGGATCAGGCCACCTATCGGGCGCCGTTCATGGATCCCCTCATGCCCGGGCCGTACGTCCCGCCCGAGCAGCCGGCGCAGCCGTTCCCGTCGGGCGAGCTGCTGGTGCCGCCGCACGGCACGCCGCCGTCGACCAGCTCGCTCGCCGAGCCCAGCCTGCCGGCCCACCTGATCGGCCTGCCGCCGCCCACCGCGTACCCGCGCTACGACCCGACGTTCCAGCACCCCAAGCTCCAGCGCGGGCTGCCGCGCTGGGTGGTGCCCGTCGGCATCGCCGTCGCCGCCACGATCGTCATCGGCGTGATCGCCGCGATCGCGGGCTGAGCCCCGGCCGACGCGGCCGTGCCGCTCACCTCCGCCGCCAGATCGCGCCGCGCCCGCGCGCCGTGCGTGGGATGGTCGAGCCCGCATGCCGCTCCACCGCCACCGCGTCGCGAGCCAGGTCCTGGTCGGCAACCCGCTCGGCGACCCGAGCGACCGCGAGCTGATCGTCTACGTCCCGCCCGGCTACGACGACGACCCGGGCGCGCGCTACCCGGCGCTGCTGGCGCTGGTCGGGTTCGGGGGCGCCGGCGGGTACCTGTTCAACCCGGATCCACTGGGCGAGCCGCTCGACCTGCGCCTCGATCGGCTGATCGCCGCGGGCGCGTGCCCGCCGGTGATCGTGGCGGCGCCGGATTGCTTCACGCGCGTCGGCGGCTCGCAGTACCTCAACAGCGTCGGCACCGGCCGCTACCAGGACTACCTGGTCGACGAGCTCGTGCCGTTCGTCGACGGCCACTACCGCACGCTCGGGCCGGGCCGGTGGGGCGCGTTCGGGAAGTCGTCGGGGGGCTACGGGGCGCTGCTCCTCGGCATGCACCACCCCGAGCTGTTCGGCGCGGTGGCCGATCACTCGGGCGACGCCGGCTTCGAGCTGACCTACCTGCGCGACTTCCCGGCGGCGCTCGACGCCTACCGCGCCGCCGGCGGGCCGGCCGCCTGGCTCGAGCAGTTCTGGCGCGACCCCAACCGCAACCGCGCCGTCCACGAGATGCCGCTCGAGCTCCTGGCCCTGGCGTCGTGCTACTCGCCCAACCCCGCGGCGCCGGCCGCCCACGCCCACGTCGACTGGCCGTTCGATCTCGTCACCGGCGCGTTCGTACCGGAGGTCTGGGCCCGGTGGCGCGCGTGGGACCCGGTGAACCTGGTGGCGTCGCACGCCGACGCGCTCCGGCGGCTCAAGGTCGTGTACGTCGACGCCGGCACCGCCGACGAGTACGCGCTGCACTGGTGCGCGCGCAGCCTGGTCCACCAGCTCCGCGCCCACGGCGTGGCGGTCCGTCACGACGAGTTCGACGACGGCCACTTCAACATCGGCTACCGCGCCGAGGTCAGCGTCCCGTTCCTGGCCGAGGCCCTCCTCGCGCCGTAGCGCGCCGGCCGCGAGCACGGTGGCGGCACCGCACGCGCCGGCCGCGAGCACGCCGTCGGCGCCGCCCGCGCTGGCCGCGGCCGAGCACGGTGGCGCCGCCCGCACGACCCGCGCGACGCCGTGCGGTGATCGGCACAGCAGCTGCAACGGGCTGGGCCATGCAGCCTCCCAGCGATGATTCCTCCGCCCGTCCCTCGATCGTGGAGCGGGTCCAGCAGCGTCGCGCCGAGCTCGCGCTCGACCTGACCGGCGCCGTCAGCACCTCGACCCGCGCCGACCTCGAGGCGGCGATGGCCTCGGTCGACGCGCTGCTCACCGGCGACCTGGCCGAGCTCCCGGGGGTGGTCAAGAACGATCTCGCGCGCTGGCTCGAGACCAACCGCTACCTCGGCCTCAAGGCCGCCGCCGCCGAGCCCACGGAGCTGGCCGCGGCGCCGCCGGTGGAGCTGGCCGCACTCCCGGAGGAGGCGCCCCTCGAGGCCCAACCGACCGGCGCCTGAGGCGCGGCTGTGACGTGCGCGCACAACGCGCACCCCGGTGAGCGCTGGCGCACAGCGCGGCCCGCCGCGCGGGCGACGGCGACGACGACGACGACGGCCGGGGCCAGCGGAGACGTTCTTGCAAGCCGTCAGCGCATGGACCTCCTCACCTGGCTCATCGTCGGACTGGTCGCGGGCTTGCTCGCGTCGGCCCTCCTCCGTGACTCTGGATACGGCCTACTCGGCGACATCGCGCTCGGCATCGGCGGCGCGATGCTCGGGAGCTGGGGCTTCCGCGAGCTGGGCTGGAAGGCGCCGATGGACGGGATCGGCGGCGTGATCATCGTGGCCACGATCGGCGCGATGGTGCTGTTGCTGGCGCTGCGCGTGGTGCAGCGCCTGAACCCCGGCATGCGCCGCCGCTGATCTTGCTGGCCTCGGTCATGCAGCAGCGACGGTCGACTCTAGAAAGGTCGATCCCTTGAACAAGCTTCCTCTGAAACTCACGATCATCCCCGCGCTGTGCACCGCGCTCCTGCTGCCGGCCATCGCGGCCGCGGACGACGACGTCCCCCCGATCAGCGGCGCCCCCGACGGCGAGCTCGCGGTCCGCCGCGGCCTGCAAGGGCCCGAGGGCATGCTGATGGCGCGCGTGACGCTCGCGGTGAACCTCAGCGCCGACCTGGCGGGCGAGCCGATCTCGCTGGCGCCCGACGTCTACTACGCGGTCAGCGATCGGCTGCAGCTCGGGCTCATCCACGACGGCCCCATGCGCTGGCAGGCGCGCCCCGGCCTCGGCCTGTGCCTGAGCGGCACCGACGGCGGCTGCCCGCACGTCTACGACAACGTCGGCTTCGACGTCATGTACGGGCTGATCTACGGCACGCAGCTGCACCTGTCGGTCCACGGCGGGCTCCTGCTCACCAGCTTCGATCCGACCACCGCGATGATGCCGATCGGCGCGGCCGTCAAGCTGCACCTCACCGACGCCGTCGCGATCACCGTCGATCCGCAGCTCGGGTTCGCGCTGTCGGACCGCGACGTCACCGACGACGCGCTGTTCGCGCCGGTCGACGTCAGCTTCCAGCTCGACAGGCCGACCACGCTGAAGCTCCTGACCGGCGTGGTCGGCAGCCTCCAGCACCTCGGCGACACCTACCAGGTGCCGGTCGGCCTCGGCGTGGTCCGCAACCTGACCGAGCACATCGACCTCGGCGTGCGGTTCTCGTTCGACAACCTGCTCGGCAAGCAGCCCCCGGGCGTCGACGCCGCCGACACCCGGTCGCTGGCCCTGCTGCTCAACCTGCGGTCCTGAGGCCGCTCGGCTCGAGGGCGCGTCGCGGGGCCAGGCGCCGCCCGCGCCACCGCGCTAGCGCGCGACGAGCTCCGCGACGAGCGCGAGCAAGCCTTCGCGGTTGAACGGCTTGGTCAGGACCGGGGCGCGAGCGTGCGCGGGCAGCTCGGGCATCACGGCGGTCACGAACGCGAACCTCGGGGCGAGGTGGGGGTGGTCCGCCAGGACCGCCTGGTAGAGCTGCCAGCCGTTTCGGTTCGGCATCGCGAAGTCCGACAGGATGACGTCGACCGGCGTGTCCGCCAGCCGGGCGAGCGCGTCGTCGACCGAGCCGGCCGCCACGACCTCGTAGCGCGGTCCCCGGAGGATGCGCTCGATCAGCCCCAGGATCTGCGGCTCGTCGTCGACCACGAGGATCCGGGCCCGCGGGGTCACGTCATCGGGAGCCGCCGCGGAGGTCACGCGGGCTCCGGGCGACCGGCTCGGCGGGCGGTGAGCCCCGCGCCGGCGCCGGCGCGCGTGCGGCGGCATGACGCACGGGTCGTCATGGTCAATTCCGCATCAGGCCCAGCAGCCGGCTGAGCGTGGTCTCGTCGGCCGGCGGGAACTCGTAGTCGAGGAACTCGCGCGACGTGACCCAGCGCAGGTCGGCGACCGTGGCCGGGTACGGCACCGCGCCGTCGAGCAGCTTGCACGCGAACATGACCATGTGGACCTCGTAGCGCGAGTAGTCGTGGACGTGCTCGCCCACCTTGCCCCCGACGACGACCTCGACCCCGATGCGGTGGCGGACCTCGCGCAAGAGCGCGGCCTCGTCGGTCTCGTCGGCCTCGACCTTGCCCCCGGGGAACTCCCACAGGAGCGGCAGCACCGCCGTGGCGTTGCGCTGGGTGATGAGGTAGCGCCCCTCGTGGTCGATCACGGCGGCCACGACGCGGATCACCGCCTTGGTCATGGCGGCGATTATCGTCGGCGCGCTGGGGTTTGCAACGCTCGACAGCGCCCACCTCGATGGCTATCCTGCCGCACCCCGATGGCGATCCGCTTCATCGAAATCCACGCCGCCACGACCCCCGAGGAGCTGAACACCGAGTGGGTCGTGCTCGAGAACGACGGCAAGATGCCGTTCATCACCCGTGGCTGCGGCATGACCGTCGGCCGCCGAGGCCAGGCCCGCCGCAAGGAGCTGGGGATCATCGATCCCGGGTTCGTGCTCGCGCCCGGCACCAAGGTCCGCATGTTGACCGGCAGCCCCGGCGCCAAGGACGAGGGCACCCCGCCCGAGGACGGCGCCGACGGCGTCACCAACTACTACCTGCTCCTGCCCAAGCCGTACCTGCAGGGCGTCGGCACGGTCCTGACCCTGACCCTGCGCGGGCAGGTCGTGTCCAAGGCCGAGTTCGACCCCGAGGCGGCCGCCGGCGTCGTCGTCAAGTAGGCCGCAACTACCTCACGCCCCTCGCACCCAGGGTTTGACCGCCGCGCGGGCGCTGGCGACACTCACGGGATGCGCCTGTCCCTGACCGTCGTGAGCCTGAGCCTCGTCGCGGCCGGCTGTGGGCCCTCGGCCGAGGGCGACGTCGACGCCGCCGCCGACGCGCCCGCCGTCGACGCTCAGCTGATCGACGCGATCCCGATCGACAGCCCCGACGCGCCGCCGCCGCCCGACGTCCAGGTCGAGATCACCGCCGACAACGCCTACAGCTTCGGCTACGGCGACGTCGCCGGCATCGGCACGTTCATCCAGGGCACGCGCGCGGTCACCGCCGGCCAGATCTTCAACTGCCCCATCGGCGAGGGCCCCGAGCACTACACCGTGCCCGGCGCCGACGCCCCCGACACCGCGTACCTGTACGTCGTGTCCTGGGACGATCTCGCGGTCACCCAGGGCGTGATCGGCCAGTTCAAGCGCGGCGCCGGCGCGCCGGTCTACACCGGCGGGGTCGAGTGGGACGTCTGCGCGACCGGCATCAACCTGTCGACCAGCACCGTCGGCCCGACCCAGGCCGAGGTCAACGCCCAGATCGCGATCTGCAACGCCGGCGCCGGCTCGACGACGACCACCAGCGCCGGCTGGGTCAACAGCGCCGGCGCGGTCACCGTCGGCGCGATCGGCACGCTCGCGGTCGGCGAGCCCAACGACGGCCCCGGCGGCGACTTCCCGCTGGTGTGCCCCGCGGCCCAGGGCGGCATCGACGCGGCCGCGCGCTGGATGTGGTTCAACCCGGGCGGCGTCACCGACCCGTTCCGCTCGACCGGCACGAACACGTTCCGCGCGTACCTGATCTTCCGGCTCGCGACCATCGACATCCCGGTCGGCTGACGCGGGCGCCGACGGTCAGTACGGGTACACCCCGCCCGCCGCGCCGGCTCAGCGGTCCAGGCGGTCCCAGTCGATCTTGCGGAACCACAGCCACGCGAGGCCGCCCGAGAGCACGACCCAGATCAGCACCGACGTGATCGCGATGGTCTGGCGCTCGCTGCGCTTGCGCTCGACGAACGACGCCCGCACGCGATCGAGCCCGTCCCAGGTCTCGCGGCGCTTGCTGGCCTCGTCCTGGCGCTTCTCGAGATCGCTGTTGAGCTGGGCGAACGCCGAGCGCTCGCGGGCCGAGCCGATCAACAGCGCCGGGACGCCGCCCAGGAGCGTGGCCAGCACCACGCCGGCGATGAAGCGCGTGCCCTCGTCGCGCAGGAACCCGAGCGATCCGCCGGCCGGCCGCGCGACCGCGCGCGACCGCGTCTCGCGGCGCTCCCGCGGCGCGGGGTCATCGGCCATGGTGTGGCGCGCGGTCGGCGGCGGCGGGACCTCGACCCGAGCCGGCGGCGCCACCGACGGCGCCTTGCTCTGGCGCGGCTTGCGCTCGACCGCCAGCGTCAGCTCCGGCTCGTCGGACTGCATCTCGGGCGGCGCGAACGGATCGAACGTCTCGATCGGCGCGACGTCGGCCGCGCCGGCGGTCGCGATCTTGCGCGACGACGAGCGCGCGTGGTCGACCTCGGCCGGCGGCCCGAAGCTCGCGGGCAGCCCGGTGCTCTTCGACGTGCGCCCCGGATCGGTCGACTCGACGGGCGGCCCGAAGCTCGCCGCGAGCATGTCGTGCGCTGACGACCGGCCGCCGTCGGCCGGCCCGAAGCTGCCGGGCAGCGGCGTGTTGCGCGACGCCCGGGCCTCGTCCTCGCTGGCGCCGTCGATCGTCGACAGCGTCAGCGGCATCTCGCCGGTCAGCGCGCCGAGATCCTGCACGGCGCTCGGCGGCGGCGCGACGGGCGCCGCCACCGCTGCCGCCGCGACCCGGTGCGCGCTCGGCAGCGTCATCGCCTGAGCCGCGGCCGGCGGCGGCGCCGACGCCGACACCACCGAGCACACCGCGCCCATGCTCGCGAGGTCGGCGGCGTAGCTCTCCGCGGTCGCGCGGTCGACGTTGCCCTTCACGCGGAAGCGCCCGGCCGCGAACCGCTTCTCCAGCTCCGCCGCCGGGATGCCGTAGCGCGCGGCGATCGCGCGCGCCAGCTCGGCGCCCGCGCCCGGAGCGCTCGAGCGCGCACGCTCGATGAAGACGTGGAACAAGGAGTCGGTCACGGCGAGCCAGCGTTCCCCACGCCGGGTCGAAGATCATATCAGCGATCACCGCAGGCCGGTGAGCGCGCGCCCCCCGTTCGATTTCGGCGAGATCTCCTGGCCGGACAGGAAGTTGCGCCGCCGATCCGACGTCTCTAGCGTCGATGCATGCAGCCCAGCCAGCCCGCTCGCGGAAAGTTCGCGCTCCGGTCCTCGCATCGATCGCTGCGCATCGGCATCAGCCACTCGTCGACCGCCTCGTCGTGGCAGGCCCCGTCCAAGGACACCAAGCCGACGCCCCCGCCGCGGCCGGGTCGGCGCTGAGCCGCCCGTACGGACCGTGACGCGGACCGCGCCGGCGGTTCGTGCGCGGTCCCGACGCCAACCCATTCCGGGTCGGCCCGGCCGTGCCGGCAGCCCGCCGCCTTGTCTCGACTACCCAGGCTCGGTACCGTGTCCCGCGATGGCCACGGCCGTCACCCTCGGAGACCGAAGCATGGGCTACAAGCAAGACGGACTGGTGCTGTCGAGCGACTGGGAGGTCGACGTCGACGTGTATGGCACGTGGGCGACGGCCTCGACCGCGCGCGCGTTCCTCGAGCCACTCCGCGCCGCCGGCTGGCTGGCGCGCGCGACCCACTACTGGGTCGACGACGACGACCCCGCGCCGCTCCCACCAGCGAAGGAGCTCGACGAGCTCGCCAGTCGCTGGCGCAAGCAGACGGTCGCGCTCTACGCGGGCGAGGCGGGCGATCCGACGTGGATGGTCTGGTTGTCCATGCGGCGCACCGGCCTGGCCGCGGCGGTGTCGTTCGCACGCGAGCACATGACGGCGGCCCTCCCCGGCGAGCTCGCAGCCCTCGTCGCCGCGTGGGCCAAGGCCCTCGCGAACGAGCCCCTGCGCGCAGGGATCAGCGCGGTCACGCCGTGGGGCGCCGACTACGATCGCCCGGTCCCGCACCGCGAGAGCGAGTGGCCGCTCGGCGCGATCGCGTACGTGCTCGGCCGCGCCTGGCACGAGGCCGATCCGGATCGCGCGGAGGTGCTGCGCAACGTCGAGGCCGCGCCGACCGGCCCCGGCATCGAGCGCACCACCGACGGCGACCTCGTCCAGATCACCTTCACCTGCGACCTCACCGATCCAGCGAGCGTCGCCGACGCGCGCGCGCGCGGCGAGCGCTGGTTCGTGCCGCTGGTGACGACGCGCCTCGCCCCAGGCTGGAACGAGCGCGGCGACCGCCTCGCGGTGATCGTGGATCGCGACGAGCTCGAGCCCTTCACGTTCTACGACACCCACAACGGCATCGCGTACAAGACGATGGTCGTCGATCCCGACACCGGCGAGGTCGACGAGCCGCTGTGGAGCGAGCTGGCGGCGATCGCGGACACCAAGGAGGCGCACGACGGCACCCCGATCAAGGGGCTCCGCCTGATCGTGCCGACCCGCGCCGACGCGATCCGCCTCGACGAGCGGGCCCGGGCCGACGGGATCGACCTCGTGGCGTATCCAGAAGGAGACGCGTTCTGGTGGGTCGAGCGCACCGATTCCGGATCGTAACCTGCCGAAACAGCTTCACTTCTTTCGATCCGGATGCGGGGAAGGATCGCCTCGGCGTGGCCGTATAATGGGCCGGTGGCAAACTCCCGCGAACTCTTGAGCGGATCGGCGCGCGAGCGTCGGGTCGATGACGACGACGACCTCGCGATCGCCGCGTCGGAGCGCCACGCCCCCGGCAAGGGCGGTCGCACCGAGGCCAACGTCGAGCAGCCCAGCGGCTGGTCGGCGTCGGACGCGGTCGTGCCGCACGTCGCCCGGTACGCGGAGGCCGCCCCGGGCGGTGGGGACGGGCTGGCGGCCGCGCTCGGCATCGTCGAGTCCGCCGCCGCCGGCACCCACCTCCCGCCGGAGCTCGCGGCCCGGCTCGGACGCGAACTCGGGCTCGAGCTCGGCGCCGTCGTGATCCACGACGACGCCCAGGCCGA
This sequence comes from Myxococcales bacterium, assembly GCA_016717005.1. Lineage (NCBI taxonomy): Bacteria > Pseudomonadati > Myxococcota > Myxococcia > Myxococcales > Myxococcales bacterium. The sequence continues at coordinate 219,554 of JADJUF010000038.1, read as the reverse complement.
CCTGGCGTGCGCCGAGATCAACGCGCGTGCGTTCACGCTCGGCAACCACATCTACTTCGCCCGCGGGGCCTACGACCCGCACAGCGACTCCGGCGTCGAGTTGATCGCGCATGAGGTCGCGCACGTCGCCCAGCAGCTCCGGGGCACGGCGCCGACGCGCCCGGGCGTCTCCGAGCCCGGCGACACGCACGAGCGTGACGCCGACGCGTTCGCCCGGCAGTTCCGCGCGCAGCACGGCGCGCGCTACGTCGCCAAGGCCGGCGACGATCCGGCCCGCATCGTCGACTTCGCGCGCGCCCAGGGCCGCCGCGTCGGCCTGCCGTTCCAGGCGGAGCTCGAGGACAAGCTCGGCACGTCGTTCGACTTCGTCGAGACGTACACCGGCGACGCGGCCCGCCTCGCGTGCGAGGCGATGTCGGCCTCCGCGATGGTCGTGCACAACATCATCATGCTGGCGGACCCGTCGCCGCAGCGCGAGACGCTGCTGCACGAGCTCACCCACGTCATGCAGATGGGCGGCGGCCGCGCCCCCACCGCCTTCGCGCCGGGCAGCCTCCGGGTCAGCTCGCGCGACGACGCCGCCGAGGTCGAAGCCCGCGGCGGCGATGGCCCGAGCGTCCGCGCCGATCCCAACACGATCCACCGCGCCGATCCGGTGACGCCGACCGCGGCCGACGACGCGAGCAACCGCCAGAAGCGCATCAAGCACTTCGTCGACAACGCCGAGACGGTGGACCACCCCAAGGCGTTCCCCGGCTTCAAGGGCAAGCACTACGCCTTCCGCGGCAAGGTCACGAAGTCCCACTACAAGAAGACCAGCCCAGAGCCGTGGAAGCGCGAGCACTACCACGCGAAGGTGACCGCGCCATCGAGCGGACTCCCGGCGGTGAAGGTCGAGACGACCAGCGACGACATCAAGGAGATGACGTCGACGGCGAACAAGGCGTCCAACCAGATCGCCAGCGTCTCGGAGAACACGTACGCGTTCATCAAGAGCGGGACGTGGCAGACCGACGTCGAGGACGTCCGGCCGATCGCTCGGCCGAAGGCCGACCCCGACGAGCAGTTCGAGTGCTACTTCGACGTCGTCAAGGCGCTGCCGAACCGCGTCACCAACTTCAAGTGGGCGTCGTGGGCCGACGAGATGACCGCGGAGGACGCCGTCATCGACGGCAAGGACGCCGACGCGTACCGCGGCGCGCTGCGAACGGCCCTGGTCGACGCCTACGCCGCGCTGCCCGGCGGGGGCTGGGAGGAATATTACAACGAGGTGATGAAGGGGAAGGGCGCGTCGGGCGGGAAGCTCATCCCGGCCAAGTACAACGGGTTCCAGGGCTCGATCTTCGAGGACCTGGTCAAGAAGGCCGGCAAGACCCTCTCGAACACCAAGCCCCTGTTCCGCGATCCGAGCCTGGGCGCCGCGGGCGAGCGCCAGGGCGACAACGCGAGCGGCAACGTCATCATCGACGGCAAGGCCGCCGAGGCCGGCGCCGACCAGGCCCAGGCCCAGGACTACGAGAAGATCATCACCAAGCCCATCCCCGGGTGGGTCAGCGCGGCGGCGACCGGCGCCAGCGATCCCAAGAAGACCTACAGCGCCGTGCTGTACACGACCCCAGGCAAGGAGATCGGCAACAAGGTCGCCGCCCAGCTCGATCGCTGGATCAAGGCGGCCAACCGCTCGAAGTTCGGGGTGACGCCGGATCCCGACGGCATCAAGACGTTCTGCGCCCAGTTCAACCCCCAGCTCCAGTTCAAGACCAAGGAGAAGGGCAAGTCGTCCTACGCGTTCACGGATCCGACGACCGGCGTCGCCGGCGTGAAGGTCAAGAAGGCGACGTTCAAGACCAACGGCGACGACACCGCGATCACCGGCGGCACCATCGAGATGGACGTCGACATGGCCGGCGCGGTGAAGGGCACGGGCATCAAGAAGGACATCCCGCCCAGCACCGGCGCCGGGCTCAACGCGACCATCGAGAACAAGCTCACCGGCTTCAAGAGCACCCTCGACAAGGCGCTCGGCGCGGTCGACGTCGACGCCAAGCTCATCGACGGCGGCGCCGAGGCCACGATCAAGGTCAAGGCCGGCGCCGCCAAGATCCCGAACTTCGAGATCGACGCGGCCACCCTGACCGCCCGCTACGTCGACGGCACGCTCTCGGTCGAGGGCGAGGTCGGGCTGCGCCACAAGAGCGGCAAGATCAGCGGCAAGATCAAGGTCAGCTGGGACGGCGCCAACTGGAACTTCGATGGCGAGGCCACGCTCAGCGAGGGGTTGGTCCCCGGCCTCAGCGCGGTCAAGCTGGGCGTCAGCTACGCCGGCGGCAAGACCAAGCTCCTCTGCCCGAGCGCCAAGTACCAGCGGAAGCTCGGCGCCGTCGACCTGACCGGCACGCTCCTCAACCTCTCGTACGACGTCGACAAGGGGACGTTCTCGGGCACCGGCCAGCTCGACGCCGACCTGGGCATGTTCGGCAAGGCGACGGCGACGGCGACGCTCGAGAACAACGACATCAAGCAGGCGTCGTTCAGCTACGACTCGCCCGAGCTCAAGTACCCGAAGGACAAGCCGGCGATCACCGGCGCCGTCGGCGGCACGATCAAGTACAACAACGGCAAGTTCTCGGGTGACATCCGCGGCGCCGCCACCCTGAACATCCCGGGGCTCCAGAAGCTGGCCAAGGACGGCGTCGGGCTCGCGGTCGACGCGCACATCGGCGAGGACGGCAGCTACTCGGGCACGATCAAGTCGACCAAGGCGATCGAGCTGGGCAAGCACCTGCGGATCCCGAGCGTCGGCTGCACGCTCGAGAAGGACGGCTCGGTCACCGGCGACTTCGAGATCGAGATCGTCAACATCAAGAACCTGAAGTCGGCCAAGGCCAAGGGCACCGTCGACAAGGCCGGCGTCCACATCGAGAAGGCCGAAGGCACGGTCGAGTTCGGCAACCAGGAAGGCAAGTTCTGGGGCTCGATCACGGCGTCGTACAGCAGCGACAAGGGCTTCGACGTCTCGGGCACCGCGAACTACAAGATCAAGGACGACATCACCGCGACCGGGACGGTCAAGTACTCGCAGGAGACCAACGCGATCGGCGTCGAGCTCAAGGTCACCGAGATCACGCTGATCGACAAGAAGATCTCGAAGCAGCTGTTCAAGGCGTCGAAGCAGATCCCGGTGGTCAACGTCTACGGCCTCGGCGTCTACATCGACATCGGCTTCGACCTCGGCTTCGACTTCGGCTTCAAGATCACGATGACGCCGTCGGCCAAGGTCGAGGACTTCTCGCTCGACACGATGGCGTACAAGCGGATCGCCGCCAAGCTCGCGGTCGGCGGCGACATCTACGCGCAGCTGACCGGCACGCCCAAGCTCGGCATCGGCGTGTTCGCGCTCGACCCGTCGATCCTGCGCGGCGGCGGCGGCCTCAAGGTGCCGATCGTCGGCCGCCTCGACATCAAGCCCAAGGCCGACTTCGAGATCGGCCACACCCCCGGCGGCGGCGTCGACGGCTCGGCCAAGCTCGGCCTGGCCGGCGAGTTCGGCATCAAGGGCTCGGTCAAGCCGTACGCCGAGTTCTCGGTGCTGAACGACGCCTGGAACCCCAAGTGGGAGGGCGCGGCGCTCGCCGAGTTCGAGATCCTCAAGCCCAAGGAGCTCTTCAACTTCACCGTCGACCTGGCCAGCGACAAGAAGCAGGAGGATCCGGAGCTGCCCGGCCAGAACGCGGCCAAGGCGCCGAGCGCGCCCGTCGGCGACAAGACCGCCAAGGCCGAGCCCAAGGCGCCGACCGAGCGCGGCGGCGAGGCCAGCAAGAGCCAGCCGGCCAAGCAGGGCGAGGTCACCGAGAGCGGCGACGAGGGCCCGTTCAGCCTCAACGCGCTGATGGGCAAGTTGAAGAGCATCCCCGGCTTCGCGACCGCCGAGAAGCTGTTCACGTACGCGCAGAAGATCTGGAAGGTCGTGAAGCCGATCTGGGACATCGTCTCACCGCTGATGGACATCATCGCCAAGCGGATCGAGGAGGTCATCGGGCTGTTCGATCCCGGCCCGTCGGCCGACGGCCTCGGCGGCTGGCTGTGGAAGCTGGCCAAGCTGCTCTTCAACCTGTCGTTCGGCGGGATCACCGAGGTCGCGAGCGCGATCAGGTCGCTGCTCGGCAAGGCCGCGGGCTTCGCCAAGAAGCTCATCAACAAGGCCGTCCAGGACGGCCACATCGGCGTCAAGCGCCACAGCTACTACATCTGGAAGCCGTGGCCGTTCGACAACTACGAGTTCATGGCCGCCGCCGAGTGGAAGATCAACATCCCCGGGGTCGCCGACCTCGGCCGCCACGGCCCCGACGGCTTCTTGCTCACGCCCAGCGGCGCGGTCGCGCTGGTCCTGTACGAGGCGCTCGGCGCCGTCGGCGTCGGCTACACGTACACGGGCAAGAGCGACATCAACAAGCCGTACAACGACATCTGGACGGGCGGCGGCGCCCGCGGATAGCGCCGGCGCGGGCGACGCGATAGAGTCGCGGCCATGCGGTGGCCGCTCGTCGTTGTCGCCTCGTCGCTGATCGCGTGTGGCTCGTCCAAGCAGGCCGAGCCAGGCCAGGCCGGCCCGGCGGCGGCGCCCGCCAAGGGCAGCGCCACGGCCACGCCCGGAAAGGTCACCATGAGCAAGTTCACCCTCAACGTCGACGGCGAGCCGCCGGTCGCGGTCGAGCTGGCCGTCCCGGCCGGCTGGAAGGCCGACACCTCGGCCGCGGCGCCCGACGGGCCGTCCTGGACCACGCCCGGCGCGCGGCTGCTGATGCTCGCGGCCATCGCGCCGAGCGGCGGCGACGACGAGGTGCGGATGCGCAAGGCGATCCGCATGCAGTACGACGACGGCGAGGGCGCCGAGCGCACCGAGCTGGCCGGCGGGCGCGTGTGGATGGTCCGGACCGAGGGCGAGAACCTGCACGCGCGGATGTTCGTCCCGTACGAGCGCGGCGTCGTGATGGGCGTGGCGATGATGGCGGCCGACGCCAGCGCGCAGCTGCCCGCGATCCGCGCGGCGTTCGAGACGCTGACGATCGCCGCCGCGCCGTGAGCCTGGCGGTCGCCGGGGCGCGGGTCGTCGAGGGCGACAGGCACCAGTCGTGCCGGGAGATCGAACACGATCCCGTGCGCGGCGCCGCGCTGGTGTAGCCGCCGACGTCCGCGCCGGCCCCGGGGCCTGGGCGGGAATCGCGCCGACGGTGCCCGCGCGCCGCCTGATCGTGGGCGTCAGCGCACGGTGAGCGATCAGCCCCGCCGGAGGGCGTCAGCACATCGGGGCCAGGCGCGCGCTGGCGCTCGGCCTCGGCGACCTCATCGACGGTCGGCCCGCCGCCGCCATCGCACACCGCCGCCGCGATCGCGCGGCCCGCCGGATTCGCGCGTAAGATGCCGGCATGACGACCGTGCCCGGCCGCACGCTGGCGATGTCGCGCACCGGCCGGTGGCTCCTGGTCACCGACGGCGACGTGCGCGAGCTGGTCGATCTGGTCGGCACGATGCCGACGCGGGTGGTCGAGGTCGGCGCCGACGCGGTGACCGGCTTCGTCGGGCGCGAGCTGTGGGTGGTCGATCGCGGCGCGCTGACCCGGCTGGCGCCGTCCGACCTGCGGCCGCTGATGCCGCCGGTGCGGCTGCCGGGATCGGTCACCAGCATCGTCGCCACCGGCGGCGCGGCCATGCCCGAGGCGGTCCTGATCGGCGCGCCGACCCTGCGCGTGGCGGAGCGCGGCACCGGCCTGATGCTCGAGGTCATCGACGACGTGCGCCCCGACGAGCGGATCGTGACCGGCCTGGGCGCGCGCCTGTACCTGGCCGCCGGCGACGGCCTGCGCGCGCTCGAGCGCGGCCGCGAGGTCTGGCGCCTGGCCAAGCTCGACGGCACGGTGCTCGACGCGATCAACCTGTTCGGCGGCCGCGCGCTCGCGGTGCTGCTGCGGCGCGAGGCCGACGACGCGCTCGCGGTGATCCAGGCCCACGGCGCGCGGGTCCACCAGCTCGCGGTGCCGAGCGCGGCCCGCTGGGCGATCGCCGAGGAGCTGGGCCAGGCGTTCTTGCTCGCCGCCGACGGCGCGATCACCCGCGTCGACCTGCGCTACGGCCGCGTCGTCGCCGCCGGGCGGCCGATGGTCGACTGCGTCGATCTGCTGGTCGATCAGGACGCGCGCCACATGGTCGTGGTGGCGGCCGAGTCGAACGAGGTCATCCACATCCAGGCGTCCGAGCTGCTGCGGCCGCTCGACCCGATCGTCGACGAGCAGCCGGCCGAGGACGAGGTCGCGCTGGAGGGCGACGTCCCGGCCGAGGACGCCGCGGCCGACGACGCCGCGGGCGTCGCCGACGTCGCGGCCCCGCCGTCGGCCGCCGCGAAGGCCAGCAGCCACAGCGCCGTCCCGCTGGTCGCGCCGAGCGCGCCGAGCGCGCCCGCGCCCGACGCGCGCGCCGCCGCAGCGCCGCCGCCCCTGCGCCCGACGGGCCGCCCGGTCGAGGTCCCGGAGCTGCTGCCGCTGGCCCTGGGCCCGGCGCCGCCGCCGGTGACCGCGACCGCGGCCGGCCCGTCGCCCTACGCCAGCGGGCGGGCGCACCTCGACGCGCTGCTCGACATCGTCGCCGCGCGCACCGCGGTGGTGATCGCCGACGCGTGGAACAGCGGCCGGCTGAGCCCGGCCAACGCGACCAAGCGGCCGCACGAGCTCGAGGTCCAGTCGTTGATCGGCAGCGTCGGCGGGTTCGCGCCCGAGAACCTGACGCAGACCAAGCAGGTGCTGGCGCTGCGCGAGCAGGAGGCCGCGACCCGGGCCCAGGCCTCGACCGCCGCCGGCGTGCGCCTGCCGTTCCCGACGCTGGTGCGCGAGCTCAAGCTGACGCCGCTCGCCGCCCAGGTGCTGCTGGTGGCCGCGGCGCCGGCGCTGCGCGGCGAGATCGCGCGGCTCTACGGGGTCCTGTCCAACGATCCGGCCCGGCCGATGGTCGACCGGTTCCTGATCGAGCAGGTCGTCGCAGGCGACCGCGGCCAGCTGCGCGATCAGATCGCGCGCGAGCTGGCGTCCGACGCGCCGCTGGTGCGCAACGGCCTGATCCAGGTCGAGCCGGCGCCGGCGTCGCTGTTCGCGCGCCTGAGCGTGCCCGACGCGCTGCTCGACCGCCTGCGCGGCGTCGCGCCGACCCGCGTCGACGACATCGCCCAGGTCCGCAAGGCCGACACGCCGCTGGCCGAGCTGCTGATCGCGCCCGAGGTCAAGCGCAAGGTCATCCTGGCGCTGGCCGAGCCGACGCCGCCGCACGCGCCGGTGCGCCTGGTGCTGCGCGGCCGCCGCGGCGCCGGTCGCCACAGCCTGATCGCCGCGATCGCCGCGCGCATCGACCGCGAGATCGTCGCGATCGACACGGCGCGCCTGCCGCACGCGCGCCGCGAGCTGGTGGCGGCGCTGCGGACGTCGCTGTTCCGCGCGTCGCTGCACGGGCTGGTGCCGGTGCTGTCGGGGCTCGAGCTGATCGATCCGACCGACGTCGAGGTCCGCGACGCGGTCCGCCAGGTGATCCGCACCCACCCCGGCCCGCTGTGCATCCGCACCAGCCCCGAGAGCACGCTGCCGATCGATCCCGGCTTCGTCTCGGTCGACCTGCCGTCCTTGCCCGAGACCGAGCGGGCCGCGGCCTGGATCAAGCTCCTGGGCCGGGCCGGCCTCACCGCCGATCACGATCGGCTGGCGTCGCGCTACCGGATCGGCCCCGGCATCATCCGCCGGGTCATCGCCGAGCTCACCGTCATGGGCCCCAGCCGCGGCGACGCCACCGCCGCGCTCGACGAGCAGGTCCGCCAGCACGTCGCGGCCCGGCTCGATCACGTCGCCAAGCACGTCTCGCGGCTGGCCCACTGGGAGGACGTGGCCCTGCCCGACGAGCTGCTCGACAGCCTGCGCGAGTTCATCGGCCGCGCCCGCCACCGCCGCACCGTCTACGAGCGCTGGGGCTACGACGCCAAGATGACCACGTCGCGGGGCCTGACCGCGCTGTTCTACGGCCCGCCCGGCACCGGCAAGACCATGGTCGCCGGCGTGATCGCGCAGGAGCTCGGGCTCGACATGTTCCGCGTCGACCTGGCGCGGGTCGTGTCGAAGTGGGTCGGCGAGACCGAGAAGAACCTGAGCGAGGTGTTCGACGCGGCCGAGGACGGCCAGGTGCTGATCCTGTTCGACGAGGCCGACTCGCTGTTCGCGAAGCGCACCGACGTCCGCACGTCCAACGATCGCTACGCCAACCTCGAGGTCAACTACCTGCTGCAGCGCCTCGACACGTTCGAGGGCATCGCGATCCTGACCTCGAACCTCGACGGCGCGATCGATCCGGCGTTCAAGCGGCGCCTGTCCTTGCGGCTCCAGTTCCCGTTCCCCGACGAGGAGACCCGGCGGATGCTGTGGTCGGCCCACGTCACGCCCGAGACCCCGGTCGTCGGCGACTTCGACTTCACCGACCTGGCCAAGCGCTTCCCGCTGTCGGGCGGCTACATCCGCAACTGCGCGCTGCGCGCCGCGTTCCTGGCCGCGCACGAGGGCCAGCCGATGGGCCAGCAGCACCTGCTGCGCGCGATCCAGCTCGAGTACCGCGAGATGGGCAAGCTCTCGACGACCAGCCGCCTCGAGTAGCGCGGCGCCGAGCGACCGGATCGCGGCGTACAGCACGCCGGTTCCGGGTCCGGGTCCGGTTCCGGGTCCGGGTCCGGTTCCGGTTCCGGGTCCGGGTCCGGTTCGGGTTCCGGCTCCGGTTCCGGCTCCGGCTCCGGCTCCGGCTCCGGCTCCGGGTCCGGGTCCGGCTCCGGCTCCGGCTCCGGCTCCGGCTCCGGCTCCGGCTCCGGCTCCGGCTCCGGTTCCGGCTCCGGCTCCGGTTCCGGTTCCGGCTCCGGCTCCGGCTCCGGCCGGCTCCGGTCCCGACTCCGGTCCCGACTCCGGTCCCGACTCCGGTTCCGGCTCCGGCTCCGGCTCGCGCGCGCGCCGACCCGCGGACCCGGTTACGTCGGGTCGTCGAAGCGCGGCGTGGTCCGCCCGAGCACCGCGGTGATGCCGTGCCGACACTCGCCGGTCGCGATCAGGTGGGCGGCGGCCTCGACCTCGGCGGCCACCGCGTCGGGCCACGGCAGATCGGTCGCGCGGCGGACGATCGCCAGCGCGGCGCGCACCGCCCGCGGCCCGTTGGCGGCGATCTCCTCGGCGAGCGCGACGGCGGTGGCCCGCGCCGCGCCGGGCGCGCTCACGCGGTTGGCGAAGCCCAGCGCCAGCGCCTCGTCGGCGCCGAGCTTGCGGGCGGTCAGGATCAGATCGGCCGCGCGCCCGGGCCCGAGCAGCCGCGCCAGCGCGACGCCGCCGCCGAGATCGGGCATGAGCCCGAGCCGCACCTCGGAGAAGCAGACGATCGCCGCCGGATCCATCACCCGCAGATCGCAGCGCGCCGCCAGCTCGGCGCCGCCGCCGTAGGCCAGGCCGCCGATCGCCGCGATCAGCGGCACCGGCAGCGCGAACAGCCGATCGATCGCGCCGTGGATCTCGGCGAGCATGGCCCGCGGCGGCTCGACGGCGCCGGTCGCGAGCGCGGCCGCGACGCTGGCGATCATCGGGTTGTCGGGGTTGACGTCCATGCCGGCGGTGAACGCGTCGCCGGCGCCGGTGAGCACCACCGCGCGCGGCGGCCGCGCCGCGAGCTCGTCGGCCGCGCGCCCCAGCGCCTGCCACATCGCGCGATCGAGCGCGTTGCGCCGGCCCGGGCGATCGAGGGTGACGACGCCGACCGCGCCGACGCGCTCGACGTGGACGGCGCCGGCGGTCATCGCTCAGCCGCCGATCTGCTTGATCGCCGCAGCGGCCGCCGCGGCCACCGCCGGGTTGGGATCCTTCATCGCCTTCTCGAGCGCGGCCTTGGCCTTGGGGCTCTTGAGCTTGCCGAGCGCCTCGGCCGCCTTCTTGCGCGCGCCGGCGTCCTCGCCGTGCTCGAGCTGCTCGATCATCGCCTCGACCGAGCCGGCGCCGGCGTCGGCGCCGTCCTTGCCATCCTTGCCATCGAGGTCGGCCATCGCGGCGCTGGCCCCGCCGCCACCGGCCGCCGCCGGCGCGCTGGGCACCGACGCACCCTCGGCCTGCTGCGGCTGCAGCGCGTGATCACCGCCGGCGCCACCCGCGGCCGGCGCGCCCGTCGGCGCGGTCTTCGACGTACCGCCACCGCCGCCGCCGGCGCCACCGGGCGGGGGCGCGCCGGGGCGCGTGCCACCGCCACCGCCGCCCACAGGCGCGGGCATCGGCGCGGCCTTGGCGCCACCGCCGCCGCCCCCGCCACCGCCGCTGTCGCCCTCGCCGCCGCCGCCGCCACCGACGCCGGCCTTGAGCTGGAGCTTCTTCTTCTGCTCGAGCTGCTTGGTCACCTCGGGCGTGGCCAGGCCGCTGGGCTTGCCCTTCGGCGGCTTGGTGATGCCCTCGAGCGCCTTCTCGCCGTCGCCGCCGTCGCCGCCGCCCTCGAGCCCCATCGCGCTCATCAGGCCATCGTCGGCCTCCCACGCGCCCGCGCCGCCGCCGCCGCCACCGCCGCCGCCGGCCTGGGCGTGCTGACCACCGCCGCCGCCGCCCTCGTGGCCGGCCTCGGCCGTGGCGCGACCCGGCGCCTGGGCCTGCGGCGCGGGGGCCGCCGATTCCTGGCCGTGGTTCCGGGACTGCTGAGCTTTTTCCATGGCGATTCCTAGTACGAGCGCGGGTGCCACAACCTGCCCGCTCGACCGTCCTCGAGGATAGGCCGCCGGCATGCGCCGACGCAACCGACCGATCGACGCCCCAGCGGCCGACGCAACCACCGATGATCGCTCGGGTTGTGTCGCAGCTTCGACGACTTCCGATCCATCGCGCTCGGGCGCGCTACAATTTATCCATGGACGCCAAGTCTTCCAAGCGATCGGCACTCCTGTGGTTTCTGGTGCTCATCGCCGTCGTGGTGCTGTGGTGGTACCTCCGCCCCGAGGAAGACCAGGGCGCGTCGCGTCAGCAGATCGACGCTGACTACGCGGCCGCGGTCGGCGCCGACCCCGACGACGTGATCGTCGACCTGCGCGACGACGCCAGCCCGGCGCTGATCGCCTCGATCGAGCGCGACCTCGGCATCGACCTGGTGCTGATCTCGGATCAGGCCAAGGACGAGCAGGTCTACCGCGCCCACGTCGACCCGGCCCGCGAGGCCGCGATCCTGGCGGCGCTCGCGCGCACGCCCGGCGTCGAGATCGCCGAGCCCGACGCGACGTTCTCGCTGTCGCCCGGCGAGATGGTCCTGGCGCGCGAGGTCACGCCGCCCGAGGCCGGCTGGGCCGGGTTCCCCGACGACCCGCTGTACTCGAAGCAGTGGCACATGAAGCAGATCGGCATGCCCGAGGCGTGGAAGCTCGCCGACGGCGGCGGCGTGATCGTCGCGGTGCTCGACACCGGCGTCGCGTTCGAGGACCGCGCCACCTTCCACGAGGTCGAGGACCTCAAGGGCGTCGAGTTCGTCAAGCCGTTCGACTTCGTCACCAACACCCGCAACGCCAACGACGACCACGGCCACGGCACCCACGTCACCGGCACGATCGCGCAGATGACCCACAACGGCAAGGGCGTCGCCGGCGTGGGTCGCAACATCAAGATCATGCCGCTCAAGGTGCTGGGCGCCAACGGCTCCGGCTCGGTGGCCGGCATCGCCGACGCGATCCGCTACGCCGCCGACAACGGCGCCAAGGTGATCAACATGAGCCTGGGCGGGCCGTTCCCGTCGCGCGTGCTCAAGAAGGCCGTCGAGTACGCGCACAAGAAGGGCGTCGTCGTGGTGTGCGCCGCCGGCAACGAGAGCCGCGGCAAGGTCGGCTACCCGGCCGCGTACCCGGGCGCGATCGCGGTCGCGTCGACGCAGGCCGACGAGGCCACCGCGTTCTACTCGAACTTCGGCAAGGACATCGACATCGCCGGCCCCGGCGGCAACACCCGCAACGGCGACGCCGGCGGCGTCCTGCAGAACACGATCAAGGTCGGCGACCCGACCCACAGCGGCTACTACGCGTTCATGGGCACGTCGATGGCGTCGCCGCACGTCGCCGGCGTCGCCGCGCTGGTGGTCGGCGAGGGCGTGACCAACCCCGACATGGTCGAGCAGATCCTCAAGGACACCGCCCGCAAGCCGGTCAACCAGAAGTACACCGCCGATCGCTACGGCGCCGGCATCATCGACGCGCCGGCCGCGATCAAGAAGGCCCGCGCCAAGGACGGCGCCTACCAGTTCGGGCTCGGCCTGCTGCTGGCGGCGGCGGTCGCGGCCAGCGCCCGGCGGCGCGGCCTCGGCACCAAGCTCGGCGCCCGCTACCTCGGCGGCGTGCTGATGGGCTCGGGCGGCCTGTTCTTCCTGCCGTGGATCGCGGCGAGCTTCTCGTCGTGGACCGGCGTCGAGCTGCTGACCCGCGGCCTGCCGTCGATGGACATGGCGCTGTTCGGCCCGCTGGCCCACGGCAACCCGCTGTTCATGAGCGCGCTCCTGCCGCTGGCCGCGATCGCGCTGGCCGCCGGCGCGCCCAAGCTGCGCCCGATCGTCGCCGGCCTCGCGGTCGGCGTCGCCGCGCACCTGCTGTTCTTCGCGGCGGTGCCGGTGTTCGACCTGCGCTACGTCCCCGGCGTCGGCACGCTCGACACGCTCTGGCTGGCCGGCAACGCCGCGCTCGCGTCGCTCCTCGCCGTGCTGACCCTGCGCAAGTAGCGTGAGCCCCGACGAGCCGAAGTTCCTGGGCGCGCCGCCGCCGGGCCCGGTCGAGCGGCCGACGCCGAGCGCGCCGCCAGCGCGCGGGCCCGAGATCCACGCCCTCGCCGTCAGCGGCGCGGACCGCGTGCTCGCCGCCGGCCTGGCGACCGGCGTGGTCGAGGCGTGGATGCCCGGGCTCCTGCCGGGCTTCACCGCCCCGTTCCTGCGCGGCCAGGGCCACACCGGCGCGGTGCGCGCGCTGGCGTTCTGCCCGATCGACCCGGTCGGCGCCGACGGCGCGTACCACCTGCTGGCCAGCGGCAGCGTCGACGGCACCGTGCGCACGTGGCACCTGGGCGACCCCGGCCGCGACCAGGCGCTCACGCACCACGAGGCCAGCGTGCTGGCGGTGGCGTGGAGCCCCGACGGCGCGCTCCTGGCCACCGGCTCCGAGGACGAGTCGATCGCGCTGGTCGGCAGCGACGGCACCGTGCGTCGCCGCCGCGCCCACGCCGGCAGCGTGCTCGCGCTCGGGTTCGCGCCCGACGGCGCCCGCTACGCGTCGGGCGGCTACGACGGGCACCTGCGCGTGTGGTCGACCGACGACGACCGCCTGCTCGCGGACCTCGCGGTGGGCGACGCCGTGTGGGCGCTCGCGTTCACGCCCGACGGTGACATCGTCTACGCGTGCGGCCGCGCCGCGGGGTGGTGGCGCCCCGGCACCGGGGCGGACCGGCGCTGGCGCGATCCCCTCGCTCGGCCCACCGCGCGCTGCTACACCGCCGCGGTCCGCCCCGGCGGCCTCGCCACCAGCTTCGGCGGCGACGTCGCGCTGATCGACGTCGCCGCCGCCGAGCCCCGCCTGCGCCGCGCCCACGCCGCGCCGGTGTCGGCGCTGGCCAACCTTCGCGACGGCCGCCTCGCGAGCGGCGACGAGGCCGGCCGCCTGTGCATCTGGGCCGCCGACGATCAGGCCGGCGAGCCGCTAGCCCAGCTGCGGGCCGGGCCATAGGCCCCGGATCGCGGCGCTCCACCAGCCGACCGGATCACCGCCGGAACGTGTTGCGGTCGTGACAGCGACGGGGCGCGGCCGCCGCCACGCTGGGGCCGTGCCCACCGTCGATCTGCTGCACGAGCTCGAGCCGACCGCGGCCCGCCTGTTCGATCGCCACCTGGCCGCGACCAAGGAGTGGTTCCCGCACGAGCTGGTGCCGTACCACCGCGGGCGCGACTTCAAGCCGGGCGAGGAGTGGGTCCCGGCCCACACCGACTGCGGCGGCGTCGAGCTGTCGGTCGCGGCCCGCAGCGCGCTGTACCTGAACGTCCTGACCGAGGACAACCTGCCGTACTACTTCCACGACATCGATCGGATGTTCGGGCAGGACGGCACCTGGGGCGCGTGGGCGCGGTGGTGGACCGCCGAGGAGGGCCGCCACGCGATCGTGCTGCGCGACTACCTCACGGTCACCCGCGCGATCGATCCGCGCGCGCTCGAGCGCGCCCGCATGCGCCAGGTCAGCGGCGGCGAGGCCCCGGCGCCGGCCGGCGCGGCCCAGGGCTTCGTCTACCTGTGCCTGCAGGAGCTGGCCACGCGCATCAGCCACCGCAACACCGGCCCGCTGGTCGGCGATCCGGTCGCGCGCACGATCATGAACCGGATCGCGTTCGACGAGAACCTGCACTTCCTGTTCTACCGCGACCTCGCCACCGACGCGATCGCGGTCGATCCGTCGACGATGGTCCTGGCGATGGCCGACGTGATCACCGCGTTCAAGATGCCCGGCACCGGCATCCCCGACTTCGCGCACCACGCCGCGATCGTCGCCAAGGCCGGCATCTACGACCTCGCGATCCACCACGAGCAGATCCTGGTGCCGATCGTGCTGCGCCACTGGGACCTGGCCGGGCTGACCGGCCTGTCCGACGAGGCCGAGCGCGCGCGCGATCGCGTGCTCGCGCACGTGGCCCGGCTGGGGCGCATCACCGCGCGCCTGGCCGAGCGCCGCGGCCCGGCCGCGCTCGCGTCGTAGCCCCGCGGACGTCGCCGCGCGCGCGTCGGCGTCCGGCGCGCTGCGGGCCGCGCCGATCGTCGGCCGCAGGCACGCCCGCTCGAACAGCACCGCCGCGCCGCCGCCGCGGTCCGCGTCGGCCGTGGTCACGCCCGCGCGAACAGCACCGCGGTGCCGACGCCGGCGGCGCCGCTGACCGCGGCCACGCCGTGGCGCCCGCCGGTGCGAGCCAGGTGCGCGACGACGTTGCCCGCGAGGATCGCGCCGGTGGCGCCGAACGCGTGGCCGAGCGCGAGCGTGCCGCCGTCGGGGTTGAGCCGCGCCGGATCGAGCTCGAGGTCGCGCTCGAGCCGCAGGCACAGCGCGGCGAACGCCTCGGCGAACTCGATCACGTCGAGCTCCCGCGCGGCCAGGCCGGCGCGGGCGAGCAGCTCGACGATCGCCGCCTGCCCCGCGGTGAGCATCGCCACCGGATCGGCGGCCACGCTGGCGGCGGCGGTCACCCGGGCGATCGGCGCGAGGCCGTGGCGCGCGGCGGCCGCGGCGGTGCCGATCACCAGGAGCGCGGCGGCGTCGGCCAGCGGCGGCGACGACGCGCGCGTGTGGTCGTGGCGGATCGCGGTCAGCCCCGGCGCGTGGGCCAGCGCCAGGGCGTCCTGGTCGCCGGCGCCCAGCTCGGCGAACGCCGGCGGCTGCGCCGCGAGCTGCGCGGCGGTCGGCGCGTAGTCGAGCAGCTCGTCACGATCGAGCGCGACCGCGCCGTCGGCGCCGCGCACCGGCACGGTCCACGCGTGCAGCCGGCCGGCCGCCGCCGCGGCCCGCGCCCGGGCCCGGGTGCGCGCGGCGTAGCCGTCGAGCGCCGCCCGCGGCGTGTCGTCGAGGGTCGCCGCCAGATCCGCGGCGATGCCCATGTGCAGCCGGCCCACGCCGTCCTGCCACCACGGCCCGCGATCGGCGAACAGCGGCACCTGCGACACGCTCTCGACGCCGCCGGCGATCACCAGCTCGCAGTCGCCGGCGCGCACCCGGGCCGCGGCGATCGCCACCGCCTCGAGCCCCGACGCGCAGAACCGGTTGACCATCGTGCCGCCGGCGCGGGGCCCGAGCCCGGCGGCGAGCGCGGCGGCCCGGGCCAGGTTGCCGCCCTGGGCGTCGAGCTGCGACGCGCAGCCGAGCACCACGTCGTCGACCGCGTCGCCCTCGACGCCGCGGGCGCGCAGCGCGGCGAGCAGCTGCCGCACCAGCTCGCCCGGCGCGATCGCCGCCAGCGCGCCCCGGGCCGAGCCCTTGCCGCGCGGCGTGCGCACCTGGGCCAGCACGAACGCCTCAGCCACCGAGCTCCTCGGCGCCGGCCCAGCACGCGTGGGTGCCGCTGCAGATCCGCTCGGGCAGGCGCACCCGCGCGATCGGCCCGGCGCTGACGCGATCGGCGGCGAAGATCTGGCACTCGCTGGTGTCGGCGCCGAGGTCGGACACGAACGTCACGACCCAGCCGTCGTCCTCGCGGGTCGCGCCCGGGCGCGGCACCATCGGCGCCTCGCTGGCGTAGACCCGGTCGGGGAACTGGTAGTGATCGGGCGCGCCGCCGTCGAGGTCGAGCCGGACCAGGCCGTCGAACAGGAACCAGCCCGGCGGCGCGGTCATCGACCACGCGTAGCGGTGGCGGCGGCCGCCGCGGCGCGGGTGGATGCTCGGGAACTCGGAGATCGCGTCGGCGAGCGGCTCCTCGCGGGTCGCGCCGGTGCGCAGGTCGAAGCGCCAGCGGTGGGGCCGCGCGCCGAGCGCGGTCAGGTCGACCATCTTCTTGAGCCCGGCCCAGGGCCCGTCGGCCGGATCGGGCCGCGGCGTCGGGTCGCGCTGGAAGTAGCCGTCGAGCACGACCTCGTCGCCGTCCTCGAACGCGTTGATCCAGTGCAGCACGTAGGTCGGCGCGGCCGGAAACCAGCGCACGTCGGCGCCGGTCCCGCGCCGCGGCATGATCCCGAACCGCGCCGGCTGATCGCGATAGAACCGCGGTCGGTAGACGCCCTCGGCCAGGAGCGCCGGGTCCCAGTAGAGCGGCAGATCATTCCAGATGACGAACCGCTCGGTGAACGCCAGATCGTGGGGCAGGCGCGGCCCCGGCAGCGGCACGTCGGCGGTGTGGACCAGCGCGCCGGCGCGATCGATCACGCCGTAGCGCAGGTACGGCGCGGTCGTGCCGTAGCTCCACACCAGCAGCTCGCCGGTGGCGGGGTCGAGCTTGGGGTGGGCCGACACGCCCCACGGGAACGCTCCCGACCATGCCGCCACGCCGCGCTCGGCCAGCGTCACGGGATCGTGCGCGTAGACGTCGCCGCCTTGGTAGAAGGTCGTGAGCGCGGCGCCGGCGTGGACGATCACGTCGGTCGACGACGCGTCCTTCATCCGGCCGCGCGCGCCCCACCCGTCGCGCACCGAGCGCGCGGGCGGCTCGATGATCCCGGCCCAGAGCGGCCCGCCGGCGGCGTCCTCGGCCGCGAGCCCGGCGGTGCGCACCGCGCGGTTGCGGTACGACGCGCGGCCGCCGCCGAGGCGGATCGCGTGGACCATGCCGTCGCCGTCGAACGGGTGGTACCGGCCGATCGCCGGGTGCAGCGGGTTCTCGGTGTTGCGCAGGTAGACGCCGTCGAGCTCGGGCGGGATCGCGCCCTCGACGACGTCGAGCTCGTCGGCGTCGTACTCGACCCGGTTGGGCCGCCACGCGCCGGTGCGGTACGGGTGATCGTCGTCGGCCGGCAGCCGCGCCGGCCAGGTGTGGACCGCGCGCACCTTCACGCGGCGCCGCCCAGCACGAACGCGCACGCGGTGGTGCCGCTGCCGCCGATGTTGAGCGTCGCGAACCGCTGCGCGCCCGGGACCTGGTAGGCGCCGGCCGCGCCGTGGCACTGGCGCGCGGCGTCGAGCACCATGCGCACGCCGGTCGCGCCGACCGGGTGACCGCCGCCGATGAGCCCGCCCGACGGGTTGATCGGGAACCGGCCGCCGCGGGCCACGGTGCCGTCGTCGAGCGCGCGCCCGGCCTGGCCCGGCTCGGTCACGCCGAGGTGATCGATCGCCAGGTACTCGGTGATCGAGAAGCAGTCGTGGACCTCGGCCCCGTCGAGCTCGTCGGGCCCGGTCACGCCGGCGCGCCGGTAGGCGTCGGTGATCGCCTCGCGCAGGTGCGGCAGCAGGTACGGCGCGTCGGCGGCGCGCGCCAGCTTGGCGTCGAGGGACAGCCCGGCGGTGCGGTGGCCCCAGCCCAGGATCCGCGCCATCGGCGCGCGGGCCGCGGCGAAGTCGGCCGACGCCACGACGATCGCGGCGGCGCCGTCGGTGACCTGGGAGCAGTCGAGCCGACGCAGCCGCCCCTCGATGATCGGGTTGGCGACGTCGTCGGCCCAGCGATCGGTGAACGCGTCGTCGGCGAAGCTCCAGCCCCGGGTCTGCGCCAGCGGGTTGGCCCGGGCGTTGGTGAGGTTCTTGGCGGCGATCGCCGCGAGGTGGCGCGGCTCGAGCCCCCAGCGCGCGGCGTAGGCCTCGGCGATGCGCGCGAACATGTGCGGCCACAGGAAGCGCGCGCCCTCGCCCTCGTGGCCGATCCACGCGGCCGAGCCCATGTGCCGCGCCGCCTGCTCGCCGCTGACGTTGCGCTCCTGCTCGACGCCGAGCACCAGCGCACACTCGCACCGGCCGGCCTCGATCGCCGCCATCGCCGCGAGCAGCGCCACCGAGCCCGACGCGCACGCCGCCTCGTGCCGGGTCGCCGGCACGCCCCACAGCGCCGGGCGCGCGGTCGCCGGCATCGCGCCGAGCTGGGCCTGCCCGGCGAACAGCTCGCCGAACGCGTTCCCGACGTGGATCGCGCCGATGTCAGCGGCCGCGACCCCGGCCGCCGCCAGCGCGCCGTCGATCACCTCGCCGACGACGTCGACCAGCTCGTGGCCCTCGCGCGCGAGGTTCCTCGCGAAGTCCGACTGCGCACCACCGAGGACGAACACCGACGCGACCATGGCGGGAGCGTACCAAACTCGTGCGGCGCGCCGCGCCGCGGCGCGCCGATGTAGCCGGATCTCCGACAACGGCGGAATTTTCCGGTGAGCGCCGCTACCAGAATCCCGATTGGTAACGGTTGTTGTGACCCTCGCGGGGTGAGCTACGACATACTGGGACCATGGCACTCGTCAGTCGCGCCTGCATGCGCACCGACCTGGGCGTCGTCCGCGTCCGCAACGAGGACACCGCCTACGTCGACGAGCTCGGTCGGTTCGTGATCGTCGCCGACGGCATGGGCGGCCACGGCGCCGGCGACGTCGCCAGCGCGATGGCGGTCGAGCTGCTGCGCGCGAGCCTCGAGGCCGAGGCGCCGCTCCTGGCCGCGTACACCGCGGCGCCATCGCCCGAGGGCCGCGACCTCCTGGCCGCGCAGCTCGGGCGCGCGGTCGAGCGGGCCAACACCGAGGTCTACGACCGCAGCGTCCGCGAGCTGGACAAGCACCAGATGGGCAGCACGCTCGAGGTCGTCGTCGTCTGCGACGCCGAGGCGTTCATCGCCCACGTCGGCGACAGCCGCACGTACCTCGTGCGCGACGGCGAGCTCAAGCAGCTCACGCACGACCACACCGTGGCCGAGGTCATGCGCCGGGCCGGCACGATCGGCGAGCACACCGCGATCACCTCGCCCATGCGCAGCGTGCTGTCGAACGCGATCGGCGTGACGCCCACCGTCGAGGTCGAGCTGCTCCGCGTCGACCTGCGCCTCGGCGACCGGCTGCTGGTGTGCAGCGACGGCCTCCACGAGTACTTCACCAGGGACGAGCTCGCGCTCCACCTCGCTGGCGGCGACGCCGACGCGGCCCTGACCCGGATGATCGAGCACGCGCGCGCCGGCGGCGGCCACGACAACATCACCGGCGTCGTGATCGATCTGCGGCCGCGGCCGTCGGCGACCATCACCGACGATCTGTTCGAGGACGGGCCCACCAACCCGATCTCGCTGCCGGAGCCGTCGGCGGTGCCGGTCGCGCTCGGCGGCGTCTCCGACGACACCCTCGCCAACTTCATCGAGCGCTCGCTGCACGAGCAGAGCCGGCCGATCGCCGCCGGCAAGAACCGCAGCTGACGAGCGACGACCGGCGGCGCCCGCGACCAGCGCCACCCGCGCGGCCGCGCGGCCCGCATCGACACCGCGCGACGTCGTGCCGATCAGCGGACCAGCGACGTCACGCCGCGCTTGCCGCCAGCCTCATCAGCTCGGCCGCGCGGCAGTGACGAGGGACGAGCGACGTCGACACCGCGCGGTCGCGCGGGCGGGCAGGCCGGGCCGCGGCCAGCGCCCGCCGGCGCGGGCGCGGGCCCCGCGCGGTCGCGTCGTGCCGATCAGCGGACGAGCGTCAGGCCGCGCCCCGCCCCCGCCCCCCCGGCCCCGCCGCGGGGGAGGGAGGGGGCCGCGCCCCCCCCCCCCCGCGGGCCCGCCGGGCCCCGCGCCGGGGGCCGCGCCCGCCGCCAGCGCGACCAGCTCGGGCGCGCGCATCAGCCCGGCCTGCATCGACACCGCGCGGCCGCCGCGGAACAGCCCGAAGCTGGGGATGCTGCGGATCTGGAAGCGGGCCGCGAGGTCGGGGTTGCGCTCGGTGTCGACCTTCAGCACCACGGCGCGCCCGGCCAGGGTCGCCGCGGCGGAGACCACCTCAGGCGCGGCCATCCGGCACGGCCCGCACCACGGCGCCCAGAAGTCGACCAGCACCGGCACCTGGGCCGCGCCGACGATCGCGTCGAACCCGGCCGCGTCGACCTCGATCGGCGCGGCCTGCGGCGGCAGCGCGGTCTTGCACGCGCCGCAGCTGCCCTGATCGGCGAGGTGGGCGGGCGGGATCCGGTTGATCTTGCCGCACCGCGCACAGGTGCGATGGGTCGAGGCTGCCATGGACTGAAGATGGGCACGGATCGCGCCGCGTCAATCCCCGCCCCGGGCGCTGGCGCGGCGCGGCCGCCGCGGCGATGCTCGCGCCATGCCGTCGTGCGAGCCCCGATCGTGACCACCACGCGCTACCACCGCGTCGTCGTCGCCCGCGAGCAGTACAAGTTCTCGTGCGCGCACATGACGGTGTTCCCCGACGGCACCAAGGAGCGCCTGCACGGCCACAACTACCAGCTCGGCGCCGTGCTCGAGCTCGCCGACGTCGCGTTCGCGCAGATGATCCCGTTCGCCGCGATCAAGGACGCGCTGGCCACGATCTGCAAGGAGTTCCGCGAGCGCGTGCTGCTGGCCGACGCCAACCCGTTCTACGAGCAGGTGCGCGCCGACGACGACGAGCTCGAGGTGCGGGTGTGCGGCCGACGCTACGTGTTCCCGCGCGAGGACGTGCTGCTCTTGCCGATCGACAACGTCTCGGCCGAGGCGCTCGCCGCCTACCTGGCCGACCGCCTCGTCGCCGCGCTGGGCCCGAGCCTGCCGCCGGGCGTGGTCCACGCGGTCGAGGTGTCGGTGCACGAGAGCCCCGGCCAGGGCTCGTCCTGCCAGATCCGCCTGGGCTGAGCGGCCCCCGCGCGCCGCCCGCCGCCCGATCGATTCAGCTGATCGGCGGAAGCCCGACGCCCGACCGATCGGCTGACACCCGAACGGCTGCCGCCCGACCGATCAGCTGACACCCGAACGGCTGCCTCCGCGCGCCGCCAGCCGCCCGACCGATTCAGCTGATCGGCGGAAGCCCGACGCCCGACCGATCGGCTGACACCCGAACGGCTCCGACCGATCGGCTGGACACCCGACGGCTCCCCGGCCGTCCGATCGATCCGGTGACACCCGGCGCCCGGCCGCCCCGAGGCCGCCCCGAGGCCCCCGAGGCCGCCGAGGCGCGAGCCTCCCGCTGCATGCTCGACCGCAATACTACGAGTGCGCGGCTCCCGGGCGCCTCCCCGTGGGTGACAGCCGCCCTTGTGGCTCGCGCAATACCCAGGGATCCAAGATACTTGCACAATCGGCCCGACAATGTGCGCGCACGACGCAACCGCGAGGCGGTGTGGTCGATAATGGGGACCATGAGAGGCCGATCCATCCCCGGCCTCGGAGGATGCCCATGACCCGCCCATCGCCCACGCGTCACTCGCTCATCGCGCGCATCGTGCTCGCCGCGCTCGCCACGCTCGCCACCGCCGCCGGCGGCGCCGCCGCTGACGACGACGCCAAGGCCAAGATCGTATCCACGCTGCGTGGCTACGCCGCCCGGGTCGAGGATGCCAAGGCCCGCGGCGACATCCAGTACGTCAAGGATGACGTCGCGGACTGCCGCGCCGCCATCGCCGCCGGCCCGGCCGCGGGCTACAAGCCGAGCGACACGATCGACACCGGCTACGCGGTGCTGGTCTGGTCCAAGGCCGGCAAGGTCTGCGACGCCTACGCGCAGCTCGTGCCCTTGCACCGCATCAGCGTGGCCGCCGGCGACACGCTCGTCGCGTCGGAGACCACCGACCCCGATTACCTGCGCGCCCTCGCGCCCGAGGGCAAGGCCTGCGTCGAGGCGATCGACAAGGAGCTGGCCGCGGGCCTGAGCCCCGACGTGAAGTTCCGCCCCACGACCAACGGTGGTGACTGGACCCTCACGGTCGCCGAGGCCCGCGCCCGGTGCGCGGACATGGCCGGTCGCGCGCGCGACTCGATCGCGGCGGTGGATGCCCAGCGCGCCGCCGCGGCCGCCGCGCTCAAGGCCAAGTACGTCAAGCTCGGCGTCAAGGGCGACCGGCTCAAGTACCTGATGGACACCGACACGCTGATCCTCCTCGGCAAGCGCTGCAGCGAGCTCGACCTGAAGGCGCGCAAGGGGTCCCCGGTGTTCTACCAGGTCAACGAGGACGACGCGCTCTGGTACGTCTGGAAGACCACGTTCAAGAAGGACAAGCTCGTCCGCACCGACGTCCGCAAGTACAACAAGGCCACCCAGACCTGGCGCTGCTGGTGAAGGAGCGCGCCATGAAGTTCCCTGCGCTGATCTCGATCGCGGTGGGCCTGGCCGGGTGCACGGTCAACGGCAAGCCGGTCGGCTTCGGCGGCGACACCGCCGGGCCGCTCGCGCACGCGGGCGCGGCCAACGGCGACGCCCCGGCGGGCTCGTCGCCGGCGGGCTCGTCGCCGGGCGGCTCGTCGCCGGACGCTTCGTCGACCGGCGCGACCACCGCGACCGCCGCGCCCGTGGCGCCACCGCCGTCGGCGTGCCGCGCGCCCACCGGGCGCGGCGCCGATGAGCAGCCGCCCTTCCTCGATCGCCCGGCCGACCCGTGGCTCGCGGTCAAGGACGGCCAGCCGGTGCCGATGGATCTGTCGCGCGCGCGCGTCGCGACCCGCTCGGGGGTCGCGTGCGACGCTCGGCACGACCACTGCCTGCGCGACTGCAGCTGGTTCGTCGCCCACGAGAAGACCGCGGTGGCTCGGCCACACCTGTTGGGAACCGACGGCGCCTGGATCGGCACCGACATCAGCTACGAGACCGACGTCCGCGCCTACCGTACGGTGCCGGCGACGCGCCGCAACCTCAAGGTCGGCGTGACCGCCGTGGCCGTGCCCGAGGGCGCGCGTGCGCCTGAGGACGAGACCGCGGCGCTCGACGAATGGCGGATCGGCACCGTCGAGTCGATCGACTGGGCCGCCGGGACGGTCCGCCTCGGCGGCGAGTTCAACAAGGACCCATACTACATCAGCGCGACGCGGGTCGCCGTGCTGCGCTACCAGACCGGCGGCAAGGTCGAGGCGATCGCCGGCATGGATCCGCGGGCACCGACCGTGGACGAGCTGGTCCTGCCGGCCGCGCGCGCCGCTGGCTCCGCCGACCCGTGGGCCCAGGTCGACAGCGCCGGCCAGCCTCGGGTGGTCACCGACGAGACGCCGCTCACCAGCTCCAAGCAGGACTGCGCGTCGAAGCACGATCACTGCCTGCGCCCGTGGACCTGGTTCGTCGAGACCGACGACGGCCTCCAGCCGCTGCGCTGGGGTCGGGACGGCTGGGTCTCGCCGGTGGGTGCCCACGTCGGTCGCCCGACCGTGGCGTACCGGACCCGGCCGGCGCGCCCCGACGACCTGCACGCAGGCCAGCGGGTGATCACCTACCGCGACTCCAAGACCGGCCCCGCGAATGAGGCCGAAGCGTACGACCAGCGGTTCTGGGCGATCGGAGAGATCGAGACCGTCGAGCGCGATCACTTCCGGATCAGCGGCGACTACGCCAACTTCGCCCTCGACAACGCCCGCGTCCCGGTCCTGTGGTGGTTGCCGGGCGAGAAGGCGGCGGCGGTGGAGTGAGCTGACGTACAGTGGGCCTCCCGTGAAGGAGAGGTCCATGATCAGCACGCGCACCATCTATTACGTGGCCGCGGCCGCGCTCACGCTCGCGGCCTGCAGCAAGAAGAAGGAGGAGGCGCCGGGCGGCGGGTCGGCCGCGGGGTCGGCCGCGGGGACGGGGACGGGCGGCGGGTCCGGGTCCGCGACGGAGGCGGCGCTGCCGGCGCTGGCGCCGGTCGACGAGGCCGGAGCGCGCAAGGTCGTCGACGCGTGGCTGGCCGCGCAGAACGGCGGCGACTTCGCCGGCTACCAGGCGCTCTACGCCGACAAGATGGAGGGCATCAAGCGGGTCGGCGCGCGCACGTGGCGGTTCGATCGCCCGGGCTGGCTGGCCGATCGCCAGAAGATGTTCGCGCGGCCGATGACGGTGGCCGCGCGCGACGTCAAGGTCGGCGGCAGCGCGGCGGCGCCGACGATCGAGCTGGTCCAGTCGTTCAAGCAGGGGCGCTTCGCCGACGAGGGCCCCAAGCGCCTGGTGCTCACCAAGGGCGCCGGCGGCCTCCAGATCGCACGCGAGGAGATGGTGCGCAGCGTCGTCGGTGGCCCGGTCGCGCTCGGCGCCGATCCGATCGCGCTGGTGGTCGAGGTCGACGGCCACCACCACGTCGTCATCAGCGGCGACGCCAGCGACGCGTGGGGCACCGGCCCGATCAGCGGCCCGTTCCAGGGCACGCACAAGTACGCGCTGCGCGCCGCGTCCAAGGCGCCGGTCGCGGCCGACTGGGCCGGGCGCGCGCTCGCGGTCTACACCGCCGACGGGCGCCAGTGCGCCGCGGCCGTCGGGACGCTGCGGCTGCTCGGCGGTGGCACGCCGCACTTCGGCGAGGTCCAGGAGTGGGACGGCGATCCGTCGATCAGCCCCGACGGGCGGGTCTGGTCCCAGCCCGAGCGCGCGCGCGCGGTCTACGCCATGGGCGAGCTGTACCTGATCGGCGAGCTGGCGATCACCGGCGACTGCGTCCCGGCGTACGCGACCGCGGCCACGGCCCAGGCGGTCGCGGGCACGATCGCGCCCGACGACGCCGCGCGCACCGCCGCCGCGGTCGCCGCGTTCCGACGGCTGCCGGCCTACGTCGAGCTCCAGAAGTCGTTCGCCGACGACTTCGAGGGCAAGGGCCCATGGGCGCCGAGCCCGACGGTGCGCGCGTACCAGGTCGGCGCGCGGCGCTACCTGGTCGTGACCGCGAGCGAGGGCAGCGGCTGCGGCGACTTCGAGGGCCGCCTGGCGGCGGTGTTCGCCGACGACGCCGGCGCCTTGACGCTGGTGTCCAACCCCGCCGACGGGTTCGTGCGCGTCGACGCGCTGGTCGACGGCGACGGCGATGGCCAGGTCGAGCTGATCGGCGCCGTCGCCGACTTCAGCGCGGTGACCTCGCACTTCACGCCGGTCGCCGGCGGCTTCGCCCCGACGACGACCGTGACGTTCCCGTTCAACGACTGCGGCTGCTGACCGGCGCCGGCGCCGCGCCGCGATCATCGCCCTCGCCGCGACCGGCGCGTCATCGTCCTCGCCGCGACCGGCGCGTTGGCGGTCAGCGCTCGGCGTCGCGCCGTGGTCCGGGCGCGCGCTGCGACCAGCGCGTTGGCGATCGAGCGACCAGCGCGTTGGCGATCAGCGCCGCCGACCGCGGCGCCGACCCGGTCACAGCGCGCGCCGCGGCGACACCAGCGCGTTGGCGATCAGCAGGCCGGCCACGATCGCCATCGCCACGACGAAGGTCGCGAACGTGGTCTCGATGCCGGTCATGGTGTTGCGATCGAGCAGGGACGAGATGCCGCGGAAGCCCATGCTGCCGGGGACCATCAGGATCACCGCCGGCACCAGCACCACCTGCTGCGGTCGGCCCAGCAGGCGCGCGTACAGGTTGGCGGCGATGCCCAGGGCCAGCGCGCCGATCAGCACGCCCAGCTCGGGGCCGAGCAGGTCGGCGCCGAAGTTCGACGCGGCGAACGCGATGAGCGAGGTCAGGAGGATCCACCCGAGCGCGCGCGGCTCGGCCTGGCACACGACGACCATGCCGACGGTGCCGGCCACGAACGCCACCCACTCGGCCCAGCCCGGCAGCGGCGTCGGCGTCACGACCGCGACGTGCCACAGCGCCCGCGCGAGCCGCTCGCCCAGGGCCACGCCCAGCGCCAGCTCGAGCAGCACGATCACCGCCGACATCAGGCGCGCCGTCCCCGACACCAGGTTGCGCGTCGCCAGCTCGGTCATCGCCACCGTCAGCGTCAGGCCCGGCAACAGGGCGATCAGCGCCGCGATCGTGACGATCGACGGCGTGACCCCGGCCACCAGCCGCGCCGCCGCGTTGGCGCCGAACGCCGCCGCGAACGCGCCGATCAGCTCGACCGCGCGCGCGCTGTGGGCCCGGCGGCGCAGCACCAGCATCAAGAGGCCCAGCGCCAGGCCGACCGTCGCCGCCGCCGCGACGTCGCGCCAGCCGCCGCCGAAGAACACCGCGATCGACGCCGCCGTCAGCCCGTAGGTCGCGGTCTCGGGCAGGCGGCCCCAGGCCGGCGGCGCGGCCTCGATCGCCTCGATCTGGTGGAGCGCGTCCTCGGAGTCGATCTCGCGCTCGAGCACCGCGTCGGCGAGCGCGTCGAGCCGCGCCATCTTGCCGAGGTCGACGGCGCCGGTGTCGACCCGCATCATCGCGGTCCGCTGCTCCGCGGGATCGCCGAACCCGATCGTCAGCGAGGTCGGCGTCGACATGATCTGGGCGCGCAGCCCCAGCCGCCGGCACACCTGGGCCAGCGCCTCCTCGAGCCGGTGGGCCGGCGTGCCGTAGCGGTGGAGCGCGCGCCCGAGCGCCAGCACGAACCGGACGCGGCTCTTCTCGATGCGGTCGCGCTCGACCACCGGCAGCTGCCCGGTGTCGCCGGCGCGGCGCGGTCGATCGGTGGGGTCCTTGCGGTCCGTCACTGCCGCAAGGAATACCCGACCCCCACACGAAGTTGTCTCCAGGCGCGTCTTTCCGCAGGCCGTTCGCGGCGGCGACGCGTACCCACGAAAGCCGGCAACGATGCACCCACTGGGGGTGTCCAACCGGTACTCCCCACGACCACGATCCGCTCGAGCTACCGAAAACCAGAATGCCTCCGAGGGTTTATCCCGGAGGCATCCAGCAAATTGAAGAAAAGCAAGTAGTTAGGAAGCAAGCCAGGGCGCAGACTAAGCTAGCTAGGGCACCTGTCGGGCGGCACCCCGGTCAGGTTGTCAGAAGCTGAGCAAGGTCCGCGCCAAAGTGGCGAGCCCACCTGCAATGCCTTGTATTCACGGGTATTGCGTGTTACGCGATGGGTCCTAACGCCCTTCTCGCCGCGACCTCATCAAGACATCCATGTCAGGGGCGGCTACCTGGGTTGAACAGTTTTTCTCGCAGAGAGTTCGATGGGTCAAAACATCCTGGTGGTCAACGCCGAAGGTCCGGAGTGCCGGGTCGCGGTCGTGGAAGAGGGCGCCCTCGCCGAGCTGTTCGTGGAGCGCAAGCGCGACCGCGGCATGGTCGGCAACATCTACCGCGGCAAGGTCACGCGGGTGCTGCCCGGCATGCAGGCGGCGTTCGTCGATCTCGGTCCC
Organism: Myxococcales bacterium; assembly: GCA_016717005.1. NCBI lineage: Bacteria > Pseudomonadati > Myxococcota > Myxococcia > Myxococcales > Myxococcales bacterium. Next base: position 191,875 of record JADJUF010000038.1, on the reverse strand, counting down.
AAGGTCGAGCGCGCCGCGTTCCTGTTCGTCGGTGACGTGCTCGGCGCCGACGACGGTCGGAAGCTGTTCGAGGACGCCGACGTCGACGACGCCGACGAGGCGCCCGAGGCCGCGGCCTCGCGCATCGCCCGCACCAAGAAGAGCCTGGCCGCGCGCAAGATCGAAGATCTGCTGCGGCCCGGCGCCGAGGTCGTCTGCCAGGTGGTCAAGGATCCGATCGCCATGAAGGGCGCGCGGGTCACCGGCTACCTGTCGCTGCCGGGGCGCTACAGCGTCTACATGCCCGCGGTCGGCCAGGTCGGCGTGTCGCGGCGCATCGCGTCCGACAAGGAGCGCAAGCGCCTGCGCGACATCATCAACAAGGCGCGGCCCAAGCACGGCGGCTTCATCGTGCGGACCGCCGCCGAGGACACCGACGATCAAGAGATCAAGGACGACGTCGAGTACCTGACCCGGCTGTGGACCGAGATCGGCCGGCGCGAGGACGCGTTCAAGGGCGCGGGGTTGATCTACCCCGAGCTCGATCTGCCGCTGCGCCTGGTGCGCGACCTGGTGAAGGAGAACACCACCGAGGTCCACATCGACGACGAGGAGCAGTACACGCGCATCAAGCGCTTCACCGAGACGTTCCTGCCCCGCTACGCCGAGCGCATCAAGCGCTACGAGGGCCGGCGGCCGATCTTCGATCACTTCAACATCGAGCCGGCGCTCCGGGTCGCGGTCGCGCGCAAGGTGCCGCTGCGCTCCGGCGGCTCGCTGGTGATCGATCAGGGCGAGGCGCTGACGGCGATCGACGTCAACACCGGCAGCTTCACCGGCTCGAACTCGAACCTCGAGGAGACGGTCACCGCCAACAACCTCGAGGCCTGCGAGGAGGTCGCGCGCCAGCTCCGGCTGCGCAACATCGGCGGCATCATCGTCATCGACTTCATCGACATGGACAAGGAGGGCAACCGCAAGAAGGTCTGGGACGCCTTCCAGCTCGCCCTCAAGCGGGACCGCGCCCGCTGCAACGTCACCAAGATCAGCGAGCTCGGCCTGGTCGAGATGACGCGCAAGCGCACGCGCGAGTCGCTGTGGCAGATCCTGACCGAGCCGTGCCCGACCTGTGAGGGCGCCGGCGTGGTCAAGTCGACGACGACGGTCGCGTACGAGGTGCTGCGCGAGGTGCGGCGCTCGGGCGGGATGGTCGACAACGACAAGGTCCAGATCGAGGCGTCGCCCAAGGTCGCCGAGCTGCTCAGCACGCGCGAGCGCGACTACCTCGACGACCTCGAGAAGAAGCTGCAGAAGCAGCTCGAGGTCGTGGCCCAGAAGGGCTGGAAGCCCGATCAGTTCCGCGTCGCCGGCAAGATGTCGACCGACATCGCCGCCGAGGAGGCCAAGCAGGCCGCGGCGCTCGGCCACGCCCCGCCCCCGCTCCGCAGCAGCAGCGGCAGCGGCGGTGGCGCCAGCGGCGGCAAGCGGCGCCGCCGCGGCGGCCGCGGCCGCAGCTGAGCTTCAGCGGCCCGTCGCGACGCCCCGCCAGGGGCAAGGTGCCCGAGCCTGGCGCGCGATGCAGTGCAGCGGTGGCAAGCGGCGCCGCCGCGGCGGCCGCGGGCGCAGCTGAGCGGCGCGCGAGCCCGGGCCGCGCTGGTTCCACTTGCGACGCAGATCGGTGATGCTCGGGCATGCGCCAGCGTCTCCGCACCGTGCTCCTCGGATCCGTCCTCGTCCTCGTGGCCGCGAGCGCCTGCGGCTCCCCGGCGGTCAAGGACCGCAGCCCGCGGCCCGACGGCGTCTACGAGGAGTTCGACGTCACGATGCTCGACAGCGGGACCTGCCTGGCGGCCAGCCGGCGCGAGTTCGAGTGCCCGCCGGGCGGCACCTGCACGGCGCCGCCGGCGAAGCCCGTCGCCTGCCCCGCGGGCCTGACCGCCGGCGCCACGGTCCGGCTGGTGATGACCAACGACCTGACCTGCAACGTCGACGGCGCGCCCACCGGGTGCCCCGAGCACGACGAGGGTCCCGTCGACGTGCCGGCCGAGTGACGGTGCGGGCTGCGCGCCCCGCGGTCTGGCCCACATTCGCGGCCCCGCGGCGACGCCGGCGCGGTACCCTGCGGATCGCATGAAGTCGCTCCGCGCGTGTGTGCTCCTCGCGGCGATCGTCGGATCGCTCGCGGCCTGTGGTGGTGATGACGCCGGCGCGCCGATCGACGCCGGCGCCGACGCCGCCGATGTCGACGCGGCCGTGCCCGACGCCGCGCCTGGGATCGACGCGGCGGTGTTCCCGCCGCTCCGCAACCCGGTGTCGATGGGCGACCTGGCGCTGGCGCGCGCGGCGTCCGAGCGCCTGGGCGTCGGTACCAGCAAGGCCTGCGACCAGTGCCACGCGCTGACGCGCGACACGTTCACGCGCTGGCTCGCGGAGACCCAGGTCGCCGACGCCTGCCTGACCACGCTCGCGCCGGGCTCGGCCGCCGAGGCGCGCACGATCCTCGACTGCTTCCGGTCGGCCACCGGCCAGCCCTACGATCCGCGCCGCCTCGGCATCTACACCACCGGCGCGCCGCTGGCGTGGTTCGACGCGGTCATGCAGCTCGGCTATGGCGCCGGCGCGCCGGCCGAGCTGGCCGAGTGGTCGACCCGCGTGGTCATGCCGCGCGGCGCCCAGCCGCTGCTGACCCAGGCCGAGTTCGACGTCGTCGCCGAGTGGTTCGCGCGCGGCCTGCCGCAGCTCGACGCGGTGATCAACGACATCCCGCCGCCCGACGGCTGCACCCAGGACATCCAGCCGGGCGTCGCGACCCACGTCACCGCGATGCAGACCGCGGGCTGGACCGCGCTCAACACCGACGACGGCCTGCTCATGTTCGGCTGCGCCGGCGCGACGACGCCGCAGCAGTGCCTGGCCACGTTCCCGGCCTCGACCGCGTACGCGTGGTCGTCGGGCTGGGGCACCGCGGCGCCGTCGTCGACGCTGCGCGTCCTGCACCAGTACGACTACCGCTCGAGCTTCTGGACCCGCAGCTCCGCCGACGGCCGGTTCGTCGCGCACGGCGGCGGCGCCACTGGCGGCTCGACCGTCATCGACCTCCAGACCGGCCGCGAGATCCGCGCGGCCGCGTCGTACGACCCGGGCTTCTTCCCCGACAACTCCGGCTTCGTGATCCAGGGCGGGGCCAAGCCGTGGTGCCGGCAGTCGCTGCTCACCAGCAACCCGGCGTCGATCACGTTCAACGAGCCCGAGTGCAGCAACGTCTCGGTGGTCGGCCTGTACCAGCACGTCGGCGCGGTGCGCGGCGGCGACTACTGGGCGGTGGCCGGGCAGTTCGTCAGCGACAACGGCGGCGGCGAGCCCAGCGCCAGCTTCGGCGCCTCGGGTCACAGCGACCTGACCCCGATGGTCTGGAGCGGCACGGCCTACAGCGCGCGGCCCGAGGTCGTGATCCAGACCCCGTACGAGGGCGACACGATCATCTCGCCGTCGGCCAAGCTCCTGCTCAGCCGCACGTCGTTCAACGGCGCGCAGTCGGGCTTCACGCTGCGGCGGGTCGACGCCACGTTCAACGGCACCAGCTACGACGTCGCGATCCCGATCATCGGGCGCTACTGCGTCCAGGGCGGCAAGCCGGCGTTCAGCTACGACGAGCGCTGGATCGTCTATCACCACTGGGTCCAGGCCGCCGACTGGTCGTGGATGGGCTACCCGAGCGCGACCGACCCGGCGTTCCAGGCGCTCGTCAGCGCGGGCACGGCCAACATCTTCCTGCTCGACATCACCACCGGCGTCACCACCCGCATCACGAGCATGAACGCGGGCCAGACCGCGCTGTTCCCGCACTTCCGCAGCGACGGCTGGATCTACTTCATCGTCAAGGACGACGCGACGCCGAACCACGAGGTGGTCGTCGCCAGCGACGCCGCGCTCGTCGCGCCGTGACGACGGCCTGACGCGCGGTGACGACGGCCCGACGCGCGGTGACGACGACCGACGCGCGGTGACGACGACCGACGCGGCCTGACCCGTCCCGGGGCTCGCCGTCAGCGACGGGTCACGGCTGGCACAGCCCGGCCTGGCAGGTGGTGCCGGTCGGGCACGCCAGCACGCCGGCCGTGACCAGCGGGTCGGCGCAGCTCGCGCCCGCGGCCAGCGTGCCGCGCACGTTGAGCGTGTACGCGCCCGCCGCCGCCGCGAAGCCGTCGACGATCACCGCGTAGGTGCCGGGCGCGACCGCGGTCCGGGTCAGGAGCGACGTGGTGCCGGGGCCCGCGTCGTCGTCGCACGCCAGCACCGGGGCGCAGGTCTCGTCGGCGAACATCAGCGCGGTGTCGTAGCCCGAGCCGGCGGTGTCGAGCGTCAGCGTCGCGACCGGGACCTGCAGCGTCAGCAGGTGGACCCGGTCCGGCGCCGTGCGGGTGGCGCTGGTGATGCACGCCGGGATGAAGTCGTTGGTGGCGCCGACGGTGGTGCCGGTGGTCACCGGCGCGGTGATCGTCACGAACGGGTCGGTCTCGGGCGCGCAGGTCTGCTCGCTGGGCCCCGACGCCGAGGCGCAGTCGTCGTCGAGCGGATAGTCGATCGCGCCGTCGCCGTCGTCGTCGAGCCCGTTGCCGCAGGCCGGGCACATCGGCCCGCTCGGGCAGTCGTCGGTCTCGTCGTCGTCGTCGGGGCTGGCGCAGCCCGGATCGGTCGGGTAGCCCGGGAAGCCGTCGCCGTCGGCGTCGACGGCGTCGTTGCACGCCGTCGCGACGCACACCTCCATCATCGCCGGGCCGAGGCACTGCGCGCCGACGCCGCAGGTGAAGTAGGGCGCGGTCGGGTCGCACGCGGCGCCCAGGGCGTAGGTGCCGGCGACGTGGAGCTGGTAGGCGCCGGCGGCCGAGGCGAAGCCGTCGACGACGATCGTGTAGGTGCCCGGGGCCACGCCGGTGCGGCTGATGCGCGACTGGTTGCCGGGATCGCCGCCGTCGTCGTCGCACGCGATCGTCGCCGCGCAGTCCGCGTCGAGCAGCGACACGACGGTGTCGAACGGCGAGGTGTCGGTGTCGATCACCAGGGTCGCGAGCGGGTACCGCACCCGCAGCGTGTGCGCGCGATCGGGCGCGGTCGAGTTGGTCACGCACGCCGGCATCCGGTCGTTGGTGGCGCCGGCGGTCGTGCCGCTGGTGGTCCCGGCGGTGATCGGCGCGACCGGATCGGTCTCTCCGGCGCAGCTCTCCTCGGAGTCGGCCGACGCCGCGGTGCAGCCGGGGTCGGTCGGATAGTCGGTCAGCAGGTCGCCGTCGTTGTCGACGCCGTCGGCGCAGGCCGGGCAACCAGGCCCGGCCGGGCAGGTGTCGTCCTCGGTGTCGTCCTGGGGGCTGGCGCAGCCGGGGTCGGCCGGGTAGTCGGTGCGGCCGTCGCCGTCGTCGTCGCGGCCGTCGGCGCACACCGGCGGCTCGCAGGTCAGCTGGGTCGCGGGCGGGATCGCGCGGCAGGTGTAGCCGACCTGGCACTCGAGCGGGCTGGTGCACGGCGCGCCCTGCGCCTCGGCCAGCCGCACCGACAGCGTGTACGCGCCGGCCGAGCCGACGTTGCGCCCGTCGACGATCAGGTAGTAGGTCCCGGCCGGCAACGCGACGGTCAGGTGCGAGCGCGGGTTGGTCGCGCCGAGGTCGTCCGCGCACGCCAGCTCGGTGGTCGGGTCCTGGCACGCCGACCGCACGTACAGCACCGTGTCGAGCGTGGTCGCGGGGTCGTCGGTGGTCGCGTCGAGGGTGACCGTGTGATCGACCGTGAACACGTACGCGGTCTCGGCCCCGCGGCCGTTGCACGTCGTCGAGGACACGTTGCCGGGGGTGCTGGCCGAGGCCGTGCCGGTGGCGACGCCCGACGGTGGCAGCGGCACGATCGGGGTGCCGGTGCCGCACGCCAGCGGATCGAGCCCACCGTCGGAGCCGGCCGCGTCGATCCGCGCGTCGGGCGCGGGCGCGTCGGGCGCCGGCGCGTCGAGCGGCGTGGCGTCGGGCGCCGCGGCGTCGATGGTGGCGCCGTCCGGCGTCGCGCCGTCGGGGCTGTCGCCGCCGCCGCCCGAGCACGCCACCACCGCACCGAGGACCGCGATCAGAGAGTACGACGAGCGCGCGCGCATGGTGGTCTTGGTATCACGAGCCGAGCGCCGCTCGGGCGGCAACCGTCGCGGGTCACGGGCCACGGCCGCGACGGACACCGTCGGCGCTCCATGGGCCCCGACCTCGACCCGCACCGGGCCGCCGGCGTCGCGCGAAGGCCGCGGGGCGCGGGCGCTACAGCGGGGCGCGGGCGCGCGGATCGAACGTCGCGGGCCGCGGCCGGGAGGCGCGGCTCGGTGCGCGCGCCGGAATCCTGGCGCCCGATCCTCGCCGCGACCCGCGTACAATCGCGCCCCCGCCCGTGTCCCTCACCGTCCAGGTCATCGCCGCCGCCGTGTGCGCGCTGGCGATCGCGCTCGAGCTCGCCTACGGCGCCCGCCGGCGCGCGCTCGGGTACGCGTGGCGCGACTCGATCGCCAGCGTCGTCCTCGGCGCCGGCTCGGTGGTGGCGGGCCTGGCGCTGGTGCTGCAAGGCGCCGCGGTCCACCAGTGGCTCGATCGCCACGCGCAGGTCGCGCTGCCGCGCCAGCCGTTCGTGCGCTGGGCGCTGATCCTGGTGCTGGTCGACCTGGCGTTCTACTGCAGCCACCGCGCGATGCACCGGGTCAACCTGTGGTGGGCGGTGCACGCGGTCCACCACCAGAGCGATCACCTGAACCTGCTCGTCGCGATCCGGATCGGCTGGTTCTCGGTCTACACCAGCTGGGTCTTCTACCTGCCGCTGGCGCTGGTGGGCGTGTCGTTCGAGGCGTCGCTGGTCGCGCGCGCGATCAGCTCGCTGTACCAGTTCCCGCAGCACACGCGCTGGATCGGGAAGCTCGGCTGGCTCGAGCGGGTGCTGGTCACGCCGTCGCACCACCGCGTCCACCACGGCTGCGACGCCGCCTACGTCGACCGCAACTACGGCGGGATGCTGATCGTCTGGGATCGGCTGTTCGGCACCTTCGCGGCGGAGCAGGCCGCGCCCACGTACGGCACCGGCGCGGCGCCGCCGAGCGTGGTCCGCGCCAACTTCGTCGAGTGGATCCGGCTGGCGCGGCTGGCGCGGCGCGCGACCTGGCGCGAGCGCGCGACGCTGCTGTTCCGGCCGCCGAGCTGGGAGCCGCGCGGTGGGTGACATCGCGGCCCCGGCGGTGTTCGTCGCGCTGATGCTGCTCGAGTTCGGGTGGAACGCGTGGCGCGCCCGCGCCCACCAGGATCCGCGCGACGCGGCGGTCAGCGTGCTGGTCGCGATCCCGCACTTCGCGCTCTTGTCGATCGTCCCGGTGGTGTGGGTCGTGCTCTACCGCGCCGCCTGGCCCCAGGTGCCGTGGCAGCTGCCCGTCGACGCCTGGTGGATCTGGCCGCTCGGCGTGGTCGTGATGGACCTCGCGGCCTACTGGATGCACCGCTACCACCACGCGCTCAACCTGACCTGGGCCGTGCACGCGGTCCACCACTCCAGCCCGTACTTCACGATGACCACCGGCGGGCGCAGCTCGCTCGCGGAGCCGCTCGTGAACGTGGTCTCGGGCGCGTACCTGATCCTGGTCGCGCCGGTCGCGCTCGGCCTGCCGCTGCCGGCCGCGGCGCTGGGGTGGATCGTCAAGGACACCTGGGGCTTCGCCGTGCACACGCGGAACATCGGCCGGCTCGGCCCGCTCGAGCGGGTGCTGGCGACGCCGACCCACCACGCCGTCCACCACGGCCGCGATCAGTGGTGCCGCGGCAAGAACTTCGGCTTCGTGTTCATCGTCTGGGACCGCCTGTTCGGCACGTTCGCCCGCGGCACGCCGACCGCCTTCGGCGTCGACGATCCGCCGCCGAGCCTGCGGCCGCTGACCGTCGCGCTGCACCACCTGGCGCAGCTCGGCCGGGCCGCGCGCACGACGAGCCGCGCGCGCGACAAGCTGCGGCTGTGGTTCATGCCGGCCGGCTGGCGGCCTCGTGACGCCGCGCCGACGGCGACCGACGCCGCGCGCGCGCCGGCGCCAGCGCCGCCCGGGCTGTACCTGGTCGGCACGCTGCAGCTCGCGTACCTGGGCGCGATGATCTGGGCGCTGGCCGCGACGCTCGGCGCCGCCGGGGTCGCCGCCGATCTGGCCGCGCTCGGGTTCTTGCTGTACGCGACGGTCGTCTCGGGCGAGTTCTTCGAGCGCTCGCCCCGGTACCTGCCGCTCGAGCTGGCCCGCGCGCTGGCGATCGGCGCGATGATCGCGTGCACCGGCGCGTGGTTCGGGCGCCCGCTCGACACCGCCGCGCTCGGCCTGCTCGCGCTGGCGGGCCTGAACCTGCTCGCGGCGGCGGCGGTGACGTGGCGGGGCCACACCGCGACGCCGGTCGGCTGACCCGCGCGCGCCCGTAGGCTACCGTCGGGGCCATGACCTCCGGCCGCATCTGGTTCCCCGGCAACCCCTGGCCCGACGGCCACGCGATCGCCCGCTTCGTCTGGTCGGGGCGCCTCGACGACCGCGGCCTGTGGTTCGATCTGCACCTCGAGTCGGCGGCCTACGACGCCGCCGATCGCGCCGCCGGTGGCGACGACGACGACGACGACGGCGACTGGCGCGCGCGCAACGTCTGGACCAACTACCACCGGTGCACGCTGTCCTCGACCAAGTGGCGCAGCGACGGCGGCTTCCTGGTCGGCACCGCCGCGGCGCCGTTCGATCCGGGGCAGCTCTCGGGCGGTGAGTTCCGCGTCGATCCGCTGCCGACCGGCCGCGCGATGGTCGAGGATCTCGACGGCGACGACGACGACGATCGGCCGTTCAACGTCTACCTGCTCGGCCACGACACCGCGGCCGATCACCGGCTGCGCTTCCAGCCCGGCCCGCGCGGCGCGCAGCTGTCGTGGACCGGACGGCTCGCGCTCACCTACGCCGGCGCGAGCGAGTTCCGCCACACGTTCTCGGCCGAGGTCAGCGGCGCGCGCTTCACCGGCTTCGAGATCACCCCGGGCCTGCCGCCAGACGTGGCGCGCGATCTGCTCGCGGTGTGCACGACCGCACCGACGCGCTTCCGGCGGATCGGCGCGCGGTTCGTGCCGACCCGCCTGGGCTGATCCGCGGCGGCGCTGCCCCATCGACACCCCACGACGAGATCGGACGGCCCCCGCGCATACCCGATCGGGGCCGATGGATCCGGCATGGTCCCCGTCGAACCCACGCCATGATGATCACCGCACCGCCGCCCTCGCCCTCGCGCGTCGTCCGCTTCCTGCGCACCCTGCGGATCGGCTCGCCGCCGCCCGCCCCGGTCGCGCCCGCGCCGCCCGTCGTGTCGACCGATGACGTCGGCACCACGCCGATGCGCCGCATCCCGCGGCCCGAAAAGGGCTAGCGCCTCGACCCATCTCCCCTGGGCGAGGCGCCAGCGTTCAGATGATCGGATGGACGCTCAGCAGGGGGCGCCGTAGCAGCTGAGGCCCGCGCCGAACGTGCAGAACAGCGCGTTGCTGGTGCCGCCGCCGCCGATGTTCCAGCTCAGGACGTACGGGATGCTGGTCCCCTGCAGCGCGCGGTTGGTGGCCTGATGGCACACGCCGGTGATGGCGTAGGTCAGCTTGTTCTGGTTGGCGACGCAGGTCGGCGTGTTCGAGTACACCGAGGTCGTCGAGTAGCGGTTGCAGCTCGTGCACCCCGATGCGTCGCCGCCGTAGGTGTAGTGGGCGCTCACGCTCGAGCCGTAGCGGACCCACTCGTACGTGTGGTGAAGCCAGAAGCCCGCGACCCAGATGTTCACGGCGCGGTTGTCGCCGTGAGCGTTGTTGGAGCTGGTCGACCCGGTGCCCGCGATCGCCGGGCTGAGTCCGACGACCATCGCGAGCACGACCGCCGCCAGGACCTTGGTGAGCTTCATGGAGGCGGACCATGAGCACTCCCCGTGCCAGTAAATCATGTAGTGGGAATCACTGACTTTGCATGATCAACGTCCTCGGATGTGTCTACGATCAATACATTCTGTATAGTTTGATTTACTAAGCGACTAAACTACAGACGAATGGGCCCGGCTTGAGCCGTGCTAGCGTGCTCTAGGGCAGTCGATGCGAGCGCTGACGATCGTGGCGATTGTGGGGCTCGCGGCTGCGGCGTTCTTCGCCGGCCGGCGGGTCGGGACCGCGCGCGCCACCGGCGGTGAGCGCCTCGTCGCGGCCGCCGCCGCTGCCGACCCGACCGCGGTCGATCCGACCGCGCCCGCGGCCCGCGGCGCGCCATCGCGCGCGGTCGACCTGCTGCAGCTCCGACGCGCGGTCGAGCAGGCGCAGCAGGGCCAGGCGGTCGATGAGTTCCCGCTCGACGAGACGCCCGAGGCGCGCGCGGCCCGGCGCGCCGAGACCGACGCGCAGATCACCCAGACGCTCGGACAGATCTCGGCCGAGCAACGCGAGCTGCTGCTCGACTTCAACGACCGCGCGATCGAGTTCCAGCGCCGCCAGACCGGCGAGTTCCAGCGCGGGACGCTGACCCACGAGCAGTACATGACGCAGCTCCACGAGGAGGTGCTGGGGCAGCTCGAGGAGCTGCACGCGATCGTCACGGACGATCAGTACCGCGTGCTCACCGGGCTCGAGCCCGGCGTCGATCCCTACGACTTCATGGTCACGGGCCAGGGCGGCGCGCCCGGCGCGCCCGGCGCGCACGACGACGGGCACGACCACCGATGAGGCCGCTCGCCATCGGCGCCGTCGTGATCGCGGCCGCGTTCGCGGTCGGCTACGCCACCGCGCCAGCCCCGGCGGCGAACCGCACGGTCAACGACCGCGCGGCGATCACGACCGCAGCGCGGCCGGCGACGCGACCCACGCCGAGCGGTCGCCGGCCGATCCCGACGGTGCGCCGGTTCGAGCCGGTGCCCCTGCCCGACGAGGACCCCGGCGTCGCCGAGATCGTCAACGGCCCGGACGAGCCGCCGGCGGCGACGATCGCGGCGCGCTTCGACGACATCGACCGCCGCCTCGACGAGCTGTTCGGGCCCGAGTTCCCGGCCGCCAAGCGCGACGCGATCCGGACCGCGCTGACGAGCTGGATCCGCGACCACGGCCGCGCGGTCCGCGGCTACTACGGCGGGTTCCTCAGCCAGGAGGAGCTGTCCGAGCAGGTCCACTGGAACATGCTGGGCTACGCGCGGTCGATCGAGGCGTCGCTGACGCGCGACGAGTACCGGACCTTCATGGACCTCCAGCCGGGCGAGGACCCGTTCGTCGTGCTCGTGCCCCCCGGCACCCAGGTCGGGGCGCCGCTCGAGGGGACCCCGTCACCGCGTTGAGCCCGAGCGGGCCTCCGGGCTCGATCGAGCGACGGGCCAGCTCGGTCGGGCGCGCCGAGCGACGGGGCTCGATCGAGCGACGGGGCAGCGCGGACGGCCCCGCCGCCTACCGCGCCCAGTAGGCCTCGTCGTCGAGGCCCTCCTCGCGCTCGGGCAGGCCCCGGGTCAGGCGCGGCGCCGACTGCGCCAGCACCTCGTAGCTGACCCGGTTGGCGTAGCGACACACCTGGCTCATCGACGAGTAGGTCAGGAACTCGCGCACGTGCTTGGTCGAGTTGGGCACGCGCGCGCGGTGGTGGCGGTTGGCGGCGACGTCGTGCAGGAGCGCGGCCAGCGCGGCGTCGCCGGCGCCGTTGGTGCTCGTGATGCGCGCGGGACCGCCGTGGTAGGGCGCGATGTGCGCGAACACCTTGAGCGGCTGCGCGCACGCGGCTCGACGCATCGGCCGGCTGAACTCGTAGCGGTTGAACTCGGGGATCGCGCCCGGCAAGAGCGGGTACCGGGTCTCGCGCTTGACCTCGACGTCGGTGTGGCCGGCCAGGAACAGCCCGGTCGGCCCGGCGGTGCACAGCACCAGGTCGGTCAGGTCGAGCGCGCGGTCGCACGCGCGCAGGGGGTCGCGCTCGCCGGTCAGCGCCTCGGCCTCCTCCTCGTTCATCGCGACGATGTCGACGTGGGCGCGGATGAAGTCGCGCCAGAACTCGGGCCGCTCGGCGATCACGAACCGGGTGCCGAGCGTGAGCACGACCGGCACGCCCCGGGCCCGGGCCAGCTCGATCGCGCGCATGGTCGCGGCCGGCATCGGGTCGTCGGGCTTGCAGCGCAGCAGGTAGGCCGAGATCACCAGCGCCGACGCGTCGTCGAAGACCGCGGCCGGGACGCTGTCGGGGCGCAGCCCGTTCATCTCGCCCTCGCTGATCGCGAACGTGCGCTCGCCGTCGGGCGTCACCAGCGCGAAGCACCGGCCGATCGGGCCGGCCACCGGCTGCAGGTGATCGAGGTTGACGCGCGACGAGGTGTTCGAGAGGTAGCGGTAGCCGGACGTGCCGAGCCGGATCTCCGCGCTCATCACGCCGAGCAAGATCGAGGCGTCGTCGGCCAGGGTCGAGTAGTTGTGGAGCGTGTTGCCGACGGTGCCGCCGGCGAACTCGTAGGAGATCCGCTGGTCGGCCAGGAGCTCGTCGTACAGCCGCAGCGCCGCGTCGCTGGCGATCACCGTCGACGCGCCCTTGGGCAGCTGGTAGCGGGCGATCAGCTCGTCCGGGACCCGGGCGTCGATGTCGACGAGGGTCTGATCGATGCCGACCAGGTGGGTCCGGGCGTCGGGGGCCTCGACGCCCGCGTGCTGGAACAGCGGATCGCGCGCGTGGACCGGGAAGTAGTGCTTGTGCTTGCGGCGTCCAGGAAAGCGCACGGGACCTCTGATCGCGCAGCGTATCACCCGCGACCACGCGCGCGCCCGCCTGGTACGCTCGCGCGATGCGGACGTCCGTGATGATCGCGCTCGTGGGCGCCGCGCTCGCGTGCAAGGGCAGCGCGCCGAGCGGCGGCGAGGCCACAGGCGCGCCGCCGGCCGCGCCCCCGACCGCCGGCGGCGCCCCGGCCGATCCCTCGACGGTGACCGGCATCGGCATCCGGCCGGTCTCGCACCCCAAGGGCTTCGCGATCGGCCAGGTCTTCCCGGGCGGTCCCGCCGACGACGCCGGCCTGCTGGCCGGCGACGTCGTGGTCGAGGTCGACGGCGAGTCGACCGCGCGCTGGTCGCTGGTGCGGACCGCGCGGCAGATGCGCGGCCCGGCCGGCACCAAGGTGCGGATGGGGATCGAGCGCGGCGATCAGCGGCTCGACGTCGTGGTCGAGCGTCGCGCGGTCGCGGTGCCGCCGCCGCCGGCGCGTTGACGGGCCGCCGGCGACAGGCCTCCCAGGAAACTCAGCGCTTGTCAGTTTTTCGGTCGAGCACCGGCCCGCGCGCCGGGAGTCTCGCGCCTAGAACGTCTAGAACGGAGGGGAGGCTCGTCGGGGCTTGCCCCCGACGAGGGGAGGCCTGGCGACAGGCCTCCCAGGAAGCTCAGACGCCGCCATCGACGACGACGGTCGCGCCGTTCATGTAGCTGTTGCGCTCGCTGGCGAGGAACGCGATCACCGCGGCGGCCTCGTCGAGGCGGCCGAGCCGGCGCATCGCGCAGTGGCGCAGGTACTCGTCGCGGCGGGCCGGCGGCAGGTGGTCGCTGACGCCCTCGTCGAGCACGCCCGGCGCGACGCAGTTGACGGTGATGCCGTAGCGGCCGATCTCCTTGGCCAGCGACTCGGTGAAGCCCTTGAGCGCGGCCTTGGCGGTCGAGTAGTGGACCGGGGCCTCGAGCATCTTGACGCCGGCCAGCGACGACACGTTGAGCACGCGGCCGTACCGCTGCTTGACCATCGCGCGCAGCACCGCCTGGGTCGCCAGGAACGCGCCCTTGACGTGGGTGTCCATCATCCGGTCCCAGTCCTCCTCCTCCATCAGCGCCAGCGGCACGACCTGGCCGTGGCCGGCGTTGTTGACGAGGATGTCGATCGCGCCGGTCGCGGCGACCACCTCGGCCGCCATCGCCTTGAGGCCGGCGCGATCGAGCACCGACACCCGGTAGGGCCAGGCCCGGCGCCCGAGCGCGGTGATCGCGGCGACGGTCGCGGCCGCGGCCTCGTCGTCGCGCAGGTAGTTGAACGCGACGTCGGCGCCGTCGCCGGCGAGCGCCAGGCAGATCGCCCGGCCCAGGCCGCGGGAGCCGCCCGTGACGATCGCGGTGCGGCCGTCGAGCAGGCCCATCAGGCGATCACGGGCAGGCGCTTGGGGCCGGGGCCCTTGACCGCGCCGCGGTGGAACATGTTCCAGCCGCAGGCCGGCATGATCCGGCCGTCGGGCTGCGGGTAGTGGTGGCAGCACTTGCGCAGGCGCTCGAGATCGAAGTCGTGGCGATCCATGTAGTGGTGCAAGAAGATCGACTTCGACTGGCGCTCGCTGGCGCGGACCGCGTCGCGGCCGGTCAGCGGCCGGGCCGGGAACATCTCGTCGAGCGAGCGCCGCAGCGCCGCCAGGATCTCGGGCCCGCGCTCGAGCTCGTCCTGGCGCGCGAAGACGTCGTGGACCAGCTCGTGCAGCGCCTCCTCGACCTCGGCGGTCGCCGGCAGCGTCGCCGACGAGCGCAGGAGCGTCGTGTACTTCTCGAAGTCGACGAAGCGCGCGAACGGCACGCAGCTGCCGTCGTTGAGCCGCAGCAGGTACGTCAGCGACACGCACTGCGGGTGCGAGCACGGCAGCGGGAAGAAGTCGAGGTACCGGACCGCGCCGCCCGACTGCTCGTCCATCTTGCGGATGACGCCGGGGATCGTCAGGCGATCCATCGGATCGTGGGCGAACGCGCCGCCGCCGTGGCCGGTGTAGGCCATCGGCTGGAAGTTGAGCGACAGGATGTGGGGCTCGTTGATCAAGAGCTCGACCGCCTGGCCGATCTGGTGGTCGTTGACGCCGCGGGTGGCGACGAAGATGAGCTGGGTCGGCAGGTCGAGCTCGCGCAGCGCGGTGAGCGCCGCGGCCTTGTCGTCGGTCAGGTCCTTGCCGCGGATGGCCTCGTGGACGTCGGCCGAGAAGCCGTCGAGCTGCAGGCCGATGTACGCGCCGGCGTCCTTGAGCGCCTGGGCGAACGCGCGGTCGCGCCCGAGCCGCAGGCCGTTGGTGATGACCACGACCCGGCCGATCTCGGGCCGGGTGGCGATCTTGATCAGCTCGAGCAGCTGCGGGTGGCTGGTGGGCTCGCCGCCCGACAGCGCCACCGACTCGCACTGGCCCTCGGCCGCGACCAGGCCGTCGATCATCTTCGCGAAGGTCGCCGGCGCCAGGTGGGTCGAGTACTGGTTGTCGACGATGCAGACCGGGCACTCGAGGTTGCAGTGGTCGGTGATCTCGATGATCGGCAGGCAGGTGTGCTGCTCGTGATCGCCGCAGGTGCCGCAGTCGGTCGGGCAACCCTTCGCCACGGTGCCGCGGAACTCCAGCGGCTCGGTGCCGGCGCGCGCGAACGCGTAGGCGCGGGCGTAGTAGGCGGCGTCCTCGGACACCAGCGCCTCCGACGGCCCGCACGCGCGGCAGTCCTTGGCGAAGTAGACCTTGCCGGCGCGGATCACGACCTCGGCCTCGACCAGCGCCAGGCAGCTCGGGCAGGTCGAGGTGGTGTGCTTCCAGACGTGGCCGGTCAGCTCCTCGGGGCGGGCCCGGGCCACGAACTCGCGCACGTAGGCGTCGGCGTCATCGTGGACCTTGGTCTCGCGCTGGCCGCAGGTCGGGCACAGGAGCAGGTGGAAGACCGCGCCGTCGCGCAGGACGACCCGGGCCTCGTGGCGGGCGCCGCAGCCGTCGCAGGCGACGTACTCGTGGGCGAGGAAGGTGTGAGGGCGATCGACTCGGCCCGGCGCGCACGTGGTGCATTCCATCGGAGAACTCCCGGCGCGGCGCGCGCCTGCTGCGGTAGCCGTGGTTGTAGCGCCCGGGCGCCGGGCGGCGCAACCGCCAGCGGCGCGGCGGGTGTACCGTCGCGCCGATGCGCTACGTGATGCTCGATCGGATCACCGAGCTCGTCCCGGGCGAGGTCGCGCGCGGGCTCAAGTGCGCGTCGCTGTCGGACGACGTGTTCGCCGATCACTTCCCGGGCTACCCGGTGCTGCCGGGCGCGCTGGTCGTCGAGGCCCTGGCCCAGCTCGGCGGGGTGCTGCTCGAGGCGACGCTGCGCGGCCGCGGCCGGCACGATCTGCACGCGCTCCTGACGATGATCGATCGCACCAAGTTCCGCCGGGTGGTGCGGCCGGGCGACCGGCTCGAGCTCGAGGCCCGGGTCGAGACCGCGACCGAGGACGGCGGCCGCATCAAGGGCTGGGCCCGGCTCGACGGCGCGCTCGCGGCCGAGGCCGAGCTCGGGTTCGCGTTCGCAGTCGTGACCAACCCGATCCTGATCGCGCGCCGGCGCGAGCACCTGAACGTGTGGCTGCACGGATCGGTGACGGAGCCGACGTGACCCGGGCGGTGGTGGTGACCGGGGTCGGGACGTGGTCGCCGCTGGGGCGCACGTGGGCCGAGACCCGGGCGGCGCTGGCGCGGGGCGCGACCGCGGTGGCGCCGGTGACCGCGTGGGACGCGACCGGGTTCCCGTGCCAGGTCGCGGCGGCGATCGCGCTCGGCGACGGCGCCGACGAGGATCGCCGGCGGCCGCTGGCGCTCGCGGCGCTGGCCGAGGCCTGGGGTGCGGGCCGGGTCGACGTCGCGCCGGCGCGGCTGGGCGTGTTCCTCGGCGCCGAGTCGGGCCGGGCCAGCTTCGCGACCGTGCTGGCGCTGGCGCGCGCGGCCGGCGGCGGGACCCGCTTCGACGCCGCGGCGTTCGCCGAGGCGGCGCGGCCGTTCGCGGCGCGGCTCGACGCGCGGGCGATCTCGCCGGCCGCGATCGCCGCGGCGATCGCGCTCGAGGTCGGCGCCGCCGGGCCGGTCGCGACGGTGTCGCTGGCGTGCGCGTCGGGCGCGGCGGCGATCGTCGACGCGGTCCGCGCGATCCGCGCCGGCGCGTGCGACGTGGCGATCTGCGGCGGGGTCGGCGCCGACGTCGAGCCGCTGATGCTGGCGGGCTTCGGGCTGCTGGGCGCGCTGTCGGCGCGCGGCGTGTCGTGCCCGTTCGACGCGCGCCGCGACGGCTTCGTCGTCGGCGAGGGCGCGGCGCTGCTGGTGCTGGCCGCGGCCGACGTGGCCGGCGGGCGCGGCGAGGTCGAGGTCGCCGGCGTCGGCCGCTCGCTCGACGGCTACCGCCTGACCGCGCCCGAGCCCGACGGCGACGGCGCCGCCCGGGCCATCGCCGCGGCGCTGACCGACGCCGGCGGCCCGGCGATCGACTACGTGCAGGCCCACGGCACGTCGACGCCGCTCAACGACCCGGCCGAGATCGTGGCGCTCGGGCGCGCGCTCGGCGACGGCTTCGCGCGGGCCTACGTCAGCTCGGTCAAGGGCGCGGTCGGCCACTGGGTCGCCGGCGCCGGCGCGATCGGCGCGCTGTGCGCGATCGAGGCCGTCGCCTCGGGCACGATCATGCCGACCGCCGGGCTGGCCACGCCCGACGCCAGCTGCGGGGCGCGCCACGTGCTGGGCGCGGCGGTGACCGCGCCGGTCCGCGCGGCCCTGGTCAACGCGTTCGCGTTCGGCGGCGCCAACGCCAGCCTGGTGGTGCGGCGTCGGGAGGGCGCGTGACCGTCGCGATCGTCGCGGCCGCAGGGGTGTCGCCGCTCGGCGCCGGCTGCCCCAGCCTGGTGGTGCGGCGTCGGGAGGGCGCGTGACCGTCGCGATCGTCGCGGCCGCAGGGGTGTCGCCGATCGGCGGCGGCTGGCGCGGCCTCGCCGAGCGCGCGCGCGCGACCGCCGCGACGCCGACCCGCCCGGTCGCCGACGCGGCCCTGGTCGCGGTGCCGGTGCGCGCGCGCAAGACCATGTCGCGCGGCGCGCTCCTGGCGGCGGCGGCGATGCACGAGCTCGTGGCGGCGCTGCCGGCCGAGGCCCTGCGCGCGGCCGGGTGCTTCGTCGGCGTCGGCGCGTCGGGCGGCTCGACCGCCGAGCTGCACGCGATGCTGCGGGCGTCGATGGACGGCGCGACCTGGTCGCTGGCGCGGTTCGGCGGCCCGGGCCTGGCCGCGTGCAACCCGCTCCTGGCGTTCCAGCTGATGAACAACTTCACGATGGCCCACGCGGCGATCCAGGAGGGCGTCGGCGCCGGCGTCCACGGCGCGCTGTTCTCGCGCGGCGCCGGCACGGTCCACGCGCTGATCGAGGCGGTGGCCGCGATCGAGGACGACGACGCCCCGATCGCGATCGCGGGCGGCGCCGACAGCGCGCTGCACCCGGTGACCTGGGCCGAGCTCGAGCGCTGCCACGGCGGCTGGTCGGGCGTGCCCGGCGAGGGCGCGGCGCTGGTGGCGGTCGCGCGCGGCGAGGGCCTGGCCCGCGTGATCCGCGCCGAGGTGTGCGCGGCCGAGGACCGCGCGGCGCTGACCCTGCCCGACCGCGCCACCGCGATCGTCGCGCTCACCGACGCCGCGCTGGCGGCGCAGCTCGCGGACCGCGCCGACGTGCTCGACCTCGGCCCGGCGCTGGGCGAGTGCCTCGCGGCCGGCCCGGCGCTGGCGTGGCTGGCCGCGCTCGATCTGCTGGCCGCGGGCGCGCCCCGCGTGGCGGTCGTCACCGCCGACGTCGACGGCGCGGTCGGCGTGGTCGAGCTGGAGCGCGGATCGTGACCGCGGTCATCACCGGCGTCGGCGTGGTCAGCGCGTTCGGGCTGACGCGCGCGGACTTCGACGCCGGCCTGCGCGCCGGCGCCGCCGCGGTGGGCCCGATCCGCTGGTTCGACGCGTCGACGTTCCCGGTCACCGTCGCCGGCGAGGTGCCGCTGCCGACGGCGCCGCCGAGCGAGGGCACCCGCGACCGCAAGGCGGTGTTCGCGACGATGGCCGCGGCCGAGGCCTGGGCCCAGGCCGGGTGCGGCCCGGCCGAGCAGCGCGCGCCGCTGGTGATCGCGCTCGGCCTCGAGCAGGCGTTCCTCGAGGACTTCGCGCCGATGATCGAGCCCGATCGGATCGCGTGGGCACGCGCGGCGACCGCGGCCGGCGACCGCGCGCTGGCGTTCCGCGCTCCGGTCGACACCGCCGCCCGCGCGGTGCGGCGCGCGCTGGGCCTGCGCGGCCCGACCGTCGTCAACGTGTCGGCGTGCGCGGCCGGCGCGCTGGCGGTGGCCCACGCGGCGCAGCTGATCGCGCGCGGCCGCGCCGACGTGATCGTGTGCGGCGGCAGCGACAGCATGGTCAACCCGCTGGGCATCGGCGGCATGGCCCGGCTGGGCGCGCCGTCGCCGCGCAACGCCCCCGACGCGTGCCGACCGTTCGATCGCGATCGCGACGGCCTGGTGATCGGCGAGGGCGCGGCGATGTTCGTGGTCGAGCGCGCCGACCGTGCGCGCGCCCGGGGCGCCCGCGCGCTGGCGGCGATCGTCGGCTGGGGCGCGACCCAGGACGCCTACCGCGCCACCGCGCCTCGCCCCGACGGTAGCGCCGCCGCCGCGGCCATCGCCCGCGCGATCGCCCGGGCCGGGATCGCGCCGGCCGACGTCGGCTACGTCAACGCCCACGGCACCGGCACGCCGCTCAACGACCCGGCCGAGGCCCGGGCGCTGGCGACGGTGTTCGGCCCGGCGCTGGCGCGCACGCCGGTCAGCTCGATCAAGGGCGCGATCGGCCACCTGATGGCCGCGGCCGGCGCGATCGAGCTGGCCGCGTGCGTGGCCGCGCTCACCGACGGCTCGCTGCCCGGCACCGCGCACCACCAGACCCTCGACCCCGAGTGCCCGCTCGACGTCATCGGCCCGACCCCGCGGCGCGTGCAGGTCGAGCACGCCGTCTCCAACTCGTTCGGGTTCGGCGGCCACAACGCCAGCCTGGTGCTGCGGCGGTGCCCGTGACGACGCCGGTCGCGGTCCTGGCGTGGCGCTGGCGCACGGCCCTGGGCGCCGACGTCGACGGCGCGGTCGCGCGGCTCGTCGCCGGCGAGCGCGGCGCGATCGCCAACCCGGTCGCCACCTCGCGCGCGCGCACGATCGCGCCGATCCCGGGCGCGCCGCCGCGGACCCGCCACGATCGCTACCTGCGGCGCATGGGCGCCTTCGGCCTCGACGTCGCCACCGAGGTCGCGCGGGCCGCGGCGCTGCCGCCGGATCCGCGCACGGGCCTGTACGCCGCGGTCGGCGGCCTGCGCGCCCACTGGGACGACATGCTGCCGGCGCTGGCGCGGCAGCGCGCCGACGGCCGCGACGCCTGGGCCCTGGGCCTGCGCGAGATCCACCCGTTCTGGATGTTGCGGCACCTGTCGAACAACGCCCACGCGCTGCTCGCCGCCGACCTGGGCGCGCGCGGCGATGGCGCGACCTTCGGCGGCGCCAGCGCCGGGGCTCAGGCGATCATGAGCGCGGCGTGGGCGCTCGCGGCCGGCGCGATCGACACCGCGATCGTCGTCGCCTACGACTCGCTGCTCGAGCCCGAGCTCCTGGTCGAGCTGTCCGAGCGCGGCGACGTCACCGCCGCGGCGCCCGCCGACGTGATCGCGCCGTACCACGCCGCCGCGCGCGGGTTCGTGCCCGGCGAGGCCGCGGCCGCGCTGGTGCTGGTGCGCCCCGACGATCCGCGCGCGGGCGCGCGCACCGCGACGATCGCGGCGTTCGCCGGCGCCGGCGACCTCGCCGCCGCGCTCGCGGCGCTGCCGGTGGCGCCGATCGTCGACGGCTGCGCCCGGGCCCGGCCAGCCCAGGACCTCGCCGAGCGCGCGTTGATCGCCGCCGCGTGTGGCGACGCGCAGCTCACCGCCACCAGCGCCGGGTTCGGCCACGCCGGCGCCGCGACGGCGCTGATCCAGACGATCGCGCTCGGGACCGCGCTGGCGCAGGGCGTGCTCCCGCCGGTCGCCGGCGCTGGCGCTGGCGCGGTCGCCGACGGTCCGCTGACGATCGTGACGAGCGCCACACCCACGACCGCTCGGGCCGCGCTGGCGCTGTCGGTCGGCGCCCCCGATCTGGTCGCGGCCGTGCGAGTGTCGGTGCCATGAGCCAGCCCGCGGCCCTGGTCACCGGCGGCTCGCGCGGGATCGGCCGGGCGATCGCGCTCGAGCTGGCCCGCCGCGGCCTCGCGGTCGCCGTCAACTACCGGCGCGACGCCGACGCCGCCGCCGCCACCGTCGCCGCGATCACCGCCGCCGGCGGTCGAGCCCAGGCCATCGCCGCCGACGTGACCGACCCGGCCGCGGTCGCCGCGCTGGTCGCGACCACCGAGCGCGACCTCGGGCCGATCGACGCGCTGGTCGCCAACGCCGGCCTGACCCGCGACGCGCTCCTGGGCACGACGACGCCGGCCGATCTCGACGCCGTGATCGCCACCAACCTCGGCGGCGTGGTCACCGCCTGCCGCGAGGTCATGCGCGGCATGCTGCGTCGACGCCGCGGCGCGATCACGTTGATCTCGTCGGTCGCGGCCCAGCGCCCGGGCCGCGGTCAGGCGCTCTACGCCGCGTCCAAGGGCGCGGTCGAGGCGCTCGCGCGCGCGCTCGCGGTCGAGCTGGCGCCGCGCAGCATCCGCGTCAACGCGGTCGCGCCCGGCGTGATCGACACCGACATGACCGCCGAGCTCCAGGCGCTGGCCCCGGCCGAGCTGGTCGCCCGGGTCGCGCTCGGCCGCCTGGGCCGGCCCGAGGAGGTCGCGCGGGTCGTGGCGTTCCTGTCGACCGACGACGCCAGCTACGTCACCGGCCAGGTCTGGAACGTCGACGGAGGCTTCAAGCTCGCATGATCGAACCCGAGGAGTTCCACGCCTGGCTGCGGGCCCGCCGCAGCGTCCGCGACTTCGCGCCGACGCCGGTGCCGCGCGCGCTGCTCGCGCGGCTGATCGAGGCCGCGACCACCGCGCCGTCGAACACCAACCGCCAGCCGTGGCGGTTCGCCGTCGTGACCGCGCCCGCGACCCGGGCCGCGATCGCCGACGCGGTCCGGCGCAAGGCCGACGAGATCCGCGCGATCATCGCCCGCGGTCACCACGCCGACGACTACGGCAGCTACGGCGACTTCTTCCACGAGCCGCTGGCCAACGCCGCCGCGATCATCGTGCCGCAGTACCGCGCGTACCCCGATCTGATCGCCAACTTCATCGCCTCGGGCGGCGGCGACCCGACCCAGTTCGCGACCGCCAGCGCGATGCAGGCCGAGCTGTGCTCGACCTGCGCCGCGGTGATGACGCTGCTGATCGCCGCCCACGCCGAGGGCCTGGGCGCGTGCTGGATGGCCGGCCCGATGATCGCCCGCGACGAGATCCAGCCGCGCCTGGGCATCGCCGCCCCGTGGCAGATGGTGGGCGCGATCGCGCTCGGCTATCCTGTCGGCCCGACCGAGCCCAAGCCGCGCAAGCCGGTCGATCGAGTCGTGACCTGGTTCGAGGAGGACGCCCCATGACTGAGCCCGCCGCCACCACCGACGCCTCGGTCGAAGACCGCGTCCGCGCCATCATCGCCACGTCGCTCGGCAAGGACCCGGACCAGGTCGAGCTCGCCGCCGCGCTGATGGAGGACCTCGGCGCCGAGTCGCTCGACATGCTCGACATCGTCTTCGGCATCGAGCGCGAGTTCGGCATCGAGATCACCCGCGGCGAGATGGAGCGGGCCGCGCGCGGCGACATGACCGACGACGAGTTCGCGCCCGGCGGCGTGATCTCGGACGCGGGGCTGACCCGACTGCGCGAGCTGATGCCCGAGGCCGCGCACCGGATCACCGCGGGCCTGCGCGCCCGCGAGATCCTGGCGCTGTTCACGGTCCAGACCTTCGCCAACATGGTCCACGGCAAGCGCACCGGTCGGCAGGTCTGACGTGGCGGTCGAGCCGGCCACCGCCGACGCGCTCCTGCACCAGACCACGAGCCTGTGCCGGACCTGCCGCGAGGCCATCCCGGCCGACATCGTCGCGACCGACGCCGACGAGGTCTGGATGCGCAAGCGCTGCGCCGACCACGGCCAGCAGGACGTGCGGATCTCGACCGACGTCGCCTGGTACCAGCGCACCCGCGCGATCGCGCAGCACAAGGTCGGCCCGCGCGCGAACAAGCGCCCGATCGAGCTGGGCTGCCCGTTCGACTGCGGCCCGTGCGAGGCCCACAGCCAGAAGGTGCGGCTGCCGGTGGTGACGATCACCAGCGCCTGCAACCTCGACTGCCCGATCTGCTACGTCCACAACAAGAACGAGGACGCCTACCACATGGGCCCCGACGACTTCGCGAAGGTGCTCGCCCACCTGCGCGACGATCACGGCGGCGAGCTCGACATCGTCAACATCACCGGCGGCGAGCCGACCCTGCACCCGCACCTGCTCGATCTCGTGCGCGCGGCCCAGCGCGAGGGCATCCACCGGGTCACGGTGTGCTCGAACGGGGTGCGCCTGGCCAAGGACGAGGCGTTCGTCGCCGAGCTGGCCGCCCTCGACGCGCGGATCGCGCTGTCGTTCGACAGCTTCGACCCCGACGCCGACTACCTGCTGCAGGGCGCGCACCTGATCGCCACCAAGAAGCGGTGCATGGACCTGCTCGAGAAGCACGGCGTCTCGACGACGCTGATCCCGGTGATGACCCGGGGCGTCAACGACCACGAGGTCGGCGAGCTGATCGCCTACGGCCTGGCCCGGACCAACGTCCGCCACCTGGAGATCCACACGATCACGTACACCGGCCAGGGCGGGCGCACGTTCGACCGCGCCGGCCGCATCTCGATGCGCGAGGTGCTGGCGCAGATCGAGGCCACCACCGGCGGGCTGCTGACGGTGGGCGACTTCGTGCCGTCGCCGTGCGCCCACCCGCTCTGCTACCAGATCGCCTACCTGCTGGTCGATCCCGACGGCGGCCCGCCGATCCCGTTCACGCGCTTCATGAGCCCGGCCGAGCTGTACGAGGCGCTGTCGGACCGGCTGTACATGGAGCCGACGCCGCAGCTCGAGGCGGTCATGCAGGCGGCGATCGATCGGCTGTGGGCCGACGAGGACCCCGCCCACGAGCGCACGCTGCGGCTGCTCAAGCAGATGCTGGTCGCGATGTTCCCGTCGGACCGCTCGATCTCGCCGCGCGCGGCGATGCAGGCCGGCGAGCGCGCGGTCAAGGCGGTCTACGTCCACTCGCACATGGACGAGGAGACCTTCGACACCGAGCGCGCGATGGACTGCTGCGACGCCAACTGCTACGCCGACGGCCGCACGATCCCGGTCTGCAACTACAACGTGCTGTACCGGGACAAGGAGGCCGCCTTCAACGTCGCGCCGGCGACCTGGAGCGCGCGGCGCGGCGGCCACAAGCTCCGGGTGGTGTCGTGACCACGCCGCGGCTCGCCGGCAAGCGCTGCCTGATCACCGGCGGCACCCGCGGCCTCGGCCTGGCCATCGCCAAGGCCTGCGTCCGCCACGGCGCCCGGGTCGCGATCACCTACCGGCGCGAGCAGGCCGACGCCGAGGCCGCGGTCGCGGCGCTGACGGCGCTGGGCGGCGAGCCGCTGGTGTTCCAGGGCTCGGTCGCCGACGCCGCGCACGCGCGCGACACCGTCGCCGCGATCACCGCCGCCTGGGGCGGCGTCGACGTGCTCGTCAACAACGCCGGCATCACCCAGATCTTGCCGGTGGCGTTGAT
This sequence comes from Myxococcales bacterium, assembly GCA_016717005.1. Classification (NCBI taxonomy): domain Bacteria; kingdom Pseudomonadati; phylum Myxococcota; class Myxococcia; order Myxococcales; species Myxococcales bacterium. The sequence continues at coordinate 167,283 of JADJUF010000038.1, read as the reverse complement.
CGAGGAGGACGACTGGGATCAGGTGATGGACGTCAACGCCAAGGGCGCGTTCCTGTTCGCGCGCGCCGCGCTCAAGGGCATGATCCGCGCCCGCGCCGGCCACATCCTCAACATCGGGACGTTCGCGTCCGAGCGCGTGATCGAGGCGCCGATCCACTACGCCGCGTCGAAGGCGGCGCTGCGCGGCCTGACCGACGCGCTGGCCCGCGAGGTCGGGCGCTACGGCATCCAGGTCAACCTGCTGGCGCCGGGGCTGCTCGACGTCGGCCTGGCGCAGATGCTGCCCAAGCACCGGCTCGGCGAGTACGTCAAGCAGGCGGCGCTGGGGCGGCTGGGCCACGCCGACGAGGTCGCCGAGATCGCGGCGTTCCTGGTCAGCGACGACAACCGCTTCATGGCCGGCGCGAAGATCGTCGCCGACGGGGGCCTGTGACCATGGCCGACGACACGCTCCGCGACGGCTGGGCCGCGTACCGCGACTTCGTCAACCCGATGGTGGCGCTGCGGGCCGAGCTCCTGGGCGAGCCGGTGCGGATCCGCGAGGTGATCGACGGCCAGCTGATCGAGGAGCGCGGCGCCGTCGAGGACTTCCACGGCACCCAGACCTTCGGCCACCGCAACCCGGCCGTGACCCAGGCGGTCGTGGACTTCCTGGCGACGCCGGCCCCCAACTGGTTCCCGGCCCGCGTCAACCCGCACGCCGGCGCGCTCGCGAAGGCGCTGTGCGAGCGCAGCGCCCGCACCTCGGTCGGCCACCGCCCGGCCTACGACAACGTGTTCTTCGCGCACTCCGGCTCGGGCGCGGTCGAGGCCGCGCTCAAGATGGCGCGGGCCGCGACCCGCCGGCCGCGGGTGCTGTCGGTCGACGGCGCCTACCACGGCACGACGATGGGCAGCTGCAGCCTGATGAAGCCCGGCATGTTCCGCGATCCGTTCGGCCCGCACCTGCCCGGCTGCGGCCCGCTGCCGTTCGGCGACGTCGACGCCCTGGCCGCGGCGATCCGCGCCGACGACGTCGCCGCGGTCGTGATCGAGCCGATCCAGCTCGAGGGCGGCGTCCGCACCCACCCGCCCGGCTACCTCGAGGCGCTGTGCGAGCTGACCGAGCGCCACGGCACGATGCTGGTCGCCGACGAGATCCAGACCGGGCTCGGGCGCACCGGTCGGTTCCTGGCCAGCGAGGTGTGGCCGCGCCGGCCCGACGGGGTCGTCCTCGGCAAGCACCTCGGCGGCGGGCTCATGCCGATCTCGGCGTTCATGACCCGGGCCGAGCTGTTCGACCGCGCCTACGGCGGCAACTACGCCTCGGCCGAGGCCCACAACTCGACGTTCTCGGGCCACGCGCTGGCGTGCGTCGCCGGCCTCGCGGTGCTCGAGCTCTTGACCGACGAGCTGATCGAGCGGGTCGCGCGCCTGGGCGCGCACCTGCGCGGGCAGCTCCAGGACCGCCTGGCCCGCCACGCGATCTTCGACGACGTGCGCGGCGACGGGCTGCTGGTCGGCATCGGCCTCAAGCCGTCGGACCACCCGTGGCTGTCGTTCGAGCACTTCGGCGTCGACGGCCTGGCCGATCAGCCGTCGATCGGCGTGATCGTGTGCCACCGCCTCTACAAGCGCGGCTTCTACGCGTTCGCGTGCGGCCACGACTGGCGGATCCTGCGCATCCTGCCGCGCTTCAACATCCCCGAGGCCACGCTGGCGCGGTTCGTCGACACGATCGACGACGAGCTCGGCTACGTCGGGGGCCTGCTGTGACCGCCCGCCACGCGCTGGTGCTGGGCGGGACCGGCGCGGTCGGCGCCGCGGTGGTGCGGGCGCTGCGCGCGCGCGGGGTCGACGTGACGTTCACGGTCCACACCAACCACGCCGCCGCCGCCACCCTGGCCGAGCTGGGCGCGCGCCCGGTCGCGGTCGATCTGGCCGACGACGCCGCGGTCGCGGCCACGCTGGCGGCGCTGCCGGCGACGATCGACGTGGTCGTGGCGTGCGCGGCGGCGCTGGCCGACGGCGCGTTCGTCGAGCAGGATCAGGCCGCGTGGCGCGCGTGCTTCGCGGTCAACGTCGACGCCACCGCCGCGGTGTGCCGCTGGTTCGCGCGGACCCGGGCCGACGCCGGCGGCGACGTCGTCCTGGTCGGCGGGCTCGATCGCGGCCAATCGCTGCCGCTGCCGCCGGCCTACGCCGCCAGCCAGGGCGCGCTGACGGCGCTGGCGATGGCGCTCGGCCACGAGCTGGGCCCGCGCCAGATCCGCGTCAACCTGGTGGCGCTGGGCGTGCTCGACCGCGGCCTGTCGCGGCGGCTGTCGTCGTCGCGGCGCAAGGACTACCAGCAGTTCAGCGCGCTCCGGCGCGAGGGCACGCCGGCCGAGGCCGCGAGCGTGATCGTGTGGCTGGCGCTCGAGAACACGTACATCCACGGCAAGGTCGTCGCCGCCAACGGAGGCATCTGATGGCCACCGCGCCCCACACCTACCGCGGCCGCGGCGTCTGGTACTTCGACGGCGCGATCCAGTGCCCGCTGGCCGGCATCGGTGGCCGCGGCCCGTTCGCCTCGAACCGGGTCGTGATCGAGGACGAGCGCGCGACCGTCACGCTCGATCGCGATCGCCACCGGATCGACGTGACGATCACCGGGACCTACCCGACCAAGGCCCTGGTCGCCGACCTGACGTTCCTGGGCGACGGCACGACCGCCGCCGGCGCGACCACGCCGCTGGCCATCCACCTCGAGATCTTCCGCGAGGGCGACAAGCTCGTGCTCGACCTGCACCGCCACCTGCGCGTGCAGGACAAGCTGGTCGACGCCGCGTTCGAGCCGTACACCGTCGTCGTCGACGACGGCCGCACCCGCACGACCGTGCTCGATCGACAGATCGTGCTCGACCTGGTCCGCAAGCCGTCGCTGACCCACCGGCTGATCAAGGCGATGATGGCGATGAAGGATCACGCCGAGCACGCCCGGCAGGATCTGACCCGGCCCGGGTTCGCGGTCGCCGACTTCGAGATGGGCTTCGGCGTCGGGCCGCTGACCAAGATGCTGGTGCGCGCGCGCCTGACCTCGCTGCAGCCGGCGGCGGCGCTCACCGCGGCCGGCACCGCCGGCGAGCTGCTCGCGCACGGCGGCTGGGAGCTCGAGCTCACCGCGCTGGCCGAGAAGTACATCAACGACGTCATCAAGCGCGACCTGATGCTGTTCGGCCTCGAGGACGAGCCGCTGCTGGCGCCGATCAAGGCCCGGGGCCTGGCCCGCGGCCAGAAGCTGGCGTTCCGCTTCGACGACGGCGTCGGCAGCATCCGCGTCGACGCCACCAGCGCGCCGATGCCGGCCGCCCTCGACGTGGCCCGCGCGTACCTCGAGTACCACATGCTGGGCGGCCTCCTGGCCGAGCACGCCGAGCGGTTCGTGCGCCGCCTGCCGGCGCGATGACCGCGGTCGCCAGCGACGAGCCCGGCCTGGCCAGCGCGCGCGGGCTGGCGATCGTCGGCGTCGTGCTCGGCCACGCCGCGCTGTCGTTCCTGGCGACGCCGATCGGCTGGGCGGTGCGCGACGACGCGCGCTGGCTCGGCGCCGACGCGATCGTCTGGATCCTGCGCCAGTTCCTGATGCCGGCCTTCTTCGTCGTGGCCGGGCTGGCCGCGGCGCGGCTCCTCGACGTGCGCGGCGTCGGCGGCTACCTGCGCCAGCGCGCGCGCCGGATCGCGCTGCCGCTGGCGCTGGCGCTGGTGCCGGTGTCGCTGGCGATGAACGCGCTGTGGGACTGGGGCCGGACGCTGGCCGCGCGCGCGGCGGTGGCCGAGACGGTGCCGCGGCTGCGGGCGTCGACCGCGCCGGTGACCCTGGCGCACCTGTGGTTCCTCTACTACCTGCTGGCGCTGTCGCTGGCGGCGCTGGCGATCGCGCTGGCGCTGGGCCCGCGCCGACGTCGGGGGGTGACCGCCGCGCTCGACGCGCTCACCGCCCGACCGCTGGCGACGGTGGTGCTCGCGTCGCTGCCGACGTGGGCGTGCCTGCAGGTCGACGGCACGCTCCAGCTCGACACGCCGCTGGGGTTCGCGATCGATCCGGTGGTCGCCGGCTACTTCGGCTGGTTCTTCGCGTGGGGCTGGTGGCTGGCGCGCCGGCGCGCGGGCCTGGCGGCGCTGGCGCGCGCGGTCCCGGGGCTGCTCGCGCTCGCGGTCGCCGCCACCGCCGCCGCGATCCCGGCGCTGCTGGCCGCGCGCGACGGCGATCGCCCGAGCGCGCTCGCGACCGCGGTGTGCGCGCTGGGCTCGTGGGCGTGGGTGCTGGCGCTGCTCGGCGGCGCGCGCCGCTGGCTGCCGGTCGCGCCGCGCTGGCTGGCGCGCTGCGCCGACGACAGCCTGTGGATCTACGTCGCGCACCTGCCGCTGGTCGTGCTCCTGCAGCTCGGCGCGGCGCACCTGGCCGCGCCGGGACCGCTCGAGTACGCGGGGATCGCCGCGGCGGCGCTGGCGGGCTCAGCGCTGATCGCGCGCGGCCTGCGCCGGGCGCTGTAGCCGCCACAGCCCGCGCGTCGCCAGGTAGACGCCGGGCACCACCACCTGCGCGACGAAGCGCGCGATCCGGAACGCCACCACCGCGATCACCGCGTCGGCGGGGCCGATCAGATCGCCGAAGAACACCACCGACGACGCCTCGGCCACCCCGGCGCCGCCCGGCGTCGGCGCCAGGAAGGTCGCGCACAGGTACGCGAGCGCACGCGGCAGCGCCGCGCCGGCCGTGCCGGGCACCAGCGCGTGGCAGATGAGCACGAGCGGCGCGGCGTAGCCGACGAAGTAGAGCGCGTGCAGCGCCATCAGGCCGAGCATCCCGCGCCCGCGGACGTCGGCGATCCGCGTCAGGCTCGGCACCACGTGGACCGCGAGGCGTCCCGTCACGCGTCCGAGGCCGCAGCGCTGGCCGAGCCACGCCAGCGCGCGCGTGGTGCGATCGACGTCGCGCGCGATCGCGATCACCGTGGCCATCACCAGCGCCGCGCCGGCGCACGCGAGCGCGCCGCTCGTCCGCAGCCACGCCACCGGCGGCCCGCCGCCGAGGACGAACACCGCCGCGCCGACCGCGAACACGAACGTGAAGCTGGTGGTGAACTTCACCATCGGCACCGCCAGCGCGACCTCGGCCGGCGCGCCGCCGCGCCGCAGCACCCACGCGACCGCGGGCTCGCCCAGCCCGGTGGCGGGCGTGATCGCGGTGAAGAAGCCGTTGGCCGCCGCCGCGTCGATCGCGCCGCGGCGACCGACCGCGCAGCCGAGCGCGCGCGCGACCCACCACACCCGCGCTGCCTCGACCGCGAGCGGCGCGAGCGCCGCCGCCGCCGCCAGCCCCAGCCACGGCCACGGCGCCGCCGCCAGCCGGGACGCCGCCGCGCGCAGCGCCGCCGCGCTCGGCGCCGCCCACGCCACGCCCGCGCTCACCAGCGCCACGACCAGGACCGCGACCGCGATCGTCCAGCCAACGCTGGACCTCGGCCCGCGTCACGCCCGCCGACCGCGGCCGAGCGTCACCAGCGGCGGCGCCGGCGCCGGCGCGAACCGGGCGTCGCGGTTGCGGTAGAGCACGTTGTACGCGCAGCTCGGGATGTTCTGGCCGTCGGGCTCGCGGATGCCGACGCAGCACTGCCGGATGCGATCGGTGTCGAAGGTGTGCTCGTCCATGTGCGCGTGGACGTAGATCGCCTTGCTCCACCGCTCGCTGGCGCGCAGGCGGGCGTCGGGCGACAGCCCCGGCTGGAACACGGTGTCGATCAGGCCGCGCAGCGCCGCGAGCACCAGCTCGGCGTCGGCGGGCTCGACCGCGCCGGCCCAGACCCGATCGATCACGTCGGCCAGCGCGACCTCGACCGCGGGCCCCGGCTCCAGGTACAGCATCCCGCCGAGCATCGCGCGCAGCTCGTCCCAGCTCATGAAGCGCGCGAACGGCAGCCAGCGATCGGGCGCGATCCGCAGCAGGTACGTGACCTGGTAGCAGGTCGGGTGCGCCGCCGGCGATGGCACGAAGTCATCGCGGCGCAGGCGGCCATCGGTCTGGCGCTCGATCTCGGCCAGGACCTCGTCGGCGGTCATGCGCGCGCCGGCGTCGAAGTCGAGCCCGCCCTGGCCGGTGAACGTCATCGTGTGCAGCTCGAGCGACCGCACGTGATCGCGCGCCAGCGCCAGGTCGACGAACGCGCCCAGCTCGTCGTGGTTGTGGCCGCGGGCGATCACCGGCAGGAGCGTGGTCGCGACCCCGTGGCGGCCGAGCAGATCGAGCACGCGCAGCTTGGCCTCGGTCAGGGTCGCGCCCAGCATCGCGACGTTGGTGGCGTCGCGCAGCGAGTCGAACGACAGGATCACGCGGGCGTCGAGCGCGGCCAGGCGGGCGACCAGCGCCTCGTCCTTCTGCAGGCCCAGGCCGTCGGTCGAGATCGTGATGCGGTGGACGCCCTCGGCGTGGCACAGCTCGACCAGGCGCGCGAAGTCGGGGTGCAGCGTCGGCTCGCCGCCGGTCAGGTTGATCAGCCGGCGCTCGGGATCGGTGGCGCGGATGTGGCCGAGGATCGCCCGCAGCTCGGCCTCGCTCATGTGGTAGGCGCCGTCGTTCTTGTTGACCGTGTAGCAGATCGGGCAGTCGAGGTTGCAGGCGCTGGTGATCGGCACGATCGGCAGCATCGCGGTCTGCTCGTGCTGCGCGCACGGACCGCAGTCGAACGGGCAGCCGCGGTCGACCGGGCGCGGCGCGGCCGGCGCGCGCACCACCGCCGGGTACGCCGAGATGCGCTCGTACCAGTCGGCGTCGTGGGCGACGATCACCTCGGCCGCGCCGTGATCCGGGCAGGCCTTGGTCATCACGACCTGGTCGCCGCGTCGGTGCACCTCGGCTGGGACGCTGCGCCGGCAGATCGCGCACAGGCTGGTGGTCGCGCGCAGGAGCACGCCCGACGGTAGCGCACATTCAGCGGCCGGACGTGGCGGCGGTCGGTCGCGCTACTTCCGAGGTGCGAGAGGACAGGCAGCCGAACCGGGCGCAGGCCGGCCGCGGCGCCGATCGGCCGCGCTACTTCTTCTCGAGGTGACAGTCGAGGCAGCCGAACCCCTCGGGGTTGGTCGGGCTGTGGACGGGCTCGCCCAGCAGCTCGGCCATGCCGGGCGTGACCTCGTCCTTCATGAACGCCGCCATCTTGGCGTGCTTGCCGGCCTTGAGCGCCGCGAAGTCGAGCTTGGGCAGATCGGGGTTCGGCATCTCGTACTTCTTCGACGCCACGCCCTTCCCGTGGCAGGTCTTGCACGAGAACTTGCCGAAGTCGCCGGCGTCGAACTTCTTGAAGGCGGCCTTCATGGGCGGCATCACCTTGGTCCGCATGAACTTGATCTGATCGTCCTTGGACAGATCCCCGAAGGCCACGCCGCCGGCGTCGATCGGGGGCTCGGCCGCGTCGGTCGGGGGCGGCGCGGCGTCGACCGGAGGCGGCGCGGCGTCGATCGCCGGCGCGGGCGGCGCCGATGACCCCGGACCCGACGAGGAGCCGCCGCCCTTCGAGCAAGCGGCGGTGAGGACGAGGGCGACGATGCACAGGCGAGACATCGGCGCGCACGATAGCCCGGCGGTCGCACCAGTAATACTGCCTCGCCGCGCAGACCGTGCCCGATCCGGCGGGGGCCGCGGGCGCTCACATGTGTCCCTGGGCACTGCGCCAAGAATTTGAAATTAAAGGCTTTCACATCTATCGGATGGGCGCCGGGGCGACGTCGATGCATCCATGGGCACAGACCCCAGGAGGATCACGATGCCCAAGGAAACGCCCCCCGCCCCCGGCCGCACCGCGATGATCGTCGCGGTCGCGAGCCTCACCCTCGCCGTCGGCGCCACGGTCGCCGCGCTGACCGGATGGATCGGCCGTCGGCCGCCCGCGGCCGCGGCGCCTGAGCCCCCCAGCGCCGCGGCCCCGGATTCGGTCGACGCGACGGTGGGAGGTCCGACGTCGACCCCCGACACGCCGCCGGGGCCGTTGTCCCCCCAGCCCACGATCCTGGTCCCGGTCCAACCAGTGAACGCGGCGGCCGAGCCCGCGCTCGCCCCCTCGCCCGACGATCTCGTGGCCGCGGACTGGCGCGGGGATGACGGCGGCCGCAAGCACCGCCGTCATCACGAGGACGACGATGATGACGACGACCGCGAGCACGACGATGACTGACCCCGCACCGCGCCCGCGCCGCGGCGCCCGCTGGGACGTCGATGGTCGCTCGCTGCGCTTGTGGGTGGTCGCGGGCCTCGCGACCACCTACCTGATCGCGTGGTGGAGCTTCGCACCGGCGCCGGCGGCCACCTCGACATCGTTCGACGCGCCGGCGGAGACCCCGACCGCGCGCGGGCCGACGACCGTCTGGTGGAGCGAGCTGCCGCCGGGCGATCGCCCGGTCGTGACGCTGCCGCCCGGCTGGGAGATCGCGACCGCGGCGCCGCCGCGCCTGCAACCCGTCAGCGCGGCGCCGACGCCGCGCGCGCGGCCGACCCGCCGCGTCCGCATCCGGACCCGGAGCTCGTGATGATCGAGCTGCGCGCGATGGACACCCGGGTCTCGGTGTACGCACCGACCCTGGCCGCTGAGGACGAGGCCGCGGCGGCGGCCACCGTCGCGGCGCTGTTCGAGGCGGCCGAGGCTCGCTTCAGCCGGTTCCGCCCCGACAGCGAGCTGGCGCGCCTGAACCGCGCCACCGGCGCGATCGCGGTGTCGCCGGTGATGCTCGCGGCCCTGGCCCGCGCGCGCGGCTACGTCGAGCTCACGCGCGGGCGCTTCGACCCGGCGGTCGGCGGCGCGCTCGCCGCGGCCGGCTACGATCGCTCGTTCGCGGCCGGCGCGCTCGATCATGACGACCAGCCCACGCAGCCGCGACCGGCGCGGTTCGCCGAGGTCACGCTCGACCTCGAGCGCGGCGTGGTCGACCGGCCCCCGCACGTGCAGCTCGATCTGGGCGGCATGATCAAGGGCGCGACCGTGGACCTCGCGGCGCGCCAGCTCCCGGCGGTGGCCGCGCTCGACGCCGGCGGCGACGTGGTCCTGCGCGGCGCCGGCCCCGACGGCGACGGCTGGCTGATCGAGGTCGAGGATCCGATCGATCCCGCGCGCACGCTCGTGACCCTGGTCGTGCGCGACCGCGCGGTCGCGACCAGCGCCGCCAATCGCCGACGCTGGCGGCGCGGCGATCGATGGGCCCACCACCTGATCGACCCCGCGACCGGCGCGCCGGCGACCTCCGACCTGGCGCAGGTCACGGTGGTCGCCGCGTGCGCCGAGCGCGCCGAGGTGCTCGCCAAGGCGGTGTTCGTCGCCGGCGCGCAGGCCGGGCGCGCGCTCCTGGCCGCGACCGCCGACGTCGCCGCCGTGCTCGTCCACGTCGATGGCACCGTCGAGCTCGTCGGCCCGCTGGAGGTCCATCACGATGCGTAAGACGATCCTCCTCGGCCTCGCGCTCGCGCGGGCCCTGCCCGCTCACGTCGATGGCGCGGTCGAGCTCGTCGGCCCGCTGGAGGTCCATCACGATGCGTAAGACGATCCTCCTCGGCCTCGCGCTCGGCGCGCTGGCCCTCCCCGCTCACGTCGATGGCGCGGTCGAGCCCGTCGTCCGCGGCCCCCCCCCCCCCCGGCCCCGGGGCGCCCCCCCCGGCCTCGCGGGCGTGGCCCCCCCCGCCCTCGCTCGGCCCGCTGGAGGTCCATCACGATGCGTAAGACGATCCTCCTCGGCCTCGCGCTCGGCGCGCTGGCCCTGCTCGCGCTCGGCGCCGTCGGCGCGCGTCTCGGCGTCGTGGTCGCGCCGCCCCGCCCCGACGGACCGTGGGCCTGGGTCGCCGCGCGCGCCGCGGGGGTGACGGCGCTGGTCGCGCTGACGCTCGACGCGCTCGCCGGGCTGGTGCTGTCGACCGGGGCCCTCGACCGGTGGCTGGCCCGGGCGCGCTCGATCGAGCTGCACCAGACCCTGTCCCGGTTCGCGCTGGGCTTGACCGCCGGCCACGTGCTGCTGCTCCTCGCCGACGGCTACATCCGGTACGACCTGTTCGACGCGCTGGTGCCGGGTGTGTCGAGCTACCGACCGTGGGCGGTGGCCGCGGGCATCGTCGCGGCATACCTGGCGGTGGTCGTGCACGTCAGCTTCGGCTGGCGCGCGCGGCTCGGCACCCGGACCTGGCGGCGCTTGCACTACCTGTCGTTCGCGGTGCTGATCGGCGCGCTCGGGCATGGCCTCGCCGCGGGCACCGACACCGGTCGACCGGGCCTGCGCGCGCTGTACGTGGTGCTGGCCGGATCCGTCGCGGCGCTGGTCGCCGTGCGCGCGCTGACGGCGATCCGAGCGCGCGCCGCGCGGCCCGCCTGAATATTTGCACTGGCGCGGCAATTTTGTGCGACCATCGGTTCCTCGCTGCGACCAACAGTGAGCCGTATGTCGAAGCCCTACGATCCCGCAGCACCCAGCCCGTCACGGGTCGTCGAGCTCCTGCGCAGCCTGGGCAAGCGCGACTCGGGTCCGATGCCGGCGGTCGAGCCGCCGGCCGATCTCGAACCGTTGGCCGACGACCCTGGCAGCGGTCCGGTGGTCACGCGCGACCCTGCGCGCTAGGCTCGGCCGGTGAGCCTGACCCGTCGGATCCTCGAGAGCGCCCGCGCGGGGCTGTCGACGCTCACCTCGCTGGTGATCGTCGACGATGAGCCGCTGTCGAGCGTCGAGGCGGCGGCGCTCGAGGTCGAGCTGGCGGCGCGCAAGAAGGCGCACACCGGCGAGCCCGGGCGCTCGGCGATCGCCAAGCTGGCCGGGCCCGGCGCGCGGGCCGATCGCGCGCGGCAGGCGGCCGAGCGGGCCCACCGCATCAACGGCGCCGCCGCCGCCAAGGCCGCCGCCGCCAAGCGCGCGGCCGACGACGCGTTCCGACGGATGAAGGCCGAGGCGGCCCGCGGCGACGCCGGCGCGAGCGGCGCCACCGGCTCGAGCCGATCGAACAGCGGCGGGCAGCGGACCGGCCGACCGAAGCCGGGCTCGACCGACGCCCAGCTCGCCGAGTGGTACCGCGTGCTGAACCTGTCGCCCGGCGCCGACCCCGGCGAGATCAAGAGCGCGTACCGCCAGCTCATGCGCAGGTACCACCCCGACATGCACGCGGCCAACCCGGCCAAGCAGAAGGCGGCCAACGAGCTGTCGATGCGCGTGACCGCCGCCTACAACGGGCTGCAAGAGCACCTCAACAAGTAGCGGCGGCGCGGCGGGATCAGCGGGTGATCGCGACCTGCCCCCGCGCGTCCGCGTCGGTGACCGTCAGTGACAGCCGCGCGCGCCGGCCAGGGCGGGGACCTCCTCGAAGCGGCGCTCCTTCCACACGTACCGGACCTCGATCGGCGGCGGCGGGACGCACGCGCTGCGGTCGCTGTAGTAGCGCTGCACGGTCGCGACGATCGTGCGCGGCCCGCGCGGTCGCTCGCGCACCAGGCGATAGCTGGCGGTGGTACCGCCGCTGGGGCCGCGCGCGATCGTCGCGCCGCGGAACACCTCCTGACCGCGATCGGTCTTGCGCAGCGAGATCAGCACCAGCGCGTGCTGGCGATCGGTCCCGCTCGACCTGCCGTCCGGGCTGTCCTCGGTCACGACCTGCTCGGTGGCGGCGACCAGCACCAGCGCCGGCCACTTCATGCGCCGCGGGCCAGCGCCGACGCGCGGCAGCGGCAGGTACGCGCCGGGCTGCGCGCGCCCGCCGCCATCGGTGATCGGCAGCTCGGTCGCGTCGCCGGCGAGGTCGACCACCCCGACCACCGCCAGCGTGTCGGCGCCCCGGAGCCCGACCACGGCGCCCTCGCAGGCGCGCGCGGTGCAGCTCATCAGGATCGCGCGCCGCGCTTGCCAGGCGTAGCCGGTGGTGTTGCGGCCGACCACGACGTGGGTGGTCCCGGCGACGCCGGCCACCTTGAAGCCCCGCGCCTCGGTCACCGTCGCCTCGTCGACCTGCGCGAAGTGCGCGTACTTGTGGACGACCTCGTCGCCGCGCGCCGCGGTCGCCAGCGCCATCAACGTCACGAGCGCCAGCGGGGCCCGTCGCAGGATCGATCGCATCGGGCCTGCTGACGCTCGAGCGCCGCCAACGATCTGGCCGCTCACGAGCACCCCGGGATCATCCCCAACGCCGCCCTGGAAGGTCCCGTCCTGCGAGGTGTCCTCGACCTCGACCGGCTTGGGCCCGCAGGCACCGCGATCGATCCTCGAGGTGCCGCTGGATCGTCCCGACGATCGTCACCGGCCCGCGCATTCGCGCGGGCCTCGTCGTCGAGGGTCAGGCGCGGACGAACGGGTTGGCGCGGGCCTCGTCGCCGAGGGTCAGGCGCGGACGAACGGGTTGGCGCGGGCCTCGTCGCCGAGCGTGGTCGTCGGGCCGTGGCCGGGGATGACGACCGCGTCGAGATCGCGCGTGTACAGCCGGGTCTTGATCGAGGTGCGCAGCTGGGCCGCGTCGCCGCCCGGCAGATCGGTGCGCCCGACGCTGCGCCGGAACAGCGTGTCGCCCGCGAACAGCCGCGTGGGCTCGCCGGGCGCCGCCACCTCGAAGCACACCGAGCCGGGGGTGTGCCCGGGCGTGTGGACCACCAGCGCTGCGCGCGCGCCGAACCCGAGCTGATCGCCGTCGGCCAGCCACCGCTCGACCGCGGTCATCCGCGGCGCCGGGAACCCGAACATCGCCGCCTGCACCGCCGCCGCGTCGTAGAGCGGCTTGTCGTCGGGGTGCAGGCACACCTCGCCGCCGTGCGCGAGCTTGACGTCGCGGGTCGCGAAGATGTGATCGAGGTGCGCGTGGGTGTGGACGATCGCGCGCACGGTCAGATCGTTGGCGCGCACGATCGCGGCGATGCGCGCGACCTCGCCGCCGGGATCGATCACGATCGCCTCGCGCGTCGCCGGGTCGGCGATGATCGTGCAGTTGCACTGGAACGGCCCGGCGGCGAACGTCTCGCACAGCATGGCGTGGTTGTAGCCCACGCCGGCGCGGGCGCCGCGCTGAGCCGTGTTCTGACATTTCGGCACCGCGATCGTCGTCTAACCTATTGTGATCTATCGCTTTTTCACGCCCCGCGATGCACCGACCCAACCCTTGACTCCTGCCGGCGTTTGGACAAACTGCGCCCGTGCAATCGATCCATCGTCGCCCGCGCGAAGTCAGCGCCGGCACCTTCGCGCTCGCGCTAACCGCCTTGTCTCTCGCGCTGGTCGCTTACTTCGGATCCTGATCACTCGCCGCGCGCGCCAGGTAGCGCGCCCAGTCACCGTGCTCGAGCCGGCGCCCATGGCGCGCCAGCTCGGGTGACACGAGGACGTAGATCCACGCCCAGGTCCCGCCGTCCGCGGTCGTGACCTCGGTCAACATGCGCATGAACTCGTCGCCCTCGAACGCGTCGAGCAGCGGCAGCGCCGACGCCAGATCGCGGAGCTGCAGCAGCTCGCCGACGATCACCCCGCCGTCATCGGGCACGACCCCCGGGTAGTCGCCCGGGAAGGCGTACAGGCTGCCGCGGGTCGTCGCGCTGACGCCGCCGACGAGGTGCGCCGCGACGATCGCGCGCGCGGTCTGGCCCGTGCGCAGCGTCCCGTAGACGAACAGTCGATCGACGACGGTCGCGGGGACCGTCCTGCGCTCGTCGGTGCTCACGCTTCGGTTGTAGCAGGTGACGCGACGCGAGGGACGATCACGCCCGTGGTACCGTGCCGGGGTGAGCGCATCCCTGTCGCCGCGGGCCAAGAAGCTGGTCGCAGCTGGGCTGGTCGGGGTGCTGGTCGGGCTGGTCGCCGCGGTGCTGGCGTTCGCGCGCCCGCGCTTGCTCGAGGGCGGCGAGCTGTGGACCTACGATCAGCGCGCCCGCGCCGCGGCCCGCCCCAGCACGGCCTCCCCCGACATCGTGTTGATCGAGGTGTCGGAGCAAGACATCGAGGACGCCGAGGACAACCTCGACGTGACCTGGCCGTGGCCGCGCGCGATGTACGGCTACATCGCCGCCTACTGCAAGACGGCCGGGGCCAAGGTCGTCGTGTTCGACTGGCTGTTCCAGGACCGCGGCCAGTACTCCGTCGGCGACGCCGAGGAGTTCGCCCAGGCGATGCGCGACGCCGGCAACGTCGTGATCGGTCTGGCGCTCACCAAGGACCCGCTGGTGGCCCGCTCCCGGACCGGCGCGTGGGCCGCGCCGCTGCGGCGCTTCGACGACGCGGCCGCCGCCGAGATCGCGGCGCAGAAGCTGCTGGCGTGGAACACGCGCGTGTTCCTGGTGCCCGACGGCGGCGGCGTGACGGTCTGGTACGGCGGCAAGGACGAGGCCGCCGACGTGGTCGCGGCCTGGCGCCGGATGTCGGCCGCCGAGGAGCTGGCCGAGCTGTTCGCGCCGCCGGAGCCGGCCGACGACGCCCCGACCGGCGACGCCCCGACCGGCGACGCCCCGACCGGCGACGCCCCGACCGACGACGCCCCGACCGGCGACGCCCCGACCGGCGACGCGCCGACCGACGAGGCGCCGGCCGACGACGACGGCGAGCCCGCGGCGCCGATCGAGCCAGCCCCGCGCGTGCTGACCGCGGCCGAGCTCGCGACCGAGCTGACGCCGACGACGATCATCACCCGGCGCGACGGCTTCGTCGGCGGCGACGGCGGGCTCACGCTCGAGCGCCGCGACGGCCTCGATCCGCCGCTGGCGGTGATCGCCGCCGGGCCGGCCCGGGCCGGCAACGTCTACCAGGGCACCGACGCCGACGGCATCATGCGCCAGCACATGCCGCTGGTGCGCCACGACGGCCGGCTGTACCCGTCGCTGGCGCTGGCCGCCTACCTCGTCGCGCACCCCGAGGTCACGCCGCGCCTGGTCGACGGCGAGCTGGTGCTCGGGTCGCGCCGGATCGCGCTCGACGAGCACGGCCGCTTCAGCCTGCGCTTCCACGGCGCCGGCGTCTACCCGCGCATCCCGGCCTACGAGCTCCTGCGCTCGCAGGCGCAGCTCGACGAGGGCGCGGCGCCGGCGATCGCGTTCGAGCGCCTGCGCGGCAAGTACGTGATCGTCGCCGCGACCGGCCAGGCGCTGCGCGACATCCGCATCACGCCGCTGGGCACGCCGGTGCCGGGCTCGGAGATCCAGGCCACCGCGCTCGACAACCTCGAGGCCGGCCGGGTGATCGTGCGGCAGAGCCGGCCCGCCGACGCCGCGATGGCGCTGGGCCTGTGCGCGCTGGTGGCGATGCTGGTCACCGGGGTGTGGATGGCGACCCGGCGCACGCTGATCGCCCTGGCGGCGACCACGGCGATCACCGCCGGCTCGCTCCTGGCCTACTGGTGGCTCGCGCGGTGGCTGTTCACCAGCCGCGGGGTGTGGATCGCGGTCGCGACCCCGGCCCTGGGCGCGATCGCCTCGGTGTTCGCGATCATCCTGGTGACCTCGGCCGCCGAGCGCCGCAACCGCCGGTTCGTGCAAGAGGCGCTGGGCCGCTACACGTCGCCGGCGCTGGTCAAGGAGCTGATCGAGCATCCCGAGCACCTGTCGCTCGAGTGGGGCGAGCGCCGCGGCATGTCGGTGTACTTCTCGGACATCGCCGGCTTCACCAGCTTCAGCGAGAACCTGTCGCCCGAAGATCTCGTCGCGCTGCTCAACGACTACCTGACCCACATGACCGACCTCGTGCTCGAGCACGGCGGCGTCGTCGACAAGTACATCGGCGACGCGGTCATGGCGTTCTGGGGCGCGCCGATCCCGAACCAGGACCACGCCGCCGCGGCGATCCGGTGCGCGATCGCGATGCGCGACCGCTGCGCCGAGCTGCGCCCGGGCTGGCGCGCGAAGTTCGGCGTCGACCTGTTCGCCCGCGCCGGCCTGTCGTCGGGCGACGCCGTCGTCGGCAACATGGGCTCGCGCCACAAGTACAACTACACGGTCATGGGCGACATGGTGAACCTGGCGTCCCGGCTCGAGGGCGCCAACAAGCCCTACGGCACCAGCCTGATGATCTCCGAGGCCTGCTACGCCCGGGTCAAGGATCTCGTCGTCACGCGCGAGCTCGACTTCCTGGCCGTCAAGGGCAAGGAGCAGCCGGTGCGGGTCTACGAGGTGTTCGCCGAGGTCGGCCAGGTCGGCGCCGACGTGATCGCGCTCACCGAGGCGTTCGGCGCCGCGCTGGCGCGGTACCGCGCCCGCGATTTCGCTGGCGCCCAGGCGGCGTTCGAGGCCATCTTGGTGAACACCCCCGACGATGGACCGTCCAAGACCTACGTCGAGCGCTGCCGGCAGCTGGCCGCTGAGCCGCCCAGCGATGACTGGGATGGCGTGTGGCACTTGAAGGAGAAGTAGTCATGCGAAGAGTCCGAACGAGCATGCGGTGGTGCGCGATCACCGTCGCGGCGCTGGCGCTGACCGGCGCGGTCGCGGTCACGGCGGCGCCCAAGAAGGGCAGCGTCGTGACCGTCCGGGTCATGAGCGCCAAGGTGATGAAGGCGCCCAAGTTCATCGGCAAGGCCGCGGGCTCGGTGTCGCGCGGCGACCAGCTCACGATCGCCGAGATCAAGGGCGACTGGTACCGCGTCAGCGGCGCCGCCACCGGCTGGATCAACCGCACCAGCGTCGTCGACGGCAAGGTCGCCCTGTCGAGCTCGCCCGGCGGCGGCGGCGGCGCGTCGCGCGACGAGGTCGAGCTGGCCGGCCGCGGCTTCACGCCCGACGTCGAGGAGCAGTACCGCGGCAAGCACCCGGACCTCGACTTCAGCCACGTCGACGCGATCGAGAAGACCGGCATCGACTTCACCGAGCTCGAGGCGTTCGTCGCCGAGGGCGGCCTGGGCGGTGAGCCGTGAGGCGCGCCCTGATCGTCGCGGCCGCGCTGGCCGTGACCACGCCGATGCTCGGCTCGTGCAAGGTCCAGCTCACGCCCGAGGGCCTCGCCAAGACCTGGGACGCGATCACCGACGCCCAGAAGGACCTCACGCCCGAGAACGAGTACTGGACCGGGCGCTCGGTCGCGACCAACCTGCTGGCGCGCCACGACTACAAGTACCTCGACGCCGACGCGCTCGAGGCCGGCACGCTCGAGGGCGTGACCGCGTACGTGTCGGCGGTCGGCACCGTGCTCGCGGCGTCGGCGATGGAGACCGCGCGCAAGGGCGACCGGCCGGCGCCGATCGCCGGCTGGCACTTCACCGTGGTCGAGAGCGACACGATCAACGCGTTCGCGGCGCCGGGCGGCTGGGTCTTCGTCACGACCGCCGCGGTCCACGCCGCCACCAGCGAGGACGAGCTGGCGGCGCTCCTGGCGCACGAGATCGCCCACGTCGTGCGCGGCCACGCGCTCGGCTCGATCAAGAAGGGCCGCTGGGCCAACGTCGCCAAGACCATGCTCGACACCTCGGTCGAGCTCGATCAGCAGGCGCTGGGCGAGCTGACGCAGGTGTTCGAGGGCGCGATGGACGACATGATCGACGGCCTGCTGGTCAAGGGCTACTCCAAGGACACCGAGTTCGAGGCCGATCGCATCGGGCTCGCGATCATGGCCCACGCTGGCTACGATCCGCAGGCGCTGGTGCGCTACCTGAAGACCCTCGCGGCCACCCACGGCGGCGGCGACGGCGGCTTCCAGGCCACGCACCCGAAGCCGGCCGATCGGATCGCCAAGGTCAGCGCACAGGCCAGCACGCTCGGCACCCGCGCGATCCCGCCGATCCGGATCGAGCGGTTCGAGGCGGCGGTCGCCGAGATGTAGCGCCGCGGGCGGCGGGTCGCGGCGGCGGGCCCCGAGAGGTCGCGCCGCGGGCGGCGGGTCGCGGCGGCGGGCCCCGAGAGGTCGCGCGCGCGCCGCGGGTCGCGGTCGCGCGCGCGTCGCGGTCGGCGTCAGCGGTGCGCCGCCGCCCAGCCCTCGACCGGCGGCGGCAGATCGCGGCGGTCGGGCGCCGCCGCCACGACCTTGCGCGCGACCGCGATCGCGGCGCGCGCGGCCGTACGGTCCCCCAGCGCCCACAGCGCGTCGGCGAGCACGGTGTGGGTCTCGACGATGATCAGCGGGTCGAGATCCGTGCGGCCCGCGAGCGCCGCCGCCCGGCCCCCCAGGAGGTCGCGCGCCGCGGTCACTTCGCCGAGCGCGACCAAGGTCTTGCCGAGCTCGACCCGCAGGTTGTGCGTGGCCGGGTGATCATCGCCCAGCTCGGTCTCGGCGATCGCGAGCGCCCGGTCGAACGCGGCGCGCGAGTCGGCCAGGTGGCCTTGCTCGCGCGCGACGTAGCCGACCAGGAGCAACGGCTCGACCAGCGCGCCGACGCTGGGGCCGAGCGTCTGCTCGAGCGCGCGCACCTGCTCGGCGCCAGACGCGGCGGCGCGATCGAGCTGGCCGACGCCGACGTAGTGGACGGCCAGCCGGCTCTGGATCCGCGCCAGCTCGCCGTCGAGGTTGGCGGCGCGCGCCAGCGCCGCGGCGCGCTCGAGCACGGCGCCGGCCCCGGGGTCGCGCAGGCGCGTCAGGGCGTTCCCGATCGTCTCGAGCGCGTCGATCAGGTGGGCGTCGGCGGGCCCGTACCACGCCTCGAGGTCGGCCTGCGCCCGGCGCGCGAGCGCGAGCGCCGGCTCGGCGCGGCCGAGGTTGAGCTCGGACGCCGCCAGGACGGTCCGGTAGCGCGCGACGGTCGGGTGGTGCTCGCCGAACACCTGCTCGGCGACCTCGACGGCGGCGGTCGCGGCGGCGACCGCCTCCTCGGTGCGTCCCGCGTTCAGCAGCACGGTCGCGAGGTTGAGCTGGTCCGACGCCGCCCAGCCGCTGGGCGCGTCGGGGTCGCGCGCGGTCATCGCGATCAGCTCCCGGCGCGCCGCGATGGCCTCATCGTGACGACCGGCGCGCGTGGCCACGATGGCCGCGGCGCCGAGCACGCGCCGCCGCACCAGCGGCTCGCCACCCCGCTCGGCCAGCGGCCGCGCCAGCGCCAGCGCCAGCTCGGCCTCGGCGCCGCGCGCGCGCACCGCCAGCGCCCACGCGAGATCCGCCAGCGAGGTCGCGGCGTCGGCGTCGACGCCCGCGGCCAGCGCGACCGTCGCGGCCTCCCGAAACTCGGCGAGCGCCGCCGGCGAGCGGCCGGCCTCCTCGAGGATGTTGGCGTGGGTCGCGAGCGCGCGGGCCAGCACCGGCGGCCAGGCGCTGGCGCGCGCCGCCGCCAGCGCCTGGGTGGCCTTGGCGACAGGATCGAGCCGACCGCGATCGAGCTCGGCCGCGCGCGCGACCGCCAGCACGCGCTCGGCCTCGTCGACCCGGACCCGCGCCGCCGGCTCGGTCGGCAGCGGCGCTTGCGAGGCCAGGCCCACGGCGTCGGCGCAGGCCGCCAGCTCGGGCAGCACCTCGAGCGCGGTCCCGGCGGTCGCGCGGGCGGTCGCGGTGCCGGCCGTCAGCGTCGTCAGCACCGCGTCGAGCTGGGTCCGCGCCCGGCCGAGGCACTGCATCCGCCGATCGAGCAGCTCCTCGCTCTGCGACCGCGCGACCCGGGTCGCGCGGCACGCGTCGCGGTGCCCGAGCTGCCAGGCCCGGGCGTAGGCCTCGATCTTCGGCGCCAGCGCCGGCCACTCGGCGCCGAGCGCGGTCGCCAGCGTCGCCGCGCGCGCCGGCGACCAGGTCGCGGCCAGCGCCGCCGCGCTGTCGGTGCACGGCGGCGGCGTGCGACTGGCGCGCAGGGCCAGCGGCACGGCGATCGCGACCGCGACCGCGGCGCCGCCGGCGACCAGCCCCAGCCGGCGCCGGCGCGCCGCCGGATCGCGCCGCAGCTCCGCGACCAGCGCGGCGACGCTGGGCCAGCGCGCGGCCCGATCGGGCTGCAGCCCACGCCGCAGCGCCGCGAGGACGTGGCGGGGCACGCCGCGCACGCGCGCGCCCGCCTCGCCGAGCGCCGGCGCCGACGACTCGATCGATGACTTGACCGCGGCCGGGGTCGCGCCGCCGAAAGGCCGGATCCCACACAGCGCCTCCCACAGCGACGCGCAGAACGCGAACTGATCGGCGCGGGCGTCGACCTCGGCGCCGGCCAGCTGCTCCGGCGGCATGTACGCGGGCGTGCCGAGGATCGCGCCGACGCGCGTGGCGTCGAGGTCGGCGGTGTCGCCGGTGTCGCCGGTGCGGGCGGGGTCGGCGCCGGCGTCCTCGGCCAGCGCGATCGCCCGCACCAGGCCGAAGTCGGCGACCCGCGGCCGCTGGTCCGCGCCGACCAGGACGTTGTCGGGCTTGAAGTCGCGGTGGATCAGCCCGGCGGCGTGGGCGGCGGCGAGGCCGTCACCGGCGGCGGCGTACAGCGCGACGATCGCGCGCCAGGTCCGCGGCCCGCGCCCGAGCCACTCGCGCGCGGTGCCGCCGTCGACGTACTCCATCGCCAGGAACACGCGCTGGTCGTGCTCGCCGACCTGGTGGACCACGACCACGTTCGGGTGCGACAGCTTCGCCAGCGCCGCGGCCTCCCGCGCCAGCCGCGCCAGCGCCCCGCTCGAGCGCGCCGCGCCCAGCTTGATCGCGACCTGCCGGCCCAGCCGCTGATCGGTCGCGAGGTAGACCACGCCCATGCCGCCGCGCCCGACCGCGCGCTCGATCCGGTACTGATCGCCGAGCAGGGTCCCGGGCGCCAGCGTGGCCTCGGCGCCGGTGCTGGCGACGCCGCGCAAGAGCGAGCCCATCGAGCCGACCTCGCCCTCCGCCACCGCGGTCGGGGTCGACGAGTCGAGGTCCGCCGCGTCGTCGGCGCTCGCCATGTCAGTCGCGGCTGCCCAGCCCGGCCGCGCGCGCCAGGGCCCGGAGCTCGGCCTTGATGCGCTCGAACCGCTTGCGCAGCCCCGCGGCCCGCCGGACGACCTCGGGCTCGGTCAGCGGCGCGTCGTCGTCGGTCATGATCATCGCGATGTCGCGCCACGACAGGTCGCGATCGACCCGCATGATCAAGATCGCCTGGTCCTCGGGCGCGAGCTGCAGCCGCAGCTCGCGCACCTGGTCCTTGACCGCGGTGCGCAGGTGGGCGGCGGTGCGGGTGCGGATCTGCTCGGCCAGGTCGACGAGCTCGCGCGAACCCAGGGCCTCGTGCCGCCGACGGTGCGGCTCGCGGCGCACCCGCGCCAGCGCGTGGCGGGCGACCCGATAGCACCAGGTCCGCAGGCCGGCCTCCCACCGGAAGCCCGGCAGGCCGCGCCACGCGTCGACGGTGAACTGCGCGAACGCGTCGGCGCCGTCGGTCTCGCTGCGGGCGATCGCGGCCAGGTAGTCGGCTAGCTCGTCGCCGAAAGCGCGCAGCAGCGCCGCGGCGGCCGCGTCCCAATGCCCGGCGGCACCGAGGGCGCGGACCTCGGCCTCGACCTCTGGTCGTGCAGCGTCGGGACTCGACACGTGCGCCGATGGTACCTGGATCGCCGCCCGATCGCGACCCTGGGTCGAACCGCGGCGGCGGTGGTTGACCCGCGCCACCGGGGCTTGCGACCATGGTCGGTGCGCAGGGGTGAGGACGCGTACGGGGTGTTGCTGCGCTTGCATCCGGGGGACCCGTGGCCGACACCTGCACCGCACTCACCGCCACTCGCACGCGCCGCCGGCTGCTGGCGCTCACCATCGGCGGGCTCGCGCTCGTCGGCGGGCTGACCTCGGCCGCGGCGCAGGCGCCGCTCACCACCGACGTCCCGGTCGAGCGCATGCGCTGGATCGCCGACCGCGACGGCGTGCTCGACGTGCCGTGGGGCACGGTCTTGCCGAGCCTGTCGCTGGCCGCGGGCCTCGGGTTCTCGTACGCCAACGATCCGCTCACGATCTACCGCGACGAGGGCGGCGACCGCGTGCGCGTGGCGTCCCCGGTCTCGGGCCGCGCCGGCGCCGAGCTGGTCGCCGCGCTGGGCGTGAGCGATCTGCTCGAGTTCGGCCTGGCGATGCCGCTGGTGCTGCAGCAGAGCTCGAGCGCGGGCAGCCTGATGCTGCCGAGCAGCTCGTCGGCCGGCATCGGCGACATCCGGGTGTCGGCCAAGCTCGGCCTCCTGCGCCAGCGCACTTTCGGCGTCGACGGCGCCGCGACGCTGGTGGTCGGGTTCCCGACCGCCACCTCGACCTCGTACATCGGCGAGTCGGGCCCCGTGGCTGAGCCCGGGGTCGCGGTCAGCCGCAAGTTCTCCGACGTCTGGCGCGCCACCGCGACGCTCGGCTACCGCCTGCGCGATCGCACCGAGTCGCTGGCGCTGGTCGTCGACGACGAGCTGGTGGCCGCGGTCGGGGTCGGCTTCCGCGTGGCCGCCGCCGACGGCCCCGGCGTCGAGCTCGGCGCCAGCGTCAACCTGGCGACCGCGGCCGGCGACGCGCTGGGCTCGTTCGATCGCAACTACGCCGAGCTCAAGCTGGGCGGCGCCTTCTCGCCGATGCCGCGGATCTCGGTCCTGCTCGGCGGCGGCGTCGGCATGGCCCAGGGCTTCGGCACGCCCGACTGGCGCGCCTTCGCCGGCGCCCGCTTCACGTTCTCGGTCGCCGACGCGCTGGCCGGCGGCGGCGACGACGGCGTCGACGTGCCCAAGCTCGACATCGCCAAGGCCGGCACGATCTCGCGGACCGATCCGATCACCAAGCCGGAGCCGACCGACGACGATCACGACGGCTTCGTCGGCGACGCCGACGCGTGCCCGTACCAGGCCGAGGTCGTCAACGGCTACCTCGACGACGACGGCTGCCCCGACACGCTGCCCGACCGCGATCACGACGGCCGGCTCGACCAGGACGATCAGTGCCCCGACGAGCCCGAGGATCTCGACGGCATGGCCGACGAGGACGGCTGCCCCGACCTCGACGACGACGCCGACGGGGTGCTCGATCGCGACGACCGCTGCCCGCGCGAGCCCGGCGTCGCCGACAACGGCGGCTGCCCCGACCCGGATCGCGACGGCGACACCGTCGTCGACCGCCTCGACAACTGCCCCGACGAGCCCGGCACGCCGGCCAACGCCGGGTGCAAGGCCAAGCAGCTGGTGCGCCTGACCGGCGACAAGATCGAGATCCTCGACGCGGTGTACTTCCGCACCGACAAGGCCGACATCCGCTCGAAGTCGTTCAAGCTCCTCGACAACGTCGCCAAGGTGCTGGCCGGCCACCCCGAGATCACCGTGCGGATCGAGGGCCACACCGACAGCGAGGGCGACGACGCCCACAACCAGGACCTGTCGCAGCGCCGGGCCGAGTCGGTGCTCACGTACCTGGTCAAGAAGAAGATCGACCGCGCCCGCCTGACCGCCCAGGGCTTCGGCGAGACCGCGCCGATCGCCGACAACGGCACGTCGAAGGGCAAGGCCGCCAACCGACGCGTCGTCTTCGCGATCACCAGCGGCGGCGACGGCGCGGTGGTGGTCGATCCGACCGGCGCCCCGGCGACGCCCGCGCCAGCGCCGCCGACCACGCCGACGCCGTGACGGCGGGGCACGATCTCGGGTCCCGGATCCCACCCCCGACCCCGATCTTGGTCCCGATACCGATCCCCACTCCGACCCCGATTCCGACCCCGATCCCGGTTCCCGATCCCGCTCAGTCCAGGCGGGTCGCGCCGACGGCGCTGACGGCGGCCCGGAACACCTGGCCGCGGTGGCCGAAGTTCTGGAACATGTCGTAGCTGGCGCACGCGGGCGACAGCACGACCGCGTCGCCGGCGCCGACCAGGGCCGTGGCCTTGGCCACCGCGTCGTGCATGTCGGCGCCGTCGAGCACCGGGTAGGTCACGCCGCGCTCGACGCAGGCGGCGCGGATCAGCGGGCCGGCGGCGCCGATCAGCACGATGCCCTTGCAGACGCCCTCGAGCGCCTCGAGCATCGGCTGGTAGGTGCCGCCCTTGTCGACGCCGCCGGCGATCAACACGAGCGGCCGCGGGAAGCCGCGCACCGACGCCGCCACCGACGCCACGTTGGTGCCCTTCGAGTCGTCGTAGTAGTAGATGCCGTCCTTGTCGCCGACCAGCTCCATGCGGTGCGGCAGCGGCCGGTAGCTGCGGGCGCCGGCGCGGATCGCGTCGACGCTCACGCCGCACGCGCGCGCGCCCAGGTACGCGCCCATGGCGTTCTCGAGGTTGTGGTTGCCGACGATCACCAGGTCGTCGACGGGGTAGCGCTCCTCGGGCGCCGCGCCCGGCACGCCGCGCAGCACCAGCGCCCGGCGATCGGCGGACAGGCACGCGCCGCGCGCGACGTCGGCGCCGGGTCGCACGTCGAACCAGGCCAGCTGCGGCGTCAGGTCGACCGCCTCGCGCACGACCCACGGGTCGGCCGCGTTGGCGATCGCCAGGTCGGTCGGCCGCTGGAAGTCCCAGATGCGGCCCTTCACCTGGGCGTAGCGCTCGATCGTGCCGAACCGGTCGAGGTGATCGGGCGTGATGTTGGTGAGCACCCCGGTGGTCGGCGCGAAGGTCGTGCAGTTCTCGAGCATGAACGCCGCGACCTCGACCACGATCAGCCCGCCGTCGACGTTGGCCGGGTGATCGACGGCGTCGATCATCGGCATGTTGCCGAGGTTGCCGCCGCAGAAGGTCGGCCGGCCCGAGGCCGCGCACAGCGCGCCGGTCAGCGCGGTCGTCGTCGACTTGCCGTTGGTGCCGGTGATCGCCAGCACCCGGGCGCCCGGGTGCAGGCACCGGTAGGCCAGCTCGATCTCGGCGATGACCTCGACGCCGGCGGCCCGGGCCGCGACCATCTCGGGCAGGGTCGGCACGCCCGGCGACATGACGACGAGATCGGCCGAGGTGAACGTCGCCAGGTCGTGGCCGCCGAGCTGCCAGGTCACCGGCACGTCGGCGAGCTGCGCCATCTTGTCGGCGAGCTGGGCGGCCGCCTTGCCGTCGGTGACGATCACCTTGGCGCCGTGGCGGTGGCAGAAGCGCGCGACCGCGATGCCGGTCTGCGCCAGGCCGACGACCACCACGGTGCGGCCGCGCAACGAGCTCAGGTAGCCGCGGTCGTCCATCGGTCAGCGCAGCTTCAGCGTGCCCAGCGCCATCAGCGCGAACACGATCGAGATCAGCCAGAAGCGCACGATGATCTTCGGCTCCTCCCAGCCCTTGAGCTCGAAGTGGTGGTGGATCGGCGCCATCTTGAAGACGCGCTTGCCGCGGGTCTTGAACGACCCGACCTGGATGAACACCGACAGCGCCTCGACCACGAACAGGCCGCCGACGACGAGCAGCACGATCTCGTTCTTGGTCAGCACCGCGAGCATGCCGATCGCGCCGCCCAGCGACAGCGATCCGACATCGCCCATGAACACCTGCGCCGGGTAGGTGTTGTACCAGAGGAAGCCGACGCCGGCCCCGAACAGCGCGCCGCAGAACACCGCCAGCTCGACGACGCCGGGGATGTGCGCGATGTGGAGGTACTGCGCCAGCGACTGCTCGCCGCCCGAGCGGGTGAGGATCGTGGTCTCGACGCCGGCCAGGTACGCGAACACCAGGAACGTGCCGGCGTTGATGATCGTCGGGCCGATCGCCAGGCCGTCGAGCCCGTCGGTCAGGTTGACCGCGTTGGCCGTGCCGACGACGACGAACGCGCCGAAGATGATGTACAGCCACGCCGACAGGTCGGGCGACACCTCGTAGAAGTTCGTGAACGGCAGCTGCAGGTGCGTGCGCAGCTCGGGCGACATCGTGTCGGACGTGAACAGGTACGCCATCGCCCCGGCGGCGATCGCGAACTCGAGCAGCAGCCGGACCTTGCCCGGCACGCCCTTGGTGTTCTTCTTGGTGACCTTGGCGTAGTCGTCGGCGAAGCCGATCGCGCCGAACGACACGCTGACCGCCAGCGCCAGCAGCACGAACCGGTTCGACAGGTCGCACCACAGCAGCACCGACACCACCAGGCAGAACAGGATCAGCGCGCCGCCCATCGTCGGCGTGCCGGCCTTCTTCTTGTGGGTCTTGGGGCCGTCGTCGCGGATCTGCTGGCCGATCTGCCGCGACCGCAGCCGCTCGATGAACCACGGGCCGATCAGGAACGACAGGAAGAGCGCGGTGATCGCCGCGGCGAGGATGCGCATCGACGGGTAGCGGAACACCCGCAGGAACCCCAGCCCGTCGAGCTGCGCGAGGACCTGGTACAGGAGGTAATACAGCATCGCTCGCTCCCGGCTTACGCCGTCAGCTCCACCAGCGCGGCGATCACGCGCTCCAGGCGCATGCCGCGGGACGCCTTGACCAGGACCCAGTCGCCGGGCGCGGTCACGGCCAGCACCTGCCGGGCCGCGACCACCGGATCGTCGGTGGTCCACGCCGCCGCCGGGTTGCCGGTCGCGTCGGCGACGATCTGGCGGTGCGCGCCCAGCGCGACCACCGGGATGTCGAGCTCGCCCAGGCGCGCGCCGACGTCGCCGTGCGCGGCCGCGGCGTGATCGCCCAGCTCGAGCATGTCGCCGACGACCGCGACCGCGCCGGCCGAGCCGCGCAGGTCGGCCAGCGTGTCGATCGCCGCCGCCATCGACGCCGGGTTGGCGTTGTAGCAGTCGACGATCACCTGGCGGCCGCCGATCGTGACGACCTCGCCGCGCATCGCCGCCGGCCGGGCCCGCTCGAGCCCGGCGATCGCGACGTCGGCGTCGACGCCGGCCGCCAGCGCGCACGCCAGCGCGCACGTGGCGTCGACCGCGGCGTGGCGCCCGATCAGCGGCAGGCGGAAGCGGCGCGGGTGACCGAGCACGTCGACGTGCAGATCGGCGCCGGCCGAGCCGACCACCTGGTAGCCGGTCAGGCGCACGTCGGCCGCGGCGTCGTCGCCGAAGGTGATCAGCCGCGCACCCGGCGCGTGGGCGCGGGCGTGGGCCAAGAGCCGGGGGTCGCCGGCCGGCGCGACCGCGACGCCGCCGGCGGCGAGGCCGCCGAAGATCTCGCCCTTGGCCGCGGCGATCGCGTCGGTCGACCCGAGCAGCTCGATGTGGGCGGTGCCGGCGTTGACCACGGCCGCCACGTCGGGCCGGGTGAACTGCGTGAGGTAGTCGATCTGCCCGGCGCCGCGCATGCCCATCTCGACGACGGCGAAGCGGTGGTGGTCGCGCAGCGCGAGGAGCGTCAGCGGCACGCCGGTCTCGTTGTTGAGCGAGCCGATCGCGGCGTGGGTCGCGCCGGCGCCGGCCAGGGCCGCGCGGGTCAGCTCCTTGGTCGTGGTCTTGCCGGCCGAGCCGGTGATCGCGATCAGCCGCGCGGCGGGATCGTGGCCGGCCCAGCGCTGGCGGTGCGCGCCGGCGACCGCGGCCAGGGCCGCGCGCGGATCGTCGACCTCGATCACCGCGGCCGCGCCCAGGTCGCCGACCTCGGCGCGACGGCCGCGCCCGATCATCACGGCGCTGGCCCCGGCCGCGACCGCGCCGGCGCAGAACGCGTGGCCGTCGTGGCGCTCGCCCGCGACCGCGACGTACAGATCGCCGGGCGCCGCGATGCGGCTGTCGATGATCACCCGCGCGCACACCGCGTCGGCGCTGGCGCTGCCGCCCGCCGCCTCGGCGATCGCCTGGGCGTGGAAGCGCGGCCGCAGCGCCGCGGCCGCGGCCGCCTCCTCGCGATCGTCGAAGTGGATCTTGGTGGTGCCGAGGATCTGGTAGTCCTCGTGGCCCTTGCCGGCGATGACGACGACGTCGCCGGGCGTCGCCTCGGCCACCGCCGCGCGGATCGCGGTGCGGCGATCGGGATCGACGTAGAACGGCGCCGGCACCGCCGGCAGGATCATGTCGAGGATCGCGCGCGGGTCCTCGGTGCGCGGGTTGTCGCTGGTGACCACCGCCAGGTCGGCCTTGGCCGTCACGACCGCGCCCATCTGTGGCCGCTTGCCGGGATCGCGATCGCCGCCGCACCCGAACACGCAGATCAGCCGCCGCCGGGTCAGCGGGCGCAGCGCGTCGAGCACGTTGTCGCGCGCGTCGGGGGTGTGGGCGTAGTCGACCAGGAGGTCGAGGCCGGCGTCGTTGCCGACCCGCTCGACCCGGCCCGGGACCCCGGCCAGCGCCGCGACGCCCCGGACGATCGCGTCGTGGCTCAGGCCCAGCGCCTCGGCGATGCCGATCGCCAGCGCGATGTTGGCGACGTTGTAGTGGCCGATCAGCGCGTGCGACTCGACCTCGAGCTCGCCGCGCGGCGTCCGCACCTGGGCCCAGATGCCGGCCACGGTCGAGCGCTGCGCGAGCACGCGGATCGCGGCGTCGGCCTGCTCGGGCCGGAGGTCGCCGCCGTCGGACGACACGTGCAGGATCGGGCGGGGCTCGGCGGTGGCGGCGGCGGCCGCGCCCATGGCGGCGCCGGCGGGATCGTCGACGTTGACGACGGCCGTGCCGTGGCGGGCGAGCTGGCGCCGGAACAGCAGCTGCTTGGCCTCGGCGTACTCGGCCATCGAGCCGTGCAGATCGAGGTGGTCCTGGGTCAGGTTCGAGAACGCGCCGACCGTGAACTCGACGCCGGCCAGACGGTTCATCGCCAGCGCCGCCGACGACACCTCCATCACCACGTGGGTCACGCCGTCGGCGACCATCCGGGTGAACGTCTCGTGCAGCACCTCGGGCGTCGGCGTGGTGTACGGCGCGTCGTGGCTCCGTCCGTTCCAGCGGTAGTTGACCGTGCCGATCACGCCCGGCTCGTGGCCGGCGGCGCGCAGCATCGACTCGACCAGGTACGTGGTCGTGGTCTTGCCGTTGGTGCCGGTGATGCCGATCAGCGTCAGCCGCCGCGCCGGGTGGTCCGCCAGGGCGGCGATCGCGAACCCGAGCGCGCGGCCGCCGTCGGGCACGATCAGCTGCGGCACCGTCAGGCCCTCGACCGGCGCCTCGACCGCGACCGCGGCGCAGCCCCGCGCGACGGCGGTTGCGATGAAGTCGTGGCCGTCGCTGCGGCGCCCGCGCACCGCCACGAACAGCGCGCCGGCCCCGACCGTGCGCGAGTCGCTGGTGACGGCGCGGACGTCGACATCGGCGCCGCGCAGGCGGGCGCCGGGGATGGTGCGGACCAGGTCGGAGAGCTTCATCGGGCGGTCAGGAAACGCGGAGCGTCGTCGATTTCGTCCAGGGTGGCAACCGGTAGTGCGGGCCCCATCGACGCGTCAATCACGGGCGGCGAACTCGAGCGCGATCGTCGCGCCGGCGGGCGCGGGCCCGACCGGCAGCGACTGGGTGACGCACCGCCCCGAGCCGTGGAGCTCGACGGCGAGGCCGCGCTCGCCGGCCAGGGCCAGGGCCCGGGCCACGCCGACGCCGCGGAAGTCCGGCACCGTCACCGCGGGCGCGTGGACGTCGAGCATCGACTCGTCGAACGGCGCCAGATCGAGCAGCCCGGCCTCGGCCTCCTCGTCGTCGCCGTCCCCGAGCTCCGGGGCGGCCGGCGGCGCGGGCTTGCCGCCCTTGGTCGCGGCCGGCGGCTCGATCGGCGCGTCGCCGGGCACGCCCAGGTAGCGCAGCGACGCGCTGGCGATCTGACCGAACACCGGGCCGGCGACCGTGCCGCCGAAGTAGTCGCCGCCCGAGGGATCGTCGACGACGACCACGACCGCGATGCGCGGGTCGGCGATCGGCACCAGGCCCGCGAACGACGACAGGTAGCTGTGCGGCGCGTAGCGATGGGTCGTCGGATCGTACTTGTGCGCGGTGCCGGTCTTGCCGCCGGCCCGGAACCCCGGGACCTTGATGTTGGCGCCGGTGCCGCCGTCGCGCTTGCCCGGGTGCGACGGCTCGAACACCGACGCCAGGATCGGCAGCATCGCCGCCGCGGTCGACGGCTTCATGATCGGGCGGCGCTCGATCGGCCGCTCGTAGACGAGGTGGCCGTCGGCGCCGGTGACCCGCGCCACGATCCGCGGCGGGTTGTAGACGCCGCCGTTGCCGATCGCCGCCATCGCGGCGGCGATCTGGATCGGCGACACCGTCAGGCCGTAGCCCCAGGACATCGTCACCAGCTCGACGTCGCGCCAGGTCGAGCCGTCGCGCACCCGCCCGCGCTGCTCGCCGGGCAGGTCGATGCCCGACTTCGCGCCGAAGCCGAACCGCGTGAGGGCCTCGTACAGCCGCAGCCGCCCCAGCCGCAGGCCGATCTTGGTGGCGCCGACGTTGGACGAGCGCTTGATGATGCCGCCGGTGGTCAGCACCTGGTCGTGGTGGACGTCGGTGACGCGCTTGCCGCCCGGCGCCATCCACGCGCCGCCCTCGACGTCCCACAGCTCGTCGGCCCGGGTCAGGCCGGCGTCGAGCGCCGCGGCGACCGTGAACACCTTCATCACCGAGCCGATCTCGTAGACGTCGGTGACCGCGCGGTTGCGGGCCTTGGCGCGCACCGCCTCAGCCGGATCGTTGGGGTCGTAGGTCGGCACGCTGGCCAGCGCCAGGACCGCGCCGGTGCGCACGTCGAGCACGACCGCGACGCCCGACTTGGCCTTGTTGGCGCTGACCGACGCGGCGAGCGCCTCATCGGCGATGTGCTGGATCGAGCGGTCGAGGGTCAGCTCGACGGTCGCGCCCGGCGTCGGCTCGGACACGCCCTCGCTCATCATGGTCTTGCCGCGAGCGTCGCGCAGCGCGGCGAACCGCGCCTTCTCGCCCTTCAGGCGCTCCTCGAGCTGCAGCTCGAGCCCGTCGAGGCCGTTGCCGTCGAGCCCGGCGAAGCCGATCACCGGGCCGCCCGACGAGCGCTCGGGGTACCAGCGGCGCGGCTCGTGCGCGACCTCGATGCCGGCCAGCTTGAGCGCCTTGACCGCCGCGGCCTGCTCGGGCGTGACGTGGCGCGCGATCCACGCGAACCGCTTGCGCGACGCCAGGCGGGCCTCGACGACGTTGACGTCGAGCGCGAGCGCCGCCGCGACCCGCTCGGCCGAGCCGGCCACGTCGACCACCGCGCGCGGGTCGGCCCAGACGCTCTCGGCGTCGGCGCTGATCGCCAGCGGGCGGCCGCGGGTGTCGAGGATGATCCCGCGCGGCGCCGGGATCTCGACGTTGCGCACGTGCTGGCGCAGCGCCTGCTCGCGGAACTTGTCGCCCTGCTCCACCTGGAGGCCGTAGGCCTTGTAGCCGACGCCGAGCAGGAGCGCCGACATCAGGGCCGCGGCCGTGCGCGCGCGCACCCGCGCCGCCCGCGACACGCCCGGGGTCTGGACGCTGGCGCGGGTCACGGCGTCGCTCCCGCCGCGGCCAGGGCCGGCGCGGCGATCACGCGGATGCGATCGGGCGGCACCGGCACCATGCCGAGCCCGGTCGCTAGCGCGCGGATGCGCTCGGGGCTGGTGAGCGTGGCCCGCTCGAGCTCGAGCCGGCGCCGCAGCTCGCGTTCGTGGCGGACCTCGTCGGTCACCCGCGACAGCTGGTAGCCGAGCTGCACGACCTGGTGCCGGGCCTGCACCCGCTGGATCGCCAGCGCGGTGATCAGCGCCGCGATCACGACCATCGCGGACACCAGCTTGCGGTCGCCGGGGGCCGGCTCGACCGCGCGGACCAGTGCGTACAGGCGGGGCTTCATCGGTGGCTCGGCAGGTTGGGGGCGGTCGTCCGCTCGCACGTGCGCAGCCGCGCCGACCGCGCGCGCGGGTTGTCGTCGGCCTCGTCGTCGTTGGCGAACCGGGCCTTGCGCTCGATCGGCACGCACACCGCCTCGACCCGCTCCCCGGCCTCGAGCGCGAACCGCGGCGGCAGCGAGCTGGTCCACGCCAGGTCGCGGAACCGCCGCTTGACCAGGCGATCCTCGAGCGAGTGGAAGCTGATGATCGCGCAGCGGCCGCCGGGCGCCAGCAGGTCGGGGAACACCGCCAGGAACTCGGCCAGCTCGTCGAGCTCGCCGTTGACCGCGATGCGCAGCGCCTGGAACGTGCGCGTCGCCGGGTGGATGTGCAGCTTGCGCAGATCGGCGCCCGAGAAGCACGCCGCGATCGTGTTGGCCAGGGCCAGGGTCGAGGTCAGCGCGCCGTCGCGCTCGGCGTCCTTGAGCCGGCGGGCGATGCGGTGGTTGAGGCGCTCCTCGCCGAAGTCGCGCAGGATCGCCGCCAGCTCGCCGACCGGCGTCGCGCGGATCAGCTCGAGCGCGGTCGGCCCGTGGCTGGTGTCCATGCGCATGTCGATCGGGCCCTCGCGCGTGAACGAGAAGCCCCGCGCGGCGTCGTCGAGCTGCGGCGATGACACCCCGAGGTCGAGCAGGACGCCGTCGACCGTGGCCACGTCGATCGCCGCGAGGTGCGCAGGGATCGCGCCGAACCGGCCGTGGACCACGGTCACGCGCGGATCGGCGGCGGCCAGCGCGGTCGCGGCGGCGATCGCGGCCGGGTCGCGGTCGATCGCGATCAGCCGTCCTGCCGGACCGAGCGCCTCGAGCACGGCGCGGGCGTGCCCCCCGCGGCCGAAGGTCCCATCGACGTAGGTGCCGCCGGCACGGGGCGCGAGCTGGGCGACCACGTCAGCGAGCAGGACCGGGATGTGTTCGGGGGAGGCCACGGGAGAGTTTGCGGCTCTGTAACGCAGGGCGTCATCCCCCTGCGCCAGCGAGTTCACTCCACATCAATAGGTGCACGCCACAGGACGGGCAAATTTTTGCGGATCCAAGCAGTTGGACGGCTCACCTGGCCGAATTGTGAGCCTGATTCATCCATCGAACTCCAGTCAACCGACCCTGGGTCGGGCCGACTTTGTGCCAGATCGGGCCACGTGTAGCGTAAAGTATGCAGTTGACTGATAGCGATCCGCCCGAGTACACTCCGCGCGCTTTAGGGTGGACCGTTTCGTTAGGATCTCGCATGCTTAGGTACAAAGAGACCGAGGACATCGACGCTCGTTTCGTGGAGGTCGATCGGATCTGCCAGGCTTGGCGTGCCCGGATCACCGCGGTCAATCCGTCGATGCGCACCGAGTACCTGCAGCGGTACCGGATCTCGCTCATCCACCACGACGCCGCGCTCGAGGGCGAGGTGCTGTCGTACAGCGAGATCAAGGCGGCGATCGATCCGACCATCATCAGCGACCCGTCGCTGATCCCGGCCTACGACGAGATCCGTCGCTTCAACGAGGCGTGCGACTGGGCCGCCGAGTTCGCGGCCAACAAGAAGAAGCCCTTCAAGTTCGACACGCTGCGCGACATCTACGGCATCCTGTCGCCGGACGAGAAGGCCAAGGGGCTCCCCTATCGCAAGGAGAACCCGCTCCACCGGCTCTACTACCACGACATCGCATCGCCCGAAAAGATCGCCCCGGCGCTCAAGAAGCTCGCGGAGTGGATCGACGATCCGTCGGGCAAGCAGATGCACCCGATCGAGCGCATCGCGGGCATGCACGCGCGCTTCATGGCGGTGTTCCCGTGGGCCAAGGAGAGCGGGCGCACCGCGCGCGTCGCCTCGAACCTGCTCTTGATCGAGGCCGGTTACCCGACCGCGGTCATCCACTCGATCGATCGCCAGCGCTACTACGAGTCGCTGCGCGGCGAGGCCTCGGGCCTGCTGTCGATGTACCTCGAGGCGGTCCAGACCAGCGCCGAGACCGAGCTGCGCCTGTACGAAGAGGCGGAGAAGTCGACGCCGCGCAAGCGCAAGCGCGCGTAGCGCCGCCTCCTGATCCAGACGGCGGCGCTGCCTCGCGGCCGCTCAGACCAGGAAGTCGGTCGAACGGTCCTGGTGCCTCACGGCCGCTCAGAACAGGAAGTCGGTCGACAGGAAGCTCGACAGCCGGCGCGTGACGATCTCGCCGACGAGGTCCTCGTTGGCGTCGGTGGCGGTCGTGGCGACGACGGTGCGGATCGTGAACGCGCGCAGGGCGTCGGTCACCGACAGCGTGCCCTCGGCCGAGTCCTTGCGGCCGGTGAACGGGAAGCTGTCGGGGCCGCGCCGGCACTGGGTGTTGAGGTTGATCCGGCACACCGAGTTGACCAGCGCGTCGACCAGCGCCGCGAGCTCGCGCGGGTCCTGCCCGAACAGCGCGACCTGCTGGCCGTACGCGCTGGTGCGCATGAACTGATCGATCTCGTCGAGCTCGCGGAAGGTCGTGACCGGGACCACCGGGCCGAACTGCTCCTCCTGGTAGAGCCGCGCCGCCGGCGCCACCGGGTACACCACCGCCGGGCGGAAGAACGTGCCGAGGCTGCCGCCGCCGCCGCCGATCACCTTGGCGCCGTGGCCGAGCGCGTCGTCGATCAGCGCGCGCAGGTGCGCGGGCTTGCCCGGCTCGGGCAGCGGCGTCACCGCGACCGGCTCCCACGGCAGCCCGCCCGGCAGCGCGTCGACCGCCGCGGCCAGGCGCGCGGTGAACTCGTCGGCGATGTCGACGTGGGCGAAGATCAGCTTGATCGCGGTGCAGCGCTGGCCGTTGAACGACAGCGCGCCGCTCACGCACTCCTTGACCGCGAGGTCGAGGTCGGCCGAGGGCAGGATCACCGCCGGGTTCTTGGCCTCGAGCCCGGTGATGCAGCGCAGGCGGTTGGGCCGCGGGTGCTGGCGCTTCAAGATGTTCGCGACCCGCGAGCTGCCGATGAACGCCAGGCAGTCGACGTCGCCGCTCTCCATGATCGGGCCGATCACCGTGGCGCCGTCGCCCTGGATGACGTTGACCACGCCGGGCGGGAACGCGTCGCGGAACGCCGGCAGGAGCGGCAGGTGCACGAGCTGGCCGAACCGCGGCAGCTTCGACACGATCGTGTTGCCCATCAGGAGCGCCGGGATCAGCGTCGTGAAGGTCTCGTTGAGCGGGTAGTTGAACGGGCCCATGCACAGGACCACGCCCAGCGGCGAGCGGCGGATCTGCCCGACGAAGCCGCTGGTGACCGTG
Organism: Myxococcales bacterium; assembly: GCA_016717005.1. Lineage (NCBI taxonomy): Bacteria > Pseudomonadati > Myxococcota > Myxococcia > Myxococcales > Myxococcales bacterium. The sequence goes on along the minus strand of JADJUF010000038.1, from coordinate 132,534 downwards.
AACCGCGCGGCGTCACGATCGAGCTCCTTGAGCGCGGCGATCGTGTCGTCGATGTAGCTGACGGTGCGATCGACCTCGGTCTCGCTGTCCTTGCGGGTCTTGCCGATCTCCCACATCAACAGCCGCACCAGGTCCTCGCGCGCGGCGCGCATGCCGGCGACGAAGGTCTGCATGCGCTCGATCCGCTCGCCGATCCGCATCGTCGGCCACGGCCCGCGGCCGTGATCCCAGGCGGTGCGCGCCGCCGCCAGCGCCTCGAGCGCGGCCGCGCGATCGAGCATCGCCACCGGGCCCAGGTCGACCGGCGTCAGCGCGCCGGCGGCGTCGACGACGCACACCGGCGAGCGCACCGGCTCGGTGGCGCCGGCCCAGGTCCGGATCTCGCCGGCGCACAGCCACTGCCGCTCCCAGCGGCGGGTGTCGACGGCGACGTGGGCGGGCAGCGCGGCGGCGGTCGGGAAGTCGATCATCGCCGCGAGTGTACGCGCCCCGACCGCGGCCCGTCACGGCGCCGGCGCGCACACGCCCCGGCCGTGGCCCGTCACGCCGCCGGCAGGCGCAGGTGCAGCCGGCGGTACAGGCTGCGCTTCTTGTACTGGTGCTGCTCCATCCGCCGGAGGATGTCGTCGAGCGCGGCCGCCGCCTCGGCGACGTACGGGCCCTTGTTGAGCATCACGCACTCGGCCCGCACCGCCATCGCCGCGTCGGTGACCTCGGCCCGCGACGGCCGCCCGGTGCGCGCGAGCTGATCGAGCACCTGGGTGGCCCAGATCACCGGCACGTGCGCGGCCTCGCACAGCCACAGGATCTCCTCCTGCAGCTCGGCCAGGCGCTGGTACCCGCTCTCGATCGCCAGATCGCCGCGCGCGATCATCACGCCCACGGGCGCGCGCTCGAGCGCCGCCAGCACGATCTCGGGCAGGCGCGCGAACGCGCCGGTGGTCTCGATCTTGAGGACCACGCCGACCCGCGCCGCGCCCAGGGCCGCCAGGCGACGGTGCAGCTCGCGCACGTCGTCGGCGTCGCGCACGAACGACGCGTCGACCAGGTCGGCGTGGCGGGCCGCGAACGCCAGCGCGCGCTCGTCGTCGGCCGAGCACAGCGGCAGGTCGAGCTCGGTGTCGGGCAGGTTGATGCCCTTCTCGCCGCCGAGCCGGAACCGCCCGCCCGGCGCGTAGGTCGCGCGCAGCACGGCGTGGCCGGGGCCGACCGCGGTGACGACCGCCTCGAGGTGGCCATCGTCGAACAGCACCCGATGGCCGACCGCGAGCGCCGCGAGCGCCGCGGGCAGCGTGCAGCCGATCGTGGGCAGCCCCGCTGGCGCCGCGACGCCCTCGGCCACCAGCGCGAACGCCTGTGCGGTCGCGAGCTCGAGCCGCGCCCGCCGCGCCGGCACGTCGGCGATCACGAACTCGGCGCGGGTGCGATCGCGCCGCCTCGCGATCACGCGCGTGCCGGGGATGACGTAGGCGGTCGCGCGCAGCTCGGCGCGCCCGCCGCGCTCGCCGTGCTCGATGACGCGCAGCGTGCGCCGCTTGCCGCGGGCGTCGCGCAGGGTGAGGTCGTCGCCGACCGCGAGCCGCGCCCACAGCGGCGCCGGCACGTCGAGCGCGTCGGCGTGGGCGCCGCCGATCACCGCGGGCCGCAGCGCGACCACGCGCGGCGCCGTGACCTGCCCCAGCTCGTCGCGGGTCGGCTTCCACCTCACCACCCGGGGGCCGTCGGTCAGCATCACCGTGCGCAGCTTCGGCCCCGGCAGATCGACCGCGATCCGCAGCGGCACCTGGCGCGTGGCCGCGACCGCGCGCGCGGTCGTGACGATGTGCAGCCACGCCGCCTCGTCCTCGTGCGCGGCGTTGACCCGGAGCAGGTTCATGCCCGCGACCAGCAACCGCTCGACCCAGGCCGCGTCGACCTCGGCCGCCGACGGCGCGGTGACCATGACGTAGACGTGGCGGTGCGGCGGCCGCGGCCCGAGCAGCGCGTGGGTGTGCGCGTGCAACAGGCGCTGCGCCTCGTCCCACGTCGGCCCGACCGGCCCGTCCGCGATCGCGGGCGCGCGCGCCGGGGCGGTCAGCGCGTCGTCGAGCCGCTGCCGCACCTGCCCGACCGCGTCCAGCACGTGGCCCTCGAGCCGCCCCAGCGACGACAGCCCGTAGCCGAGCAGGCCGAGCTGCAGCGCCCGCAGATCGTGCTGCCGCAACCCCACGTAGTGGACGAAGTTCCGCGCGCTGCACACGTAGTCGGGCGCCACCGCCCCCAGCCGCGCCTCGACCGCGCCCGCCTGCTCCGTCAGTCCGCGCTCCAGCCCGCCGATCGCGTCCCGCAGCATGGCCAGCGTCGTCATGCCTCCACCATGGCCACGTTCCGCGCCCCGCGGGTGACCGCGACGCCACGCCACGGCGACGCCGGCGCGACCGCGGCACGCGCGCGCCTCGGCCCGTATCGCCAAAATCGATGGGGACAGGCTCTACCCATCTAACAATCTAGAATTGCTATGGAATTTTGACCTACCGCGGCCGGATTCCATGAGCGTGATTCAGGATTCCAGTCGCCGCCTCATTCCGCATCGGGCTACCCTCAGCGGTGGCCGCCGACGTCGAAGGTGCAGGTCGAAGCGCTGGTCGACGGCCGAGCCGTCCATCTCGATCACGGCGGCTCGATCTCGACCCGCATGGCGGTAGCATCGACCGCGGTGAGCGACCTTGGGCTGGAGCTCCGCGCGGCGCTGCTCGATGAGACCGACGTGGGCGTGGTGCGGCTCGCCGAGATGGTGAAGCCGGCCCGCAAGAGCGGTGCCTGGCGGGCGCTGCTCGCAGATCCGGACATCGGCGCAGCGGCCCTGGCGGCGGTCGCGCGCTCGGCCGCCCTCGGCGGCGATCTCGAGCCGCGCGCCCGGGTGATCGTCGAGGACCTGCTGTCGGCGCTCGGTCAGCTCCGGCACGAGCCAGCGCGCGCGACGCTGGTGCGCTGCTGGTCGACCGCGCAACCGGAGCTGCGGCTCCGCGCCGGCCACGCCCTGATCCGCTTCGGCGACCGCGCCGCCCTCGAGGTCGTCGCCGGCGCCCTCGACGACGACGGCAACCGGCGGCAGCTCGCGCTGCAGGCGATCTTCACGCTCGACCCGGCGACCGCGTGGGATCGGCTGGCGGCCGCGTGGGCCGCGCCGTCGCAGCACGGCGGCGTCCGGCTCGGCGCGACGCTGCAGGCGCTGATGCACGACCTGAACGACGACGGCCGCGCCCACTGGGGCCCGAGCCGCCGCTGGTTCGAGGCCGATCCGCGCTGGCTCGAGCTGTGTCGCGCGTGGACCGCGCTGCCCGCGCCCGCGGAGCGCGAGCGCTGGGGCCCAGGCCGCGCGCAGGAGATCGTCGAGCTGGCCGCGTGGTTGCGCAAGCGTCAGGGCGCGTGACGGTCCGACGCCGGCACGCGACGCATCAGTCCGCGCTCACGCGACCGCGCGCGCTCTTGATCTCGCCGCGACCCTTCTTGGCCTTGATCCGACGCTCCTTGCTGCCGCGCGACGGCTTGGTCGCGCGCCGGGGCTTGGGCCGCGCCAGCGCCGCGCGCACGATCGCCACCAGCTTGTCCTCGGCGTCGGCGCGGTTGTTGATCTGATCGCGGGTCCGCTCGCTGACCACGATCAGCTCGCCCGCGGTGGTGAGGCGCCCGCCGAGCTTGGTCAGGAGCCACGCGCGATCGGCCGCCGTCAGCGCCCGCGACGTGCTCGGGCACCAGCGCAGCTCGACCTTCGACGACACCTTGTTGACGTTCTGGCCGCCCGACCCACCCGAGCGCGCGAACGCGAGGCTGAGCTCGTCGGCGGGGATGACGACGCTCGGGGTGATGGTCAGATCGGCCATGGCGGCGCGCACGATAGCGCGCGCTGGCGATCACCGCACCGATGAATCGCAACGCGCCCGCGCGTCGGCCGTGCGAGCATGCCGCCATGCTCGCCGCGCGTGTCATCCCTGCCCTGGCGCTGATCACGATCACGCTCACGCTCGCGGCGCCGGCCCGGGCCGAGGACACGTCGATGTTCGTCACGGTCGGCGGCTCGGTCGGCGTCGGCACCACCGTCGACGGCCAGGACGCGTTCGGCCGCGACTACGATCCCGAGGGCACGCTGCAGCTCCGCCTCACCGCGTCGTGGGAGCCGCCGCCGCTGGCGTACAAGGAGCCCAAGGGCTACCGCGTGGCCGGTGCGCTCATCCCCGAGGTGACGTTCGGGTACCTCCGCGTGGCCGACCACCGCACCGGCGACCCCGACGGCAACACCGACGCCTACGTCGCGATCGGCGGCCGGCTCGAGGCGCGGGTGTCGCAGCGCAAGATCGGGCTGCTCGAGGTCTCGGCCCGGGGTGGGTTCTACCTCGCCGGCCGGGTCGGCCTCATGACCGACGCCGATCGCACGCCGCTGCTCGAGGTCGCGGTCGGCGAGCACCTGTTCCTCGGCGACCGCATCAGGATCGGCGGCGAGTTCGGCGTGCAGCGCTTCTTCGGTCAAGACTACGTCGCCGCGGTCCCGCTGGCGGCGGCGCGCGCGCCGTGGCGCGACGGCGACGGCCAGTACCTGTCGTTCCACGCGACGGTGTTCGTCGGCTGGAAGCTGTGACGCGCCGCACGAGCCCACGCGCGAGGCGGTGACGCGCACGACCACTGTGATCTCGGCAACTTCCCCGCCGGGGTGGTCGGGCCAAGGGTTTGACTTACCCCACCTCGCCACCTACCATCTTCAGTGGATCCATGAGCGGACGAGGCGACGACGCCCCGAGCGATAGCGGCGCGCGCGCAGCGCAGGCGCGGGCCGCGGTTCGCAGTGATCCCGAGCTGGTCGCGGGCGAGTCAGCCACGATGGGCGCCGCCGACACCGCGGTCGCGATGCGGACGCCGACGCCGGCCGACTTCACCGAGCCCGAGCCGGGCCCGCCGTCGGGGGTGCGCACGCTCCGCGCCGAGGAGGACCTCGTCGGCACCACGCTCCTCGGGCGCTACTCGATCACCCGCAAGATCGGCCAGGGCGGCATGGGCGCGGTCTACGAGGCCACGCACACGCTGATCGGCAAGCGGGTCGCGGTCAAGGTGTTGCTCGACAAGTACGCGCGCAAGGAGCAGGTGGTCGCGCGCCTCGAGCAAGAGGCGCGGCTGGCGTCGTCGATCGGCCACGAGCACATCATCGACATCACCGACTTCGGCCTGACCGAGGACGGCCGCACGTTCGTCGTGATGGAGTTCCTCGAGGGCGAGTCGCTGGCCGAGCTGCTCAACCGCGAGGGCCCCCTGCCCGAGCAGCGCATCGTCGACATCGCCTGGCAGATCGCGTCGGCGCTCGGCGCGGCCCACGCCAAGGGCATCGTCCACCGCGACGTCAAGCCCGACAACGTCTTCCTGCTGCGGCGCAAGGACAAGGACTTCGTCAAGGTGGTGGACTTCGGCATCTCGAAGTCGATGCGCTCGTCCGACGTCGGGGACGACGACTCGCCGCGGCTGACCCAGACCGGCATGGTGCTGGGGACGCCGCTGTACATGTCGCCCGAGCAGGCCCGGGGCGACGAGGAGCTCGACGCGCGGATCGACATCTACGCGCTCGGCGTGATCCTGTACGAGCTGGCCACCGGCCACGTGCCGTTCACCGGCACCAACTACCTCGCGATCATCTCGCAGGTGCTCAACGACGAGCCCAAGACGCCGCGCGCGCTCCGCCCGGAGCTGTCCGACGAGTTCGAGAACATCGTCCTCAAGGCGCTCGCGAAGGAGCGCAGCGAGCGCTACCAGTCGACCGACGCGATCATCACCGACCTGTCGGCGCTGCACGACGATCCGACCCACTCGACCCAGCGAGCCCGCATCACCGGCCCGCGCCGGCGGTTCGGCAAGCGCGGCGGCGGCCTGCGCATGGTGGCGTGGGTCGCGGCGCTCGCGGCGATCATCGCCGCGGTGGTCGTGACGGTGTCGATGACGATGAGCACCAGCGCCGCGCGCCAACCGTCGGCCGCGGTGGTCGACGCCGGCCCGCCGCCGCCACCACCGATCGACGCACCGCCGGCGCCGCCGCCGCCGCAGGTCGAGATCGTCAAGCTGCGCGTCGAGACCACGCCGCCCGGCGCGATGCTGTCCGAGGGCGGCCGGGACCTCGGCCAGGCGCCGCGCGAGATCGAGCTGCCGCTCACCGGCGAGACGGTGACGCTGGTGGCGACCCTCGACGACTGGCAGGGCGCCGACTGGGAGGGCGAGTGCAACGTCCGCCCGGCGGTCGATCACGACAAGACCATTCCGTGCAAGCTCAAGAAGCTGAAGAAGGGCCAACCGCGGCGCCACCGCCCCGGCGCGGGCACCGGCGCCGGCTCAGCCACGCCCGCGGGCACCGGCAGCGGATCGGGCGCCGCCGGCGGGGAGCTCGAGGGCAGCCCGTTCAAGCAGGGCAAGTGATCCGAGCTGGCGCGGTGGCGACGCTGGTCGCGCTGGCGCTCGCCGCCGGCGCCAGCGCCGCGCGGGCCGACGACGACGGCTTCATCGGCCGGCCGCGGCTGCGCCTCGAGATCGACGACTGCCCGCCGCACCCCGACCTGCCCAAGCCCGAGCTCGCGGCCCGCGCCAACGAGTACTACGAGCGGGCCGAGGTGCTGTACGTGCAGGGCGACTACGCCGGCGCGATCACCGAGTTCGTCGCGGCCCACTGCCTGATCCCGGCGCCGACGGTGCTCAAGGACATCGCCCAGGCCTACGAGCGCTCGGTCCGCTACGACCTGGCGATCGCGTACCTCGAGCGGTTCGTGGTCGACACCGACGACCCCACCGCGCTCAAGAACGCGGCGTCGCGCGTCCAGGTGCTGGCGCGGCTGTCGTCGACGATCCGGGTCGCGACCGTGCCGCCGCGGGCCAAGATCACCGTGCGCGACGGCGCCAGCGTGCGCGGCATGGCGGTCGCGAACACCGACGACGTGATCGCGCTGCCGACCGGGCGCTACACGATGACCGTCGAGCTGCCCAACTACCAGCCGGTCGACGAGGAGCTGACGATCGGCGTCGGCCAGCCCTACAGCTACTCGTACCGCCTCGAGCCGCGCCGCGGCCGGCTGCGCGTCCAGACCGTGCCCGGCGACGCGCGCATCCTCATCGACGATCTGTTCGTGGGCGCGGGCCTGTTCGACGGCGAGGTCGACCTCGGTCCGCACACGATCGACGTCGATCAGCCCGGCTGGAACCCGGCCCACCAGACGATCGAGGTCACCGAGCAGGCCCCGGCCGACGCCAGCATCGCGCTGACGCGGCCACCGGCGAGCGCGCGCTGGCTGGCGATCGGCGGCACGACCGCGTTCGGGACGTACATCGGCTCGTCGGTGGGCGCGATCATCGGCGGCGACAACGCCGCCGCAGGCGCCGGCCTGGGCGGGCTGGTCGCGGGCGCCGTCGGCGGCTACGTGCTCGTGCCCGAGGACATCCACCAGGGCACCGCGTCGCTGCTCCTGACCGCGACCACCGCGGGCATCATCGGCGGCCTCGAGCTCGGCACGGCGCTGTCCGACGACAACCGCCTGGTGACCTCGACGACCCTGGCCGGCTCGGTGGTCGGCGCGACCGCCGCCGTGCTGGTCGTGCGCCAGACCGCCGTCAGCGACGGCCAGGCCGCGCTGGTCAACAGCGGCCTCCTGTGGGGCACGATCAGCGGCCTCTTGTTCACGCAGGTGTTCATCGGCAGCGAGCGCACCGACGTGGCGCTGACGGCGGCCGGCTCGAACCTGGGGCTGCTCACCGGCATCGTCCTGGCCCGGCGCTACGACGTCAGCCGGCGCCGCTCGATCTACATCGACCTGGCGGGCGCCGCGGGGCTCGTCGCCGGCCTCGCGGTGCAGAACGGCGTGCAGTCGAGCGGCACCGGCAGCAACAGCGACGAGAGCCGCTCGCACTTCACGCTGGCCGGCATGGCGGTCGGCCTCGGGCTGGGCATCTACCTCACCCGCAACTTCGACGCGCCGCGCCTGCGCATCCAGCCGCAGCTGGTGCCGGTGCGCGACGCCGCTGGTGGCCGCGGCGCCGTGCTCGGGTTCGTCGGCACGCTATAACGCGCCATGGTCGCGACCACCCACGCCAGCGCCTGCCCGCTCGACTGTCCGGATCTGTGCGGCCTGCGGGTCGAGGTCGACGACGGCCGGGTGATCCGCGTCGACGGCGACGAGCGCTCGCCGCTCACCGCCGGCTTCGTGTGCGGCAAGGTCCGCAACATCGCCGATCACCTGTACGGCGCCGACCGCCTGCACACGCCGCTGGTGCGGGTCGGCCCCAAGGGCGCCGGCGAGTTCGCGCCGGTCACCTGGGACGTGGCGCTCGATCAGATCGCGACCCGCCTGGCCGCGATCAAGGCCGAGCACGGCGGCGAGGCGATCGTGCCGTTCCACTACGGCGGCTCGAACGGCTGGCTGTCCGAGGGCGGCCTGGCGACGCGGTTCTTCCGCCGGCTGGGCGCGTCGCGCTGCCTGCGCACGCTGTGCGCGGCGCCGTCGACCGAGGCCGTGCGCGGGCTGTACGGCAAGGTCCCGGGCGTGGCGCTCGAGGACTACGGCGCCGCCAACCTGATCGTGGTCTGGGGCTGCAACCCGTCGGCCTCGGGCATCCACCTGGTGCCGGTCATCGAGCGCGCGGTCGCGGCCGGAGCGACGCTCGTCGTCGTCGATCCGCGCCGCACGCCGCTGGCGCGCTCGGCGGCGCTGCACCTGCCGGTCCGCCCCGGCACCGACCTGCCGGTGGCGCTGGCGTTCATCCGTGAGCTGTTCGCGCGCGGCGCGGCCGACGCGCGGTTCCTGGCCACGCACGCCCGCGGCGTCGACGAGCTGCGCGCCCGCGCCGAGCCGTGGACCCTGGCCCGGGCCGCCGAGGTCAGCGGCTGCGCCGAGGCCGACCTGGCCCGGTTCGTCGAGCTGTACGCGGCGGCGTCGCCCGCGGTGATCCGCGTCGGCTGGGGCCTCGAGCGCAACCGTAACGGCGGCTCGGCGGTCGCGGCGGTGCTGGCGCTGCCGGCGGTCGCGAACAAGTTCGGCGTGCGCGGCGGCGGCTACACCATGTCCAACGGCGACGCCGCGTGGGGCGTCGGGCCCGAGCCCGCGATCGCCGAGCCCGAGCCGGCGACCCGCGAGATCAACATGGCGCTCCTGGGCCAGGCGCTGGCCGCGACCGACGCGCCGATCAAGGCGCTGTTCGTCTACAACTGCAACCCGACCCAGACCGTGCCCGATCAGGCGGCGGTGCTGCGCGGCCTCGCGCGCGACGATCTGTTCACGGTCGTGCACGAGCAGGTCATGACCGACTCGTGCCGCTGGGCCGACGTCGTGCTGCCCGCGACCGCGTTCCTCGAGCACCGCGAGGTCCGCCGCGGCTACGGCATGATGCGCCTGTTCGACTCGCCCGCGGTCGCGACCCCGCCCGGCGAGGCCCGGAGCAACCACCAGCTCTTCGGCGCGCTCCTGACCCGGCTCGGCCTCGACCGGCCCGGCGATCCCCGCACCGAGGACGAGCTGGTCGACGCGATCTTCGCCGGCGCCCACGACGACGATCTGCGGGCCCAGCTGCGCGCGCGCGCGGTGGCCGCGCCGATGTTGCCGACGCCGCGGCTGTTCGTCGACGTGATGCCGGCGACGCCCGACGGCAAGGTCGACCTGTGCCCGACCGCGCTCGACCTCGCCGCGACCCACGGCCTGTACACCTACCAGCCCGATCCGGCGACGGCGGCGTTCCCGCTGGCGCTGATCTCGCCCGCCATCGCCCAGCAGATCAGCTCGACCTTCGGCCAGCTGCGCAAGGCCCCGGTCGCGGTCGAGCTGGCGCCCGCCGACGCCGCCGCGCGCGCGATCCGCGACGGCGACACGGTCCGGATCTGGAACCAGCTCGGCGAGATCGTGTGCGGCGCGCGGATCTCGACGCACCTGCGGCCGGGCGTGGCGGTGCTGCCCAAGGGCACGTGGCGCTTCCACACCGCCAACGGCGGCGCCGCGACCACCGTGGTGCCGCAGGCGCTCACCGACCTCGGCGCCGGGCCCTGCTACAACGACGCCCGCGTCGAGATCGCGCGCGTCGACGCCGCGGTCACGGCGCCCGCGTGATCACGAGGTCGTCGACCCCGGCGTCGTCGCCCAGCGCGTCGAGGTGGGCGAGGTTGGCCACGTGCGGACAGTTGTCGTAGGCGTCGATCACGCGGGCTGGTCCTCGTCGTGCGCCATCGGGGTGATCGCCCCGTCCACGACCACCGCCGCGTCGACCTCGACCGCCGTCGGGCCGCCGGCGCCCATCGCCAGTCCTGCCATCGCGCGCGCGCGTCGAGCATCGACCGCGTATGTGCAGCCGCAGCGTGGCGCGCGAGCGTGAAGCGCCGGCGCCGGCCGCCGAAACCGCGTAGGCTCGGAAGATGAAGTCCGCCACGCTCTCGCTCGCCGCGCTCGCGCTGGCGCTCGCGACCACCCCCGCCGCCGCCAAGCGGATGAAGCCCGACCCGACCCGCCTGGCCCTGGCCGAGCTGCAGGGCGCCGCGGGCTGCGACGACAAGGCCTCGCCGCGCCGCGCGTGGTGCGTCGCCGCCGACGGCTGGGTCCACGGCACCGCCGCCAAGCTGCCGATGGGCAAGGTGCTGATCGGCATCACGGTGCAGCGCCCGGCCGCGGCCACCGGCCCGTGGGACCTCGCCACCGAGCCGACGATCGGCCTGGTCGCCCTGACGGTCTGGCACGACGGCCCCGCCAACGAGCTGCGCCTGACCACGCTCACCCCGCAGCACCTGCCCGAGGTGGTCGCGGAGGTCGCGGCGGTCCTGACCGGCAAGAAGCGCAGCGTGAAGGTCCCCGCGGAGCTGCGCACGACGCTCAAGTCGCTGGCCAAGAAGAACGGCTACCGCGCGTCGAAGGGCGCGAGCGGCTGGATGTGGATGGGCGACAACGGCAGCGAGCTGCGCAAGGTCGGCAAGCACTGGGTGGTCATCGAGGGCCCGGCGAACGGCTCCGACGACCGCACGATCACGATCCTCACCGAGCAGTGGAAGTAGCCGCCGCGCTGGACGCGGGCGCCGCCGCGCGCCGAGCGGTCGTCCGCGTCACGGCGCCGGCGCGGCGCCACGTCGAGCGTCGGCGGTCCCGCGCAGCGACCCGCCGCGTCATGGCGCCGGGGCGATCGCGCTGGCCGGTCGATCGTCGCGCCGATAGGCCAGGCTGACGGCGCCGCCGGGCTCGGCGAACGCCACCAGCCAGACACCCCCGCGCACCCAGACCCGGCGCAGCGAGCCTGGCCCCGTCGGCGGATCGGTCGCGAACGTCCGCTCGTCGTCGGGCGCGCCCAGCCGGCGCGCCAGGGCGTCGAGCTCGGCCCGCGCCGCCGCCGGCGTCAAGAGCGCGCGCAGCTCGACGCGATCGAGGTGCCCGCCCGGGGTCGGGTAGTGCGCGGTGCCGGTCCAGCCCGGGCGCGGGACGAACAGGATCATCGGCTCGACCGTGTGCGCGACCTCGATCGTCCCTGGCGCGGCGTGGAACTGCTCCGGCGTCGAGACGTACGCGTGCATCTCGTCGGCCCGCGGCGCCATCCCCGCGGCGGCCAGGCGCGCCACCGCCTCGTCCTCGAGCATGTCCCACGCGAGCGGCGCTGGCTCCAGCGTCGCCGGGGCGACGGTGCTCGCCGGTGGTGGCCCGGGCGGCGGTGGCGCCGACATCGGCCGCTCGGCGCGCGCGCACGCGCTGCCCGCGACCGCCACGACGATCGCGCCGGTGCGCGCGGCGAGGCTCAGGCCCATGTCTCCGTGAACGCATGACGCCGGGCGCAGATCTACGGCGACCTCACGGCGGCGGGCTCGACGCCGGGACCAGCCGCAGCTCGGCCAGCGCGCCGCGGCACACCGCCATGCGGTGATCGCGCACGGTCTCGAACGGCACGCCGGCAGGCTCGCGGATCCAGCACGCGAACGGGCGCGCGCCGTCGGGCCGATCGACCCAGCCCACCAGCCAGCCGATCCAGCCGCCGTCGTCGAGCTCGCCGGTCCCGGTCTTCCAGTGGATCGTCGCGTCGCCGAGCGTCTCGCGCTGCACGGCCTCGCGCACGGTCGCCATCGCGGCGGCGGTCACCGGCAACGTCGCCGCCAGCAGGCCGGCCACCAAGGCCACCTGCTCGCGCGCCGACACCGCCAGCCCGCCGGTGAGCCAGAACTGGTCGAGCCCGCCCGCGATCGAGCGGTTGCCGTACGCCAGCGCGTCGAGGTGCGCCTGCATCCGCGCCGCGCCGATGTCGAGCGCCAGGCGTCGGTACAGCGGCACCGCCGAGACCTCGAGCGCCCGCCGCACCGACTGATCGCGCTTCCACTCGGGGTTGGCGATCTGCGCCGGCGGGTAGCGCACCGGGTCGTAGCGCAGCACCGCGTCGGGGCCGCTGATCAGGCCGACGTCGGCGCCGATCAGCGTGTTGACGATCTTGAACGTCGACGCCGGGCGCAGGCGGACGTCGGCGCAGGCCCCGTCGCTCGCGATCACCGCGCCGCCCGGATCCCCCAGCACCAGGCAGGTCGCGTCGACGGGCAGCCCGACCGCGGCGGTGACGACCGCCAGGGCGCCACCGACGTCGAGCGCGACCACCGGCGCGTCGATCGTCGCGACCGGCGCGTCAACCGGCGCGACCGCACGGCCGGTGTCGGCCGCGGGCCGTGCGCTCGACCGCCCGCGACAGCCCCAGCCGAGCCCCGCGGCCACGGCGAACATCGCGAGCACGCGCGGCGTCATGGCCCGGACCAACGCCCACCTCGCCGCGGATATTCGCGATCCGATCGCGACGCGCGCGCGGGTCATCCCAGCGAGCGTACCGCGGCCAGCGGGTGCGCGATGCGCTACCTTGCCGCGATGTCCCCGCCCGCCCCGCTCCGCGTCGTCGCGATCGTCGGCAGCCTGCGCACCACGTCCTCGACGGCCGCGCTCGCCCGCGCGGTGGCCCGGGTCGCGCCGGCCCACGTCACCGTCGAGTTCCCCGCCGGCATCGCCGACCTCCCGCACTTCAGCCCCGACCTCGACGTCGAGCCGCTGCCGCCCGCGGTCGCGGCGCTGCGGGCCCGGCTCGGCGCCGCCGACGCGCTGCTGGTCACCAGCCCCGAGTACGCCCACGGCATGCCGGGCGCGCTCAAGAACGCGCTCGACTGGCTGGTGTCGGCGACCGAGCCGGTCGGCAAGCCAGTGCTGCTGGTGTCGGCCTCGCCCGCCGGCGCCGTCCACGCCCACGCGCAGCTGAGCGAGGTGCTGCGCACGATGAGCCTGCCGTTGATCGACGGCGGCGCCCACGTGTTCTCGCGGGCGCGCCTCGACGACGCCGGCGAGGTCGCCGACCCGGCCATGCTCGCGCACCTGGGCACCGCGGTCGCCGCGCTGCTCGCCGCCGTCGCCAGCGCAGCCGAGCCGGGCGAGGGTCACGACGGCGCGCGGTAGTCCTCGCGGGCCGCGATCGGCGGCTCCGCCAAACCCGGCCAGGGTCACCCGGTGCTCCTCGTGGATGTCGCCGGCGCTGCTCGCCGGCGATCGCCAGCTCAGCCGAGCCGGGCGAGGGTCACCACGGCACGCGGTAGTCCTCGAGGATCAGGTACATCGGCACCAGGCCGTGGCCGCCGAACTGCTTCACCATGCGCAGCGAGTCGGCGATCTTGTCGATCTGGTCGCGGTGCTGCTCGATGTACGCGGGGTTGTTCGCCAGCTTCGACACGCCCAGCTGCCGGATCGCCGCCGCCTCGCGCTCGATCGAGCTGAGGAACCGCCGCTCCCAGCTGTTGGCCGGCACCTGCGCCGCCAGCTGCTCGTCGAACGTGTCGACGTGGAGCTCGCGCCCGACCCGCTCGAACAGCTGCGCGACCTTGGCCAGCGGCAGCTTGGCGTCCCGCGCCGCGGCCAGCACCGCGAAGCCGGACCGCAGCAGCGACACCCGCGTCAGCTTGGTCGCGAGGTCGGCCGGGAACCCGCGCGCGATCAGATCCTGCTCGTGGGCCGCCGCGGCCGCCTTCGCGGGCGCGTCGAGGGCCGCCAGCAACACCTCGGCCACCGCCTCGAACTCGCGCTTGGTGCTGGCGACGTCGTCCGGCGACAGCTTCCAGGTGCGATCGTTCCAGATCCACCAGCGCAGCAGGCTCCGGTTGACCTCCTCGAGCGCCAGCAGCGCGTCGTACTGATCGCTCGACGCGACCGCGTAGTCGCAGGCGTGGATCGCGTCGCGGTGGGCCCGCCCGCCGATCAGCTCGTCGCAGACGAAGTAGCGGACGACCAGCTCGTCCATCGGCAGCGTGGTCTCCTTGCACAGCTGGACCAGGAGCGTGCACCCGGCCTGGTTGATGATCGCGTTGGTCGCCACCGTCGCGATGATCTCGCGCCGCAGGTGGTGGCTCTTGATCTGGGCGGCGTGGGTCTTGGCGAGCTGGCTCGGGAAGTAGGACGTGAGCATCGGCTGGAACAGCGCCAGCTCGGGGATCCGTGACGCCAGCACGCGATCGAACAGGTCGAGCTTGGTGTGCGCGACCAGGACGGCGAGCAGGTTGCGCGGCAGGCCCTTGCCGGTCGAGAGCCAGCTGCGCAGCTCCTCGTCCGACGGGACGTGCTCGGCGGCGCGGTTGAGGTTGTGCTTGTCGAGGTACGACACCAGCTCGAGGAAGGGCGCCCCGTGCTTGAGCGTGCGCATCTGCGCCATCGACAGCACCGCGGCCTGCAGGTAGTTGTCCTGCACGCACATGCGCCCGACCTCGGGCTCGAGCGAGCGCAGCAGCTGGTCGCGGGCCGCGCGGGTGGTCGCGCCCGACGCCATCAGCGGCGCGAACAGGATCTTGAGGTTGACCTCGTGGTCGCTGCAGTCGACGCCGGCCGAGTTGTCGATCGCGTCGGTGTTGCAGCGGCCGCCGTGCTGGGCGTACTCGGTGCGGGCGCGCTGGGTGATCGCCAGGTTGGCGCCCTCGCCGATCACCTTGGCCCGCAGGTCCGAGGCGTTGATCCGGACGTTGTCGTTGACCTTGTCGCCGACCTCGCCGTGGCTCTCGTTGGTGGCCTTGACGTAGGTGCCGATGCCGCCGAACCACATCAGGTCGACCTCGAGCCCCAGGATCGCGCGCACCAGGTCGGGGCCGGTGGCGAACTTGCCCTTGAGCCCGAGCAGCGCCTTGGCCTGCGCCGACAGCGAGATCTCCTTGGCCGCCCGCTCGTACACGCCGCCGCCCTTGCTCAGCGCCGCGGGCGCGTAGTCGCTCCACTGGGTCCCGGGGGTCGTGAACATGCGCTTGCGCTCGGCGTACGAGATCGCCGGGTCGGGATCGGGATCGATGAACACGTGCTTGTGGTTGAACGCCGCGACGACCTTGAGCTTGTCGTTGAGCAGCATGCCGTTGCCGAACACGTCGCCGCTCATGTCGCCGACGCCCGCGACCCGGATCGAGGTCTTGCGGATGTCGATGCCCATCTCGCGGAAGTGGCGCTCGACGTTGGTCCAGCCGCCACGCGAGGTGATGCCCATCGCCTTGTGGTCGTAGCCGGCCGAGCCGCCCGACGCGAACGCGTCGTCGAGCCAGAAGTGGTAGCGCAGCGAGATGCCGTTCGCCGTGTCGCTGAGGTGGGCCGTGCCCTTGTCGGCGGCGACCACCAGGTAGGGGTCGTCCTCGTCGTGGCGCAGCACGCCCGGCGGGGGCACGATCGCCGTGCCCTGGTAGTTGTCGGTGACGTCGAGCAGGCCGGCGATGAACACCTCGTACTGGGCCCGGGCCTCCTCGCGGGTGGCGCCGAGCTTGCGGGTCACGAAGCCGCCCTTGGAGCCGGTCGGCACGATCACGGTGTTCTTGAGCGTCTGGGTGCGCTGCAGGCCCAGCACCTCGGTGCGGAAGTCGTCGGGGCGATCGCTGTGGCGGATGCCGCCGCGCGCGACCTTGCCGCCGCGCAGGTGGATGCCCTCGACGCCGGGCGCGTGCACGTAGATCTCGTACAGCGGGCACGGCCGCGGCATGTGCTCGATCAGCCCGGACTCGATCTTGATCGAGATCGTGTCGCCGCGGCCGGGCCGATAGTAGTTGGTGCGGCGGGTCGCCTCGAACAGATCGATGAAGTAGCGGAGGATCAGGTCCTCCTGGATCGCGGCGACCTTCTCGAGGCGCTCGTCGTACCTGAGCGCGATCGGCGGCAGCAGCTGCTCGGCGCGCTCGGCGACGGTGTCCTCGCGGTCGGTCCGGAACTTGGTCTCGAAGTACTCGACCAGGAGCGCGACGCACGCGGGGTGCTTGAGCAGCGCGTCGTTGACCGAGTGGGTGCCGAAGCCCTGGAACACCTGGACGAAGTAGTTGCGGTAGGTGATCAACAGATCGACCTGGCGCCAGTCGAGCCCGGCCAGGTAGCCCAGCCCGAGCAGGCGGTCGTCGAGCAGCTGGCGATCGAGGACGCGCTGGATGATCGCGCCGAGGCGCTCGAGCGTGGCGTCGTCCTCGATCTCGCGGCCGTCGACGCCGGTGACCTCGAACCCGGTGATGTAGACGTCGGGGCCGGTGCCCTCGAGCCGCTCGGCCAGCCGGCTGGTCGTGGAGAGCGCCATCCGGTGCAGCGACGGCACGACGTCGTTGAGCAGGAGCTCCTGCCGCGACACGATCCGCAGCGACGTGTACTGGCGCTCGCCCGAGCCGAGCACGACCAGCGCGACCCGCAGGCCCTCGCTGGCCTCGAGCCGCTCGATCAGCTCGATGTCGAGCAGCGCGATCTCGGGCGCCACGACGCCCTGGTACGACTCGGGGAAGCGCGCGCCGTAGCGGCTCCAGATCTCCTGGGCCGTGGCGGTGGTCGCCAGGTAGACCGCCGACCGCGACCGCGAGGTGGTCTCGGTGGTCCCGCGGTAGCGCTTGAAGACCAGCGCGCGCAGCTGATCGGTCCAGGTCTCGAGCAGGCGCTCGAGCCCCTCGGTCAACACCTCGAGATCGGCGTCGGTCACGTTCGGGCGGTACTTGCCGACCGTGAAGTGGAGGCGGATCGGGGACTCGTCGTC
This sequence comes from Myxococcales bacterium, assembly GCA_016717005.1. Lineage (NCBI taxonomy): Bacteria > Pseudomonadati > Myxococcota > Myxococcia > Myxococcales > Myxococcales bacterium. The sequence continues at coordinate 115,539 of JADJUF010000038.1, read as the reverse complement.
GGTCTCCTGCCGGTAGTCGCGCAGGGCCGGCACCGCCAGGAACGTGCGGATCTCCGCCGCCAGCTCGGCCCGCAGCGCCTCCGAGAACTGCATCCGCGGCACCACGCACACCACCGTGATCCGGCGCCCGCCGGGGCGGCGCCAGACGAACACCCGCGCGTGATCGCCGGACTCGGCCAGCCGGAACTGGCTCGCGACGTCCTGGATCTCGTCGATGCTCCAGTAGAACAGGTCCTCGAGGGGGATCGAGTCGAGGATCGCGGCGGCCTTGGTGAAGGCGTAGCTGCCGGGCGGATCCTCGAGCCGGGCCATCACCTCCTTGATGCGCTGGCCGACCACGGGCACCCGCCGGTTGGCGTGCTTGAGCGCCTTGGTCGACATCAGCCCGATGAACACGTGCTCGCCGATCGCCTTGCCGGCGGCGTCGAGCTCGGCGACGCCGAAGTAGCGCACCTGCGCCACCGACCGGACGACGGTGATGTAGTCGGTGCGGTAGTACGAGTACAGCTCCTCGCGGCTCCGGCGGGTGCCGACGATCTCGCCGATCACCTCCTCGACCGCCTTCCGGTCCTGGGCCGCGAACAGCCCGAGCCCGCGCTCGGGCCGGAGGCCGCTGGTGCCGCTGGTGGTTGGTGCCGTTGGTGCCGTTGGTGCCGTTCGCGCCGCTGGTGCCGTTGGTGCCGTTCGCGCCGCTCGCGCCGTAGGCGAACCACGCGTAGCCGATCAGGATGAAGTTGTCGTCCTTGAGCCAGTCGATGAGCTCGACCGCCTCATGCGCCTCGTGCGCGCGCGGCGTCGATGGGACGCCGGCCTCGGCGCGGGCGATGACCTCGACCGGGATCGACTGCGACTCGCGCGGGCTCGGGCGCGACGGGTCCTGCCCCGACAGCGCGCACAGGCGCGCGCGCGACTCGTCGAGCCGCGCCTCCATCTGGCGGCGATCGCGGTTGACCAGCAGCGTGCGCTCGAGGCGCTGCTCGAGGTCAGCGCGCAGCGCCTCGCGCCGATCGGGCGGGACCTCGGAGACCTGCAGGTAGACCTGGGAGTACTTGGTGCCGCGCGACCCGTCGATGCCGGTGATCTTGCCGTGGTCGTGGACGACGCCGTGGATCGGGTGCAGCACGAACTGCGTCTGCAGGCCCTGCTGCCGCAAGAACGCCTTGATCGTCCGGATCACGAACGCGCAGTCCGGCAGCCGGGTCTCGATCACCGTCGAGTGCGCCTCGTCGGGGAGCAGCGTCGTCTCGGGATCGCGGATCGTGACCTTGACCGTGCGCGCGAAGTCCTCCTCGAGGAACGCGTACCGCTCCATCACGAACGCGAGCAACGTCGGCGGCTCGACCTCGCTCAGCACCTCGGGCGGGATGGCCCGGCAGTACGCGCGAATGTAGGCCTCGAGCCGGTCGCGGTGGGTCTCCTTGACGGCGTGGTGGGCGAGAGACAGGACCTGCCGAACTACCTCAGCTTGCATGGCGGCGCGACGTTACCAGAGTCGCGCGTGGCGAGCGAAACGCGGCCGATGTGATCCGCGTGGTCCGCATGACAGCGACATGACGACGTGCGTCAACGTCGACGCAGCGCGCGCATCAGTCGACGTCGACGCAGCGCGCTACGGACCACGCGCGAACGCGGTCAGCATCGACGCAGCGCGCTACGGAGCGCACGCGAAGCGTTAAATGCCGCCGCGGCACGCTCCGGCGCGCGCGCGCAGCAGTAATCGTCAGGCGCGGGTCACGGGTCGGGGGTCGGCGTCAGCAACAGCGCAGCCCGGGCCGAGATCGCGAGGACGAGCACGCCGAGCGCCAGCGGCCGGACGGTGCCGTCGTAGAGCTGCCCGACCACGCCGCCGATCAGCGCGCCGCCGATGGTCGTGACCGCGCCCAGCACCGACGACGCGGTCCCGGCCAGGTGGCCCATCGGCTCCATCGCCAGCGCGTTCAGGTTCGAGCCGACGAACCCGAAGCTCATCAGCACGACGCAGGCCAGCGCCTCGTACCCGAACAGGTTCAGGTGATCGGTGACCGCGAGCGCGGCCATCACCGCGGCGCTGAAGATCATCAGGTGCAGCGCGCGTCGGGCCAGCCGCGCCGGCCCGAACGTGCGCACCAGCCGCGAGTTGCCGAACGCCGCCACCGACATCGTCACGGCGATCAACGCGAACCACAGCGCGAACGCCGCGCCGACGTGGAACGTGTCCTGGTAGACCTGCTGGGCGGAGGTCACGAACGCCATCAGCGCGCCGTGCGTGAGCGCCATCGCCAGCATCGGCACCGCGGTGGCGCGGGTCGTGACCACCTCGCGCAGCCCGCGCGCGACCGTCCGCGGCGACAGCGAGCGGCGGTGCTCGGGCGCGAGCGTCTCGGTCAGGCGCAGCCCGGCCCACGCCGCGACCACGGCGCCCGCGACGGCCAGCACGCCGAAGATCCACCGCCACGACGCCACCCACAGCACCGCCTGCCCCACCGACGGCGCCAGCACCGGCACGACCATGAACACCATCATCACCAGCGACATCACCCGCGCCATCTCCGAGCCGCGGTAGCGGTCGCGCGCGATCGACACCGCGACGACCCGCGGCGCGCCGGCGCCGAGGCCCTGCACCACCCGCGCGACGATCAGCGCGCCGAAGCTGGGCGCGACCGCGCTGGCCAGGGCCGCGACGCCGTAGATGGTCAGGCCGACCAGCAGCGTCGGCCGGCGCCCGATGCGATCCGCGAGCGGCCCGTGCACCAGCTGCGACGCGCCCATGCCGATCAGGTACACGACGATCACCAGCTGGCGCCGGTTGCCCTCGGCGACGCCGAGGTCGGCGCCCAGGTGCGGCAGCCCCGGCAGCACCACGTCGATGGCGAGGGCGTTGAGCGCCATGATCGTGGCGAGGAACGCCACCAGCTCGACGAACCCCATCGCCGGGCGCACCACACGAGCCCGGGAGACAGCGTCGGTCACGATGGCGCAGCATACGCAACGACGGCGCGGTGACAATGGCGGCCAACCCGTGAACCCCAGTCGCCGCTCCTCCGGAACACGCGCCGGATCGGGCGCGTTAGGGTCTGGCCATGCAGCTCCGCGCGCTCGCCCTCGCCCTGATCGCCGCCACTGCCTGCGGCGGCGGCCACGCCCCGCGCGCCGTCAGCAATGAGTCCGCCGATCCCGCCGCGGCGGCCGAGCCCGAGGCCGTGCTCGCCGCGCTGGCCGACGCGATCGCACAGGACGACGGCGCCGCGCTGGCCGCCCTGGTCGATCCCGACCACGGCCTGACCTTGTGGTACACGCCCGGCGCCGGTCACGCGGTGTTCGAGACGATCACCGCCGGCGACGTCGTCGCGCCGTCGCGGCGGGTCCACCCCGGCCTCGACGACACCCCCGAGGCCTGGAGCCAGTACGCGTGGTCGGCGGTGCGCGCCAGCGTGACCGCGGGCCTGGCCAAGCTCGACCGCGATCCGCTCGATCCGCGCGCCGCGATCTACGGCGACTGCGGCGACATGGACCAGCCGGTCCGGGCGTACTTGATCCACGATCAGGACGACCGATCGCTGTTCGCGGGCGACCTGTCGGGCGACGGCGAGGTCGACGAGGCCGCGATCTCGACCGACCTGGCGGTCTTCAACAACTGGGGCTTCACCGCGTACCTGCGCCAGCACGCAGGACGCTGGTACCTGCGGCACCTGGTGGTGCAGGACGTCTGCAGCGCCTGAGCCCGCGCGCGTCGCTCAGCGCCTGCGCGCGCTCGGTCGAGCGCTCCTGAACGCTCAGCCGATCAGCGCCATCAACCGCTCGGGATCGTCGCTCTCGATCCAGTCGACGCCGAGCGCGCACAGCCGCGCGACCTCGGCCTCGGTCGACGCGCTCGGCGCCAGCCGCTTGCCCGTGGTCGACCCCAGCGGGAACAGCGTGTGCGCGCCGACCGCGATGCCGCGCCGGTGCAGGCCCGCGACGGTGTGCGGGCCGATCAGCGTGTGCTCGGCGCCGACCACCGGCAGATCGAGCGCGCGGCCGACCAGGTGGAAGGCGAGGATCCGCTCGAGCACGAGGTGGGCGTTGTGGGCGTAGGCCTGGCCGGCGGCGCGGCCGCCCAGCGGCGGCAGCCGGTCGAGCACCGGGCGCGCGAAGTTGAGCATCGTGTCGTCGAAGCAGAACCCGGTCACCAGCGCCGGGTGCGCGCGGCGCGCGGCCACCAGCTTGCGCGGATCGAACGACGTCACGATCACCGCGTCGGTCACCCCCGCCGCCGCGACGACCGCCGCGGTGCGCGCGCCGACCTCGGTCTGCCACACCCGCGGCAGGCCGAGCTTGACCTCGATGTTGATCGCGACCTTGCCGCCGACCTCGGCCAGGACCTCGTCGAGCCGCGCGATCGGCTCCTCGCGCTCGTAGCGCACGACCACGGCCCCGCCGCCGTCGTCGACGCCGTAGCGCAGCTCGCGGCCGACGCGCAGCTTCGCGAGCTGATCCCACGTCTGATCGATCACGCGGCCGTGGCCGCCCGTCAGGCGCCCGACGTCGCGATCGTGGAACACCACCGGCACGCCGTCGCGCGACAGCAGCACGTCGAGCTCGATCGCCGGGACGCCGAGCTCGACCGCGCGCCGGAAGCCTGCGAGCGTGTTCTCCTGGTGCAACCGCGGCACGCCGCGATGGCCGACCACCAGCGGCCGTCCCCGCGCCGCCTGGAACCGATTGCCCGTCGACACGCGCGCGGCTAGGCCTCTTCGAGCTCGCTCTCGTCGAGCTCGAGCACGTCGTCCTCGACGCTGTCGGCCGGGCCGCCCAGGTGCCGCACCAGCGACAGGTGCACCTGCGAGCGGATCAGCCGGAGCACGCTGTCGAGCTCCTGCGGCGACACGTTCAAGCGCGTACGCAGGAGCGCCAGCGTCGCCGCCACCAGCTGCTCCTTGGCCTTCTCGAGCCAGCGGAACGCGGTGACCCGGTGGACGCGGTAGATCGCGCCGATCTCGTCGATGTTGAGGCCGTCGACGTGGTGGTAGCGGAGCAGCGTCTGCTCGCGCGCGCCCTGGGCCGCCAGCGCCTCGGCGAACGCCGCCTGGAACTCGCGGGCGTAGGTGCGCTTCATGTACGCCAGCTCGGGGTCGTCGCCCGGCATCGCCTGCTGCGCGATCAGCTGATCGTCGTCGGTCAGCACCTCGTGCTTGCCCTTGCGCAGGTCGTTCAGGCACGTGCGCACCGCGACCGACCGCACCCACCGCCGCAGATCGCCGCGGCCGCCGTACTCGACGATCTTGCCCGGCACGCCGTCGCCCACGAACAGCCGCTGCCGCACCAGCTGCTTGACGTCGGCCACCCGCGGCGCCGGCATGCGCATGCGCGCCAGCGCGATGTCGACCTCGCGCATGTAGTGGCGGTCGAACGCCGCCAGCGCCGCGCGATCGCCGTCGGCGCACGCGCACGCCAGGTACAGGTCCGCCGCCCGCAGCGCGGCCAGCGCGTCCGCCGCCTCCGCCGTCGGCTCCAGCCGCGCCGCCGCGAAGCTCGCCGCGCGCGCCGGCTCGATCGCCACCTCCGGCCACGCCTGCCGCCCCTCCGCCACCAGCGCCCACACCAGCCGGGCCAGGTCGGGCATGGCCGCGAGCTCGTCCCGCAACCCGGGCGGGGCAGCGTCGAGAAACGGCGCGACCAGCGCAGGCTCCACGCCACGATCACGCCACATTCCCGCCGCCCGCGCAATGGCCGGGCCGGCCGGGGACCTACCAGCCCGCCTCAGCCTCGACGCGCGGCCGGCGTCGGCGCTGGCAGCCTCGGCCACTCCGGCCCGCACAGCTGGCCCTCCCCGTCGCAGTCGATGTCTCGCGCCACCGGCTCGTCGGCCTGCGCGCGCGGCGCGGCCACGAAGCCGCAGCCCGAGGCCGCGGCGACGAGGGACATGACGAGCGTGAGCGCGGTGTGTCGGTTCATGCGAGCCGGGATTGCAACGCCCGCGCCGCGTCGCACGCCAGGATGGAGCTCGCCAGATCGCTCAGGTGGCGCGCTGCCATCGCCGTGAGGCCGCCTCGCGACCGTTCCGGGCTGTTCCGGGGCTGTTCCGGGGCTGTTCCGGTTGTTCTGCTGCGTGCCGGTCGCAGAACGATCAGAACCTCGGCGGAACTGGTGTGGAACCCGCTGGCCGCCTGTGCTCGCGCGCCGGCCGCCGCCAAGTCCTCGTCGAGCCGCGCTCGCCATCCGCCGCATCGCTGGCCCACGGCCTGCACTGCACGTCGCCGAGCTCGATGACGGGCTCACTTGAACATCGTGTGAAGGAGCAGACCATGATCGGATCGAAGTGGAAGATGGTGGCGGCGGCGGCCTCGATGGCGACGCTGGCGGCGCTGGCGGCCCCGCGCCTCGCGGCGGCTCAGGACAACGCCGGGGGCGGGCCGGGCGACTGTCACGCGTGTACGGCCAACTACCTGACCGGGAGTTCCCAGTGCGTCACGTACGGGACCGGCTACAGCAACCTGTTCGGGATGACGGTGTGCACCGCCGGTACCGAGCGTCTCGGATTCAAGGTCCTCGCCACGTGTGAGCTGTCGGGTCAGGTCTGCATGGGCGATGTGCCGCTCCCGCCGTTCCCGGGATACCTCTGACCATGCGCGCGCGGGTCGCGGTCGCCTTGTTCCTCTGCGCAGCGTGCGCAGGGACGCGCGATACTTCACGGGACGACTTGACGTCGACTCCGAGCGTCACCATCAAAGCCCTACGTGGCCGTCGATGGGTGCTCCCGACCGCGACCGCCTCCGCGCTGGACCTTCGTCGTCACGCGGACGAGGTCGGCGTCATGACCGCCTTCCTCGATCTCGACGACGACGGACGGCTCGATCCTGAGATCGAGCCGTCCACGCCGTGCCTCGAGACCCGTTCGGGCTGGCAATGCCAGGTCGAGCCTCGCCAGGTGACCGTGCTGCGGACCACGACCGCGAGCGCGACGAGCCTGTTCGTGATCCCGCGATGGGATCGCGATCTCGGCGTGCGCTATTGCATCGGCAATGACGAGGGGTGCGACGCGCCATTCGAGGGAATGCCGACACGGTCGGGCGACGTACACTCGACCTGCGGTGATGCCCGCGTGGTCTGGCTGGACACGACGCCGCCTCACCGCGTCGCGATCGGTGACCACGAGCCCATCGTCGCGGCAGCGACGCTTCGTCGAACCGCGACCGGCGACCTCGAGCTGAGGATCGACGCCCCCAGGCCTGAGCGCGTCCTGGCCTGGGTCGGGCAGGGCGCGACAACGACCTGGGATAGTGAGAACTCGCCAGAGCTGTGGCGGGCGACCGATGGTGGCGTCGCGATCACGATCCCGGGAGCTAGCCTCCAACAGTGCGGCGCGTGTGGGGTCGAGGTCGCGATCGCACACCACGTCCGCTGGCACGACAAGGACACATCCGCGATGGTGCTCGACGTGCGCGAGCGCCGCTTTCACCTCGAGGTCGACAGCGAATGAGAATCGAGCGCCAGATACAGATCGGCCTGATCGCGATCGCGACGTTCGCCGGATACCTCACCCACTCACGGGCCGGTGCGCCAGCGCCTTCACCGCAACCCACGGCGACCCGATCGGCGCCGTCGAACCAGCACCCCGCTGTCATCGCTCGAAACGCCCAGGCCCCTCGCGGCTGGCGCCGGCCGGCGGGCGAACCTGGGATGAGCTTCACGCCGGCGCTCATCGATCCTGAACAGCTTCCGCGGCGCGACATCCAGACGGACGAGCCGCGGAACCCGGCCTGGGCCGAGCCGATGGAGTACGAGATGTCGCGGCTGCTTGACCGCAAGCTCGTGCAGATCTTCCCCGATCTCAGCGCGACCGTGCGCTGCCGCAGCACGACGTGTCGGGTCGAGATGGTGATCCCACCAGACAGCTCGACAAAGGTCGTAGGCTTCTTGACCCTGGCGGTGCCGCTGGGACAGCGCATGCGCCCGTCGTCGGATCGCCGCGACGCCGCGACGGTCGACCTCGCGCTCGAGGTTGACCTGGCCAAGACACCGACCCTCGACGACTGGCGACGCTACGGGGCAGATGCTCGAGGGTCACGACAGGCCCAGATCGAGGCGCTCATCAAGGCCGAGAAGGAAGGTACGCCGTGGTTTCCCGACCGCTGACATGGACCGCGACGGTCGCCGCGGCCGTGCTCGGCTTCGCCGCCGCGCGCTCGCTCGCCAAGGAATCGCCGGCGAGGCCGGTGGAGGCCGCAGCACCGGCCGCGCCGCCGCCGCCGTCACATGCACCAGCCGCGGTCGCTGCGCCCACGCCGGCGCCGCTGGGGACGACGCCACCGACCGCGCCGTCGAAGCCGCTCACGGGCCTCGAGCTGTACCAGCAGGTCAACGAGGCGTACCCCGATCTCGGGCGCGCGACCTGGCCCGCCATCAACAACTCGGTCACGCGGCTGCTCGAGGCGCACGTCCGCGCCCACGGCGACCCGGCGACCGCGTGCGCTCCCGACGGCGCCCTCGACGACGCCATCCTCACCGTCCACTGGACCGTGTCGACCGACGTCCAGGGTGTCCACGTCCGCGGCGGCCGCCTCGCGATCGATCAGTTCCCCGAGGCGCTCCACGCCTGCGTCGACGGCTACCTCGCCAAGGTCGAGGGCGACTTCCCGTCGAGGCTGCCGCTGGCCGAGCTCGACCTCCGCTACCAGTGGCCGATGCCCGCCAAGGTCGTGCTGGCCAGGCCACCCGCGACCGACGGCGGCGCAGCGCCGGCAGCGCCAGCACCGCCAGCCCCGCGCTGACGCCCACGGCATCGGCGCCTGCCCCAGCCGCGCGGGCCCGTCACGCGCTCGGGACGACGGCGACCCACAGCGGCGACGCCGCGCGCTCGGCCAGGTCGCGGGCGGCGATCACGCCCACCCGCGCCGCCGCCATCGGCATCGGGCCCAGCGTGCCGCGCCCGGTCTCGTGGATCGACCGCATCACGCGCTCGGCCTCGACCGGCTCGAGGCGGAAGCCCTCGATCAGCGCCTCGACCACCAGCTCCATCGTCGTGTACGCGTCGTTGCGCAGCTCGACGCAGGCCGTGCCGCGATCGCTCGCCGGCAGCGGCGGCGGCCCCGCGCCGTGGCAGAGCCGGAACAGCACCGCGGCCCGATCGATCTGCTGCGCGTCGAGTGCCGCCCCGGCGTGGTCATCGGCGAAGCACGCCCACAGATCGGCGCAGCTGATGCCGCGGCCGCCCTGCTGCGCGATCCACGCGGCCCGCCCCAGCACGCGCTCGATCGCCTCCGCCTCGCCCACGTCGCCCTCGGCCAGCGCCGTCAGCACGCGATCCTCGAGCCCGCTCACGTCGCCGCCCGCGTCGGTGATCGCCGTCGTCACCGCGTCCACCTGGAGCAAGCCGAACAGCACGTGCAGCGTCGACGGCTCCTGGCGCCGCGTCACCGCCTCGTGGCGCGCCACATGGACCGCGATCCCCGCGTCCTCATCGAACGCCTTCGCCGCCGCCCGCTCGACCGCCCGCCCCTCGCGCAGGTGCAGCCACCAGAACACCCCGGCGCTCGCCGCCGTCATCGCCAGGTAGAGTGCCGACACTGCGCCTCAAGCCTGGCCCAGCCGGCGCGGGGTGTCCACCGCGCGCCGAGCTGGGCGGGTTGGGCGGGTTGCCAGACACCTGGTCCCGTGCTTGCGCCGGCGTCGGACCCGCGTGGTTGTTTGGGTCCAAGACCTTCGCTCCGCTGCTCGGCGGTTGTTCTGGACTTGTTCCGGGTTGTTCCGCTTGTTCCAGGAATTAGGGAATCAAGTCCTGTGTTGTCCAACACTTGGCCGATTGGCCCAGGCACGGAGCGGTGGCACATTGTCTGCACAGTGGATTGCACGCGCCATCGATCCCGCTGGCGGCTCCACCCCACGAAGGAACGTCTCATGAACACCGTGATGCGCTCGGCCGCAGTCCTTCTCCTGGCATCCCTGGCTTCCATCGGTCCCGCCATCGCCCGCGACGACACAGGCGGCGGTCCCAGCGCGAGCTGCTATTAGTGCGCAGAGCGCGTCGTCTGGGGACAAACCACGGTCTACTGTCAGAGCGGCTGGATCGCCGGGTTCTCGACATGCAAGACCGTCGACCGCCCTGGCCCCCAGAGCGATGTGAACTCGTGCGAACTCGGGCTCACCTGCTTCAGCGGCAAGTCATGGCCGTTCTTCAGCGCATTCTAGCCAGGGCCGGCATTGCTTGTATGGTCGCCGGATGCGCGACCCGCGCCGATCCCCACGTGGTCCCAATCGAGCGCCCCGCTGGACTTCCGCTTGCCTTCGGCAGCAAGATCCAGAGTGGGGCGGTGTTGGCGCAGGTCGACTCCGTGCCAGACACGGTGCTCGCGATCTCGACTGTCGTCGATACCAACAACGACGGCGTGCTCGACCTGGACCGCGACATCACCATGCCATGCGAACGTCGACCAGATCACTGGTGGTGTGAGCGACCGACCCAAAGGGCGATCCTCCGCACCGTGAACGGCGCCGTGCATGAGATTGTCATGACACCTGGACCATACGTGGTCGCTGCGTGCGAAGGAGCGACATGTATTCCCGTCGACGTTCTTCAGGAAGGCTCCCTCCGCATTGTCCGTGAATGCGCGAGACCATTCAACGCCCTCGCGCTGGTGGGCGATGTCACAGATGAGCGAATCGAGCTGCGCGGGGTCCTGGTGACCCAAGACCCGACATGGCATCTTGTGCCCAAACGCAGTGACCGCCGGAACGAACAGATCGCGACGTCTGTGCCACCTCGAGTCGGCGCAGCAGCGGACGTCTGGATCGGCCCGCGGGTACTCGCGAACCCAGAGCAGCTCGACCCACTTCCGCCAACAAGCGCACAGCTGGAAGCGGCGGCGAAGTCGGGGGCGACTGCGGTCGTGGCGCGAGTTGATGCAGTCCTGTTCAACAACTGCGCGTCACTCCCCGACTGCGAAATGTGGCTTGGGATCGCGACGCGAACGACCGTCGCGCGCAGCCCTCGCCTCCGCGTTGAGGCGCTAGCCGACACCTTCATGCCAATGATCCACAGCGAATCGACTCAATGAACCGCACAACCATCATCGCCGCAGTCACAGGCGTGGCGGCCGGCGTGGGCCTGGCCTGGACCACCAGGTCGGCAGTTCGGGCGCTTGGTCCAACACCCAGCGGGCGCAAGCCAGCTGCGGCTGGTGAGTTGGCGACCGAGCGCGGAAGTGCCAGCGATAGCCCCGTTGGCATCAAGCGATTCGCACTCGAACTTGCACTTCCGAAGGGCCGCACAACCTACGACACGATGAAAGGCAGCGAGGGCGTCGAGGCGCCCACGGACACCGTTCGCGACGAGCGATGGGCGGTGGAAATGGAAGCTGCAATCGTCCAGCACAGCAAAGCCGAACTCGCCGACCTGATGCCTGACGCGGAATGGCTTGACGCGACCTGCATGAGTCAGACGTGCAAGATCCGCATTCGTGCACAAGCACAATCGCCGGAGGTCATGGCAATTCTCTCCATTTTTCTCTTTGGCCCAGGCACCGCTCGCTCGCATCAGGGGCGCGTCATCGACGATCGCTACACCGAATACACCTTCGACGTGCATTACCGCGATGACGACACCCGTGCCCGCATCTCGGGTGGCGAGTACTTGGCCCGGCAGCGACCGCTGACGCCAGAGCGCCAAGACCTGCGCGACCAAGTCCGCGACCACTTCCACAATCACCCCGACGACGAGCATTGACGAATGTCGCGCCCGCTCCATGCCTTGTTCACGTTTGCCGCGTGTGCAGGACTCGCGTTCGGCCTTGGTCGCGTACTCCTGCCGTCGCGCGCACCCGTACCATCACGTGTTGCGCGAGGTGCCTCTGATGGCATCGAGACGAGCTCCTGGCAGGGGGCGCCGCCAGGCGCCGCCGGGGCAAAGCGCCAGCGTGCGGCGGCCATCGCAGACAACGCCACGCTGCGCCGTGACCTTCGAGTCCACGGCGCAGGTCTCTCGGCCGAATGGCCCGCCATCTTCAACGAGGTCGTGCTGCGGATTCATGTACTCGGCGCAGGCACGGCCGCAGAGCGGCATCCAATGCTCGATTGCATCCACGGGGACGCTGATTCGCTCCTACGGCTGTGGGTGGCGTTAGACAGCGATGGCTCCACGCTCCGCGCGTCAAACATGCGTGTTCTCGAACCCGAGCTTGACGTCGCCGACCGCGCCTGCCTTGAACAACTCCTCTCGCCCGGCGTCGAGTTGCAGCTATCCGAGACCAGCCGTCCAGCGCCCAGCCTGCAGATCGGCCTCATCATACCATTGGTCCTTGATCCCCGCGACGTCCTTCATGACCTCGGCCGACTGGGTCCTGACGCGAGAATCGCGACTCCCTAGCCTTCTCCGTAGGCGCCGCGTGGTCGGCCAACCCCGCCAGAACGCGTTCCTTGACCCCGCTCGAATCGCCGCCCACCTCGCGCATCGGCTCGGTTCAAGATGTCGCGCCGGCAGTCGCTTCGTGGCTCGGCGGCCCAGAACCTCGCGATCATCGCCCCGCTCGTGCTCGACCCGCGCGCGCTGCTGGACGAGCGCCGGCCCCACCGCCCTCAACCGCCGCCGAGGTCACGGCGCGAGCGTCAGCGTCCCGAGGTCCGGCGTCGGCGCGACGATCGTCACCGGCCGCATCAGGCGCATGCGCTGGCCATCGGGCGACAGCACCGCGAGCGCCGCCGGGCCGACCGCGGCCCGCAGCTCGATCCGGCCGCGCGCGTCGCTGCGCGCGCGGGCACCGTTGACGGCCTCGAAGATGACCGCGCCGATCGAGGCGGTGTCAGCGCCGATCAAGAGCGGGAGCTGTCCCGCGACCCCGGCGCCGGTCGCGTCGACCAGGCGCGCGACCACCGTGGCCTCGGCGGCCAGCTCGACCGTGACCGCGGCGCTGGCGCCGGCCGCGAGTTCGACCGAGGCCGCGCCGACGGTGTCGCCGCGGCGGACCGAGAGCTCGTAGCGTCCGGCGGGCAACTGCGCGAGCACGAACGCGCAGTCGCTGCCCGTCCCGGTGGCGACGGCCGAGCGGGGCCCATCGGCGCGAACGCGACAGGCGCCGGCGCCCCCACGCACGGCGCCGCGGATCGTGCCGGCGCGCTCGACCCGCACGATCGCGGGGCGCGCGGGGTCGGCCTGGACCGCGGTCCCACGGAGGCCGCGCGCGGCGTGCTCGGCGACCAGGCGGTGCGGCGCCGGCAGCACCTCGAGCGTGAACTCGCCCGCGGCGTCGGTGACCGCCGGCCCCGCCGGTCCGCTCTGCTCGATCAGCGGGAAGTGCACCGACGCGCTGCCGCCGATCGCGCCGTCGCGGTCGGCGGTCACCAGCGCGTCCGCCACCGGCGCGCCCTGCTCGTCGACGACGCGCCCGCGGAGGGTGACCAGCGGGCGGTGGACCTCGAGCACATAGCCCGTGCGCTGTTCGCCCGGCTCCAGCGTGACCCCGGTGACCGAGCCGCCGGCGTCGAGGTGTCGCTGCGCCCACATCAGCGCCTGGCGGTCGTCGCGCGCGACCAGCAGGTAGTCGCCTGGGGACAGGTCGCGCAGACAGAAGCTGCCGTCGCTCCCGATCGGCGTCCCGCCGTGCGCGCTGGCGTGGCGCAAGTGCCGGTACGCGGTCGTGGGCAGCGACACAGGCTGGTTACGCAGTGACGGCGTCACGGTGACCGCGCCCAGCGTGCCGCCGCTGGCCTCGCGGACCGTCCCGCAGATCGACGCCAGGCGGTCGAGCACGATCGTCACGTCGCGCAGGTCGACGTCCTGCACCTCGACGCGCGCCGACCCACCGCCCTGCTCGGTCGACGCCACGAGGTCCCAGGTCCCCGCCGGCACGTCATCCAGCTGGAAGCGACCCTGCTCGTCGATCGGCGCGGTCAAGAGCGCCTCGGCTGTCACGCTGGTCCCGAGCCCGTCGAGCGAGATCGCCTCGAGCGGCCGGGTCACCCGCACCTGCCCCGGTCGCGCCGGCGACACCTGCCCCGAGACCGAAACCCCGCGCGCCACCCGCAGCACCAGGGACTCCGACGACGGCACCGCGATCGCGGCCGCGGCGGTCGCCAGCGCCGCCTGCCCCGGAGTGGAGCGCACGAGGTAATGCCCCACCGTCAGGCCCTCGAGGACGAACGCGCCCGCCGCGTCGCTGGTGGCCCGGGCAGCCGTGACCCCGAGATCCTCCGGCCTCGTCGCCACGATCGCCACGCCTTCGATCGGTCGCTCTCGCTGATCGACCACTACCCCGTGGACATCCGACGCGGCCTCGAGCAAGAGCTCGACCCCGTCGCGGGTCTCGCCGATCCCGACCGACACCTGCACCGCGGTCGCCTGGCCCCAGCCTGGCGCCCGCGCGCCCAGCGACACCACACCGGGCGAGACGCCCGTGAGCTCGTACGCGCCGTCAGCGCCGCTGGTCACACACGGCCGAACCGCCGCCGGCACGAACCCGGCCAGCTCATCCGCCGCCTCGACCTGCACGCACGCGCCCGCGATCGGTCCACGGTCCTCGGCCCGGAGCACCCGCCCGCGGATCGTCGCCGCGGGCGCCAGGCGGAAGTCCTCGACCCGCGCGCCGCGCTCGACCATGACCCGGCGCTCACCGTCGACGTAGCCGTCGAACCGCGCCGTCAACAGGTACGGCCCCGCCGCCAGCGCCAGCCGGTAACGCCCGGCGCCATCGGTCACCGCCACCACCGGCGCGCTGTCCCGGGTCCCCAGCTCGATCGCCTCGACGCTCGCGCCCGTCAGCACGCCGCTCTCCAGGTCCATCACCGTCCCCGTGACGGCGGCCGCCATCGTCACCACCCGCAGCGTCACCTCGCGGTCGGCGCCATCGACGATGACCACCTCCACCGGCGCGCGCTGCGCCCGCCCGTCCGCCGCCGCCCGCACCAGATACCGCCCCGCCGCCAGCCGCAGCGCGAACTCACCGGCGCTGTCGCCCTCGACCACCCGCGCCCGCCCCGCCGACGCCCCGCCCCGCGCGACGACGGCGATCGCCGCCGCCGCGACCGGCGCGCCGGTGGCGTCGTCGACCACCGCACCCCGCAGCGTCGCCCCCGCGACCTTCCGCTCGCCGCCGGCCACGATCACGACGTCCGCGGTCGGTCGCGCCCCGCCGCCGCGTGGACGCTGCCGTCGCGCGACCATCACCGCCGCCACCACGATCATCAGGACCAGCGCCGCCAGCGCCCAGCGGCGCATTCGGACACGAGGATGACGATCAGACATCGGGGTCTCTCACTTCTCGACAACCGGACGGCGGGACGCCGGTTCGACGACGTCCCGCCCGCAGCTCACTGCGGCGTGCCGCCGCTGCCGCTGCCGTTGCCGGAGCCCTGGGTACCACCGCAGTTCAGGTTGCCGATCACCACGACGCTGGCCCCGGTGACGCTGACGTTGCACGTGTTGGTTGGTGGTGTTGGTGTTGCCGCCGCCACCGCCGCCGCTCGAGCCGCCCGACAGGGCGTCCTTGCCGATCGAGATCGCGATGTCGATCAGCGTCCCCAGCCAGCCCTTCGCCGCCGCCGACTGGTCCGGCGCGACCCACGTGTCGGGCACCACCCACTCCAGGCGGATCTCGACCCCGTCGACCTTCTGGGACGTCACGACCGTCCCGTCCTTGGTGACCTCGAGCGTCATGTCCGCGCTCTTGAGCTCGACCTGCACGTCGTCGATCACCTTGTCCAGATCGCTCGCCGCCGCCACACCGCTCCCCATGACCAGGCCAGCCAGCGCCAGCGCCACCACGCCCATTCGCATTCCCTTCATCGCTCTCTCCTTGTCCGTCTCGTTTGAACTGCCACATGGCAGCAGCCCCGGACAATGCAGCCGTCGTGCCACGCTTCAGCGAGGGCGCCAGTCAGGCCGTCGCGCTGACTTGGACACTCGAAGGGGGCTCGCCTGCCCAGGCTGGCATGTACCGGCCGCTGCGCCTGCCTGTTCCATGCGTTCCGGTCGCCGCGGTCGCGGCCGCGCGTCCATGAGCGCGGCAACACGTGGACCGTCCGCGTCCGCAACGCGTACCGCACGGCGCCCGGCTCAGTCGTGCACGTCGCGCCAGTCATGGCGCCGGCGGCTCAGGCGCGGGCGCCGGCTTCGGCCGGATGCCTCCAGGCAACGGCCGCGCGCGGGTGGTCTTGTCGACGTAGATCACCGCGTCGAACGCCCTGGACAGCGCGACCGGGCTCGTCATGTTCGCCTCGTTGCTGAACACGGCGCCGACGTCGCGCATCGGGTGCGGCGCCGCGAACCATGTCGCGACCACGCCGTGCGGCGCCGTCCGCAGGTCAGCCACCAAGGTCGGCTGGCCGACGCGGGCGAACGGCGTCGACGCGTCACTTTCCGGCGCCGGCCCCAGCGTGTGCTCGCGCAGCGTGTCGCCTCGGCCCTTGGTCCCGTCGATCGCCTGAAAGGACCCCTGGCCGAACACGAAGCCGAAGACCACGTAGCCCGTGCCGAAGCGCCGCCGCAGGTCGCTCCCCATCGCCGCGTAGCTCGTGGCGTCCACACCGACGTGCCCGTTGTGCGCCCACACGACCATGCCCGTGCCCTTGGGTTGGTGAGCGAGGATCCACTCGGCGTTGTCGGCCATCGCCATGTCACGAGTGCGGTAGCCGCCGGCGCCGGCCGCAGCCATCGCGGCCTCCTGCTCGAGGACGCGAAGGTCTTGACGCGCCAGCTCGTAGGCCGCGGTCCCGGCGGCCGCGCGCCACGATTTCGCGAGCTGCTCGAACCGCGCCACCACCGCCGGGACGGCCGCCCGGCGCACCTCGGCCTTGGCGTCCGAGAGCGGCGCGACCAGCGCCACCTCGCCTGGCGCGACCTGCTGCACGAACGCGGCGACAGACGCAGCGGCCACGTCGGTGTACTGCATGTCGAAGCCGGTGAACTGCACCTTCTTGACGTGGCGCGGATCGGCGTTCCACGCCCGCATCCACTCGATCATCGCCAGCACCTCCTCGGTGTTCCAGGTCCAGAAATGGATCCCGTCGAGCCCGTGCCGCGGATCAACCGCGCCCGTCAGGACGTAGTCGTGGATCGCGCGACACTCGGGCTGGTTGGCCTCGATCGCGAAGACCGTGAAGCCCAGGCGCTCGACCAGGTAGCGCACCACGCGGTGCTTCAGCTGGAAGAACTCGCGGGTGCCGTGCGTCGCCTCGCCCAGCGCGACGATCCGGGCCTTGCCGACGATCTTCTTCAGCGGCTCGAGGTCGTCGAGGTCGTGGTCTGGATCGGCGGTGGCGATCCGGATCGCCGACGCGGTCAGCCAATCAGCCACCGCTGGCGGCGGCGGCGCCAGGACGCTGACTTCCAGGTCGATGACCACGCGATCGCCGGCCCGGGCGACGCTGGCGAGTCCCGTCAGCCGGGCGGCGTCGACTCTGGCGCCGTACTCGTTCGCCAGCGGCAACTGGCCCCCGAATGTTCCATCCGCGGCGACCGGGAACGAGAAGAGGTCGGCGCTGTTCGCGCTCACCGGCCAGACGTTGACCCGCGTGCCCGCCGGCACGGGATCTGTCATCACGGCACGACCCACGACCAGCACGCCGCCCGCGCGCGGCAGCGTGATCCGGACGTCAGCGATATCGGCCTCGACCAGCATCGTGTCGACGAAGCCACCGACGGACCCAGCCTTGTACGCGGTCAGGCCGAACCGGCCCGAGGTGGTCACGACCCGGAAGCCGCCGTCAGGTCCGCTGGTGGCCGCCGGTGTCGACGAGCTCTGCGGGTCGACGAGCCTGACCTCGGCGCCCGCGACTGGCGCGCCGGCATCGTCGATGACGCGGCCCATCACCACCACCGGATGCGGGGCCGGGATGTCCTCGACCGCGATCGAGAAGTCGTCGAACCAGGCGGCGCCCGCGCCCACCACGCCTGGTCCGAGCGTCAGGCGCTCCGCGTCATCCGGCACGTCCACCACGGCCACCGCCTCACGCCATCCCCCTGCCCGGCTCGGGTCACCGACGGGCGGCGTCCCGTACGCCGGCGGCCGGCGATCGACACGCAGCCACACCTGCGCGTTGTCGCCGCCGACCACCTCGGTCTTCACCCAGCCGTGGAGGCTGACCCGCTTGCCGCGCAACGTGGTGGCATCGACCGACACCGACGCGGTGCCAAAGCCGTCGGGCCCCGCGGTCAACCGAAACGACGCGACCCCGCCGTGGGCGTCACGATCGCTGCCACCCTCGCCCTGTGGAAGTCCGCCGCCCGCCCCCAGCTTCCACGCCTCCGGCTGGCCATCGACGACCGCCTCGAAGTTGAGGTTGAGCCCGGCCCACAGCGGGTCGCTCGGCGGCGCCAAGGGCACCTCGACCTTGCTGACAATCGCGGGACTCACCGCGGGCGCCGGCGCGCCCTCGACGCCACGGCCGCCGGCACACGCGACCGCGGTCGCGATGACGCACCAAGCTGTCACTCTCTTCATTCGCCAACATCCTTTCGACGCGAGGCGCCGAGACTCGCGGAGCCTATCGACCGCTCCCGCGAACGGTTGCTCATCCGCGCGCGATCCCGGCGGCACGGGTCATGGCACACCGCCCGCCGCGACCCGGATCCCGCGCTCCAGGATCACATCGCGGCCGGCCTGGACGTCCGCCAGCGTCGGCGTGACGAGGACGTCGACCGACGGTGCGCGCTCGTTGTAGTCGCTCCCATCGGCGAGCAGGACGCGCAGGCCGGTGTACTGCGCGTGCAAGCCCAGCGGCAGCGCGAGCTCGGCGATGTTCCCGTTCGTCCCGGCCGAGGGCTCGCCCACGACGGTCACCCGTCCGGTCGCGCGCAGGAGCGACACCAACGTCTCGACCGAACTCACGCACCGGCCGTCGGTGAGCGCGACGATGCGCGCACGCAGCGGCGGCGCGAGCGGATGCAGCGTCCAGCTCGACTCCTCGTACTCGACGACGCCCTCTGGCCGAACCACCGGCACGCCCCACCTCGGCGACGCGACCGGCGCCTCGAGCAGATGGGCGAGCAGGCCCAGCGCGCCATCGCTACCGGAGCCTCGCAGGTCGAGCACGATGCTCCTGGCGTGCTGCAGGGCCGGGACGACCGTCGCCAGATCGGCCCGCCTGAGCGCGCCGACGCGCAGGTAGCGCACGCCGGGAGACACCTCGGCGTTCTGCAGCGGGCGCGGCGCCAGGATCTCATCGAGGCCAGCGCCCTTCTCGACGCGGGGCAGCAGCGCGGTCTGAGCCGGACCGCCCGTGACCGAATAGGTCACCTTGGCCATGGAGCCGATGGGGCCGTAGAGCGCGAATCGCGCCGTCGCGATCGCTCTCCACCCAGGCGTCGCCGCCGACACACGTGCCGCGACGCCTGCCAGCAGCTCGACGATCGGCTGACCATCGATGGCCGTGACGATCGCGCCGACGGGAAGAGCGTGCGCGAACGACGGATGGACGGCCGTGACCACGACGCTGGCATCGTAGCGTCTGACCTCGAACGGCAGCGTGCCCGCGTCGAGCTCGGGCGAGATGACGCGCGCGTGTGCGTCGTCGAGCGCGACGAGGATCCGGCCCAGCGCGGCGCGCACGTCGGCCACGCTCTCGGCGGCCGGAAGGCGCAGCGTCGCTTCGTGAAACGCAGCGCGCAGCCCCGCGAGCCGCGCCGGGGCCTTGACGGCGAAGGTGCGCGCCTCTGCGTACAACAACTGCGCGGCGGCGAGGTTCAGCGCGGTCGCCGCGTAGCCCCCCGCGACGCTACCGGCAGGTCCTGCATCCCCAGTCGTCACGACGAGCGGATACGTCAACGTCGCCGACCCAAGCTGGACGCTCCGGTCGGTCTCGGGCCGCGGTGGGCGACGACGCAACGTGACACAACCGGCGCACCGCTGTCCACCCGCTCGTAGAGCGAGCTCCCGATCCCGCGGAGGTCCCCGGCAGCGAGCGGCACGGTCGACGCCGGTCGGCCGTCGCAGCTGACCTTCAGCTCGCGGAGGACCAGCTCGCCTCGGCCCGCAAACCGGACCGCCAGCTCGAGTGAGTCCGCACTGCTCGGGACATCGGCCTCGAGGACGACCTCTCCGGCGGCCAGCGCGACGTCGCTGCGGGCCTCATCGAACCCGCCGGTCGACGCGACCATCACCAGCCGGCCCTGCGCCTCCGGTGACAACCGCTCGACGCGCGCGACCGCGGACAGCTTGCGACAGTCGGCGCCTCGAGGAACCGGCTGCCAGTAGGAGAAGATCGCGGTGGCCGGTTCGTTCGCGGCCCCGTCCACGAAAGCGACGTAGATCCCTTCCGTCGTCGCGCCGTTGCGGATCACCGGGCCGAGACGAGGCGCGGCGACCGCTCCAGGCTCCGGCACGGGGCCACGCGAACGCCCCAGCGTCAGCCGCGCTCCCGGCGCCGCCTGTCGCACCCATTCATCGAGCGAGACGACCAGCGCCTGCATGTCTGGCGTCCGCGCAGCGAGCTCGTGCCCGACCGCGAGCCAGGCGGCCCAGTCGAATGCGGGGTCCACCTCGGGGCTGAAGTAGCGGACCTCGCGCGCGACGTCGGCGATCAACTCCAGGGCCTCGAAGCTGACCCGGCCCCCGGGGCGCCACGGGTTCGCGGCTCTGCCAGCCACCAGCCGAAGGTCCTCGACGAGCACCTCAGGATGCGCCGGCACCGCCCGGCCAGCGCAGGCGGCGCCGAGCACCAGCAGGAGCATGTGCAGCTTCAGCTGCAGGTACCAACGCATCTGTCTGGTCCCTACTTCGTGGTCGTGCAGGTCGCGGGCAAGCGTCGTGGGCCGTGCGGCCCTATCTCACTACTGCCGGCAGACGGAAAAGCCGAGCCTTCCCTCGGCATGAACCAGTACCCCTGCCGGCCGAAGCGGCCGAGGCCCTTCGGATCCTGGCGTCTATTCTGCGGTATGCACGTCACTGGCGTCCGTGGATGGAACTACCAACCGGACCACAACTGCGGCGTCGTACTCTTCCAATAGTGGAACATAGTCAAAATCACCCGTCGGGCCCGGATAGCCCGCACCAAATTCCCTGACTCGGCGCGGCAGCACAAGCCAATCACGTGCGGCCCTACTCAAGCGGGCAAACGGCAAGTAGACCTCGGCTCGCCCTGGGTTGTCGCTTGCGACGGCGGATTCCATGGAGTACGTTGGTGGCGCGGGCAATGGGTAGACGTCCATCGATGTCGCGCCCCGCGCGCGCGTCTCACCAGCGTACCCAAAGAGTCCAATCGCCCGGTAACCATCGCCGAGTTTGGCGCGAATCCAGTATCCGGCTGTAGGCGGGACATTGTTTATCGAAACCTTGACGTGTCATTGTGAGCGAGCACAACAAGAACCTTCCCCTCCGTCCTCTCGGCATTGAGCAGGACCATATCGGCCATCGCAACATCCCGCTGCGCATTCCTCCAAACGCCGGTGAGTGCAGAAACCTCAATCCGGTGCGCTACCGACAGCAACGCGACCCGATCACGCTCGGCCTCCGATCCAGACATACGTGAAGCGCGCACACGCAGTTCGTCAATCATTGATTGACGCTCTTTCGCATCCAGCGCCGCTGCTCCAGCGGCGCGATCTGTGCGCAGCGGAGCCAACTGGGCAACCAACGCATCTTCAAGCCCGAGTCGCCCGACATGTTCTATTAGGTAGTCGAACGCCTTCTCGTTCTGCGGAAGGTCTATTCCGACGATGCGGATCACATCTCCGCTGCCACTCTGATTGTGGATGCGGATCATTTTGAGAAAGTCAATGAACTCCTTGGTGTTCCAGATCCAGTACCCCAGTCCGGCAACAGCAGCTTTTACGTCCACAGACTTCCCCGTGACGTAGTCATCCAATGGAAACACTTCGACAGGTCCAGCCTCAATCGCAATGGCGCTGACTCGACCGAGCGCAGCGAGGCTCATGATCAACTTGGTGCGGGAGGTGAGGGCCGATGCGGAGCCGTGATCCGATTCTCCGATTCCAATGACTGACGCATTCTTGGCCGCTGCGTCTATGAACTCCGGGAGATCCGGGGTGTTGACAAATGCCGAACGGCTCGCGGGTCGATTGAGTTCGTCCAGCGCCCAGAGCTTCACGTCTGCTGCGCCAGCGCCACTTGCGAGGTCGAAGTAGAGCTTCTGAGAGTGAAACTGCTCTCCTTCGACGACCGCGTAGTAGCGGCCGGAAGGGACGCAAGCGGCGAACGCCCCGTCCTTCTCGACACCGACAGCCTGAATACGTTCCGGGTCGGTCCATGGAAAGAACCCGACGGGATGATCTCCTGCAGGCTGGCCGATGACCGATCCGGTGATGGAGACGCAATCCGTACGATATGATAAGTTCGGGTCTTGTGAGAGCGGGACCGTGACCCGTGCCACTGAATACTTGTCGACAGACGTTCCCGCGACGACGTATTCGCCATCCGGCAATTCCCTCACGATATCAAGGAGTGGTTTGCGGCTTTTTCCTTTGAACACCGGCTCGCCCGTGTTCAAGTCAGCGACGAACACGTATGGCTCAGAGTCCGCGGGGAGCGGCGCATGTGCAACGGACGAATGCCCACACGCGGCGACAAGGCAGACCAGAATTGCTCGCGGGAAACGTCTATTCATCGGAGAAGCCTATTTGCTGCCACCAATGGTGCAGGTGTCCTGGGCACCTTCTGTCGCATTTGTGTTCTTGGTCGATGTGGTAAATGGGCCGGCCCCGGCCCCAGCGGCAGATTCCAACACTGACGACTGCAACGGTCGGATGGTGGCCCTGCGGAGGTTCGGGATTTGACGACGCGTCTGCTTCTTCATTGATCAGTTCCCCTTGCTTGTTTGATGGTTGCGATCCAAGACATAGAGATAGCCCTCCGCGGCAATAACGCCAACACCTTGCCAAGCGTAAACTACCAACGGTGGCCTGCCGGTACCGATATCGATTGCACGAATGACGTCTCCGTCCAACGTCTGTTCGATTACTCCGCCATCTGCGACCACTAGCACAGTGCCCTGGTCGCTTGGACGAGAGATCCTTCTTATTAGCGCATTGAAGTCGGTTCTACTATTCAGGCTTGCGCGATGTACCCAAAGCGTGTGTCCACCTTCTGCAGCGACCCATCCATGCCCATTGTCGAAGAAGCTCGTTGAACTCAGCCCAGATTGGGCGACAGCAATCTCAGTAGCCACGCCTGAGGTAGGTTCCACTTGCAGGACGCGACCATCCCTTGTCGCAACGACCATCGCGCGATCCGCGATGGTCGCGCCCACTATGGAGCTGCCGACATTGAACGAGGCCTGGACTAGATCGCCATTGCGTGGTTCGCCTCGATAGACGGTGCCGTCTTTACTGACAATGAAGAGTGCTCCATCGACAGCTTCTCCTATGAACTCGGGCCTAGAGGCGAATTCCGCGATGAGCGTCAGGGGGCCGCCGTTCGCAGACCATTGCCAGACAGATCCGCTTTCTTCGCCGATATAGAGGTTTGTCGTACCGGAACGCAGCACGGTTACCGGTGAGGACACATGCGTTCGAGTCGGTGCACTCTCGCCTTTTACGTCTGAGCAAACCACGTCTCCGTCGTATCCGCCGGTACAGAGCATGTTTCCGGCCCACGCCATGCCGAACGATATGTCGCGGTGCGTGTGGAGTTGTGTGTGGCGGTGGGACTCGATGTCGACAACACCAACAGCACCGCTACCGCACTGATATGCGACAAGCGGCATTCGCTCGGCAGGCGAGAGCGCCAGTGGAAAGCATGCGAGTTCGGCGGCTACCGCGGGCGTATTCGAACGCAGGTGCCAGACCCTGGCTTGCATTGCACTTACGGTCACGACGATATCGCCATGGAGGAAGATCCAGAATATGGGGTCTGCACCGTTTGTGAGTTGCCACCGCTTCTTATCTAGGGCATCCCAAACTTGGCCGCGGCCATCGCGAAACCCCCACGCTACCAGGCTCCCAGCCGCTGCTAGGGCCGAGGGTACCGACGTAGTACTTGGACCACGGAGCTTTTGCGCGCTGCCCGCCAAGATGAACCAAGTGGAGTCGTCAGCGCCTACACCCGCGATGATGCCCTTGTCGCTGACCGCGATCGAGTTCACTTCGCCGGTCTCCATCTCGTCGATCCGCCCCTGCTCAATCCTCAGAGATTCTCCTGTGGGACTAATAGCGGCGACGAATTCTCCGGCGGCTGCGATGTCGAACCTAGCACCACTGCTACGGCACTTGCCCATCGTCGAGATCTTCCCACTGTTGACGACGGCAAGTCGATCATTTGCAGTACACACCCACAGCGAACCTGCTGTGCTGCTCACGATACTCCTGATGCCTTTCGCGATTGCGCGTGGCACGCTGCCATCTCCGTCGATGAGGAAGAGGATTTCGCCTGCAAGAATATACAGACTTTCGCCTCTGCTGATGATCGCGCTCACTGGCAGAGGGCCATGCCACGGGATTGCGTCATTGCCAAAAACTATGGCTACATTTCCGTGTACCTTCTTGAGATATGTCCAATTGCCACGATGGGCCGCAATTGGCGTCGGTTCGAATACTGACTCTGCGATGGTCGAAAGATGCCCGCTTTCTAGGTCGAGTTCCAGCAACCGACTATCTCCATGAATGGAGCACCGCGTCCTGAAACGCAGACGGTGCCGCAGTCGCGCTGTGCGTCGCGATCGGGTGCGCCTTCACCCGCGCCAGCAACACGGCGTTCTCCGGCGTCTTGGGCAGCTGCTCGGCGATCGGCAGCGCCTGCGTCGGATCGCGCACGAGCAGCTCGCGCACCTGGGCGGCGCGGGCGCTGTCGCGCTCGGTCTCGGCGGTCTTCCGCGCCGCCTCCTCGCGCACGCCGGCCTCTCGGCTCGCGGTCAGCGCCCCCTCGGCGCGGTCGCGCTCGCTCTGCACGCGCACGAAGGCGATGACGGCGACCGCGGCGAAGGCGAGGGTGAGCGAGACGATCGCCACGGCGAGCCGCTTGTGGCGCTTCACCCAGTGCGAGACCAGGGCGGCGGCGGAGTAGGTGCGCGCGAGGATGCGGGCGCCGGCGACGAAGGCGCGCAGGTCGGACGCGAGGCGGCCGGCGTTCTTGTAGCGATCGCCGGCGTCGGGCGCGCAGGCCTTGCGGACGATCGCGATCAGGTCGACGTCGACGTCGCGGCGCTGCAGGTTGGCGTAGATCCGGTACGGGTCGTTGGGCGGCGACAGCTCGCCGGTGCACAGCTGGTACAGCATCGCGCCGATCGCGTAGACGTCGGCGCGCTCGTCGACCCGCTCGCCGCGGCCTGTTCGGGCGCCATGTAGGCCGGCGTGCCGAGCACCGAGCCGACCACGGTGACGCCGGGGGCCGGCGCCGACGTGCGGTAGGGCCCGTCCTCGGCGGCGTCGTCGGGCTCGGCCTCGGACGAGATGTCCTTGGCCAGGCCCCAGTCGATCACCACCGTCTCGCCGAACTCGCCCACGATCACGTTGGACGGCTTCAGGTCACGATGGATGATCTTGCGGTCGTGGGCGTAGGCGATGGCGTCGGCGACCGCGATGATGTGGGGCAGCAGCGCGAGGCGCTCGTCGGTCTTGGTGCACGCGTCGATCAGCGCCTTGAGCGGCCGCCCGGCGACCAGCTTCATCGCATAGAACGGCGTGCCGTCGGGCCAGCGGCCGGCCTCGTGGACCGGGACGATGCCGGGGTGCTCGAGGCGCGCGGTGATGAGCGCCTCCCGGAAGAACCTCAGCTCGCTGGACGCGCCGCGGTGGAGGAGCTCCTTCAGCGCGACGTCGCGCCCCATCTCGCGGTCGCGCGCGCGGAAGACGCGGCCGAGGCCGCCCCGGCCGTGCTCGCCCAGGACGTCGTAGCGGGCCGGGTCGCGGAACTGGAGCGGGGCCGGCAGCCGTTCGGAGGTGCGCTGCTCGCCCTTGTGGTTGGCGGGCGAGTCGCCCTGGGCCGGCTCCTCGTCCCGGGTGCTGGTGCGCGTGGCCTGGTCGGGCTCGGCTGCGGGCTCGGCCGCGGCATTGATCGCGGGCGCCGAGACGTCCGCGGCGACAGGCTCTCTTGCCTCGGCGCGCGCGCCGTCGTCTTCGCCCGCCACCGACTTCATCTGCGACGGCAGAATACTCACCGACCCTCCAGACGCAAGATCGCCGATGGGCAATCGTGCAAATCCGGCGGGACGGAGCGGGCGCATGGGGTACCCGCGCACCTAGCAGGTGACGTGCCGTCCTCGCGGCGCCGCAAGGGGCCGAACTTACCCGGGGCAGGCTGTTCCGGAACAGGTTCCGGACGTACGCTCAGTGTTTCACCTGCCAAGATTGCACGCCAATAATATGTAATTATTGATGATTTGCCGGAACATCTATCACTGTTCCGGCCCTGTTCTACCCCGTTCCACTGGGCAGCCTCCACCTCGATTCCCTCGATCTGTGTACCAGGGCACACCTGTTTTTCGTCCGTATCGGGTTCACCCCTTCGATCTGATCGCCATAGGCTGGAGCAATCGTGGCTCGAGTTGTGCTACCCGATCCGCGCGATGACCTGGGCGGTGCTCCTCAATGATCAGCACGCGCGCGCCGTGTGCGACGAGCTGGTCGCGGCGGTCGCCAAGGTACCAGCCGTGCCCGGCGGGCTCGGTGGTGCCGCCGGCCACGCGCTGCTGTACACCTACGCCGCCATGGCCTCCCCGGAGGGGGGCGACGCCCTCATGCAGGCCGGCTCGGCGCGCCTGGACGCGGCGGTCGCGGCTCTGGACGGCGACGTGAAGACGATCGGCCTGTGGAGCGGGGTCGCCGGCGTGCGCTTTGCGATCGCGCACCTCGCAGACGGAGACGCCGCCGCCGCGGCGATCGCGACGATCGACGCGGCGCTGGTTAGCGTGCTCGAGCGCGCACCGTGGCCTGACACCTACGACCTGATCTCCGGGCTGTGCGGGATCGGCGCGGCGGCGCTCGAAGGCCCGGAGCCCAACCACGCGATCCTCGCTCGCGTCATCGATCACCTGGAGGCGCTCGCGACCCGCGAGGGCGGCGGCGTCACCTGGTTCACCCCGCCGGGCTTGTTGCCCGACTGGCAGCGCGCGCTGCACCCGGGCGGGTACCACAACCTCGGTCTCGCGCATGGGGTCGCGGGGGTGATCGCGCTGCTCGCCGCGGCGCTCGAGCACCAAGTCGCCCGCGCGCGCATCGAGCCGCTGCTGCGCAGCGCGGTGGCGTGGACCCTGGCGGCGGTGCCCGCGCGGACGCCGCGGCGCTACCCCGCATGGCTGGCGCCGGAGACCGACCGCACCCCGGCCAAGCTCGGCTGGTGCTACGGCGATCCCGGCATGACCGTCGCGCTCTGGCGTGCGGCTCGAGCGCTGAGCGATCCAACCTGGGAGCGCGAGGCGATGGCGATGGCGATCGCGATGTCCGAGTGCACGTTCGAGGAGGCGGCGGTCGCGGACACCGGGCTGTGCCACGGCGCCGCCGGGCTGGCGCACATCTTCAATCGCCTGTTCCAGGCCACCGGGGACGAGCGCCTCGGCGCCTCGGCGCGCCGCTGGTTCGAGCGGCTGCTGTCGATGCATCGGCCGGGCGAAGGGATCGGCGGCTTCCAGACGCTCCAGATCCACGACGGCGTCGACGTCTGGGTCGACGACCCGCACATGTTGTCCGGGGCCGTCGGGATCGCGCTGGCGCTCCTGGCCGCGACCACCGCGGTCGAACCCGCGTGGGATCGCACGCTGCTGTGCGACCTCGCGCCGAAGGAGCTCGCGTGAGGACCCGGTGGAAGGTGGGCGAGCGGTGCGCGGTCCGCGCGCCGCTGCTGCCGATCGAGACCGTCGCCGACGCCGGCGCGACCGGCGACGCCACCGCCGAGACCCTCGCGGCGCAGCGAGCCTGGCTGGGCGCGCTGCTCGACCGGGCCGACGTGGCCGAGGCGGTGTGGCTGGCGTCGCCGGCGCTGGCTACCGAGCTGGAGCTGTGGCGGCGCGCCCCCGACACCGAGCGCGGCCGTGCGGCTGAGTGTGCGGCGATGCGCTACGTCGCGCGGATGGCGACGCGGTCGACGCCTTTCGGGCTGTTCGCGGGCATCGGCGTCGGCCACCTCGGCGGGCGCGGCGCCACGGCGGTGACGCTGGCCCCGCCGAGCGACACGAGGCGGTGCACGCGCCTGGACAACGAGCTGCTCCACCGCCTGACCACCGCGATGATCGGCGACGCGACCGTCCGCGCGGCCCTGACCTGGTCGCCCAACACCAGCCTGACCAGGGTGGCGGGCAAGACCCGCTACGCCGAGGCGCGGCTCGGCGCGGCCGGCGCTGGCATCTCGTATCACCTGATCGCGGTCGATCCGACGCCGCACCTCGACGCGACGCTGACGCGCGCGCGCGGGGGCGCCCGGCTGGGCGAGCTGGCGGCGGCGCTGGTCGACGAGGTCGATGGCATCGAGCTCGCCGACGGCGCGGCGTTCGTCGACGAGCTGGTCGCCGCGCAGCTGCTGGTGCCACGGCTCGGCGTGGTCGTGACCGGCGCCGACCCGCTCGCCGCGGTGATCGCCCAGCTCCGGACCGCGGGGCGCGAGCGCCTCGCCGCTCGCATGAGCGAGATCTCGCGCACCCTCGGGGCGATCGACGCCGCGGGCGTGGGCGGGGCGGCGACCGCCTATCTCGAGCTCGCCGGCGCGGTCGCGCAGGTGTTCCGGGCGCTCGGGGACGACACCGCGGTCGACCCGGCGCGCGTGGTGCAGGTCGACCTGGGCATGGCGATGACCGCGACGATCGGCCGCGACATCCCCGCCCAGATCGAGCGAACGGTCGAGGCGCTGTGTCGGATCACCCGCCGCCGCCCGGACGAAGCGCTGAGCCAGTTCCAGACCGCGTTCCGCCAGCGCTGGGATGAGCAGGAGGTGCCGCTGGCCGAGGTCCTCGACGAGGAGGCCGGCATCGGCTTCGCGGCGGCCACCGGCCCCGGCAGCGAGGGCGCGCCGCTCCTGGTCGGCCTGCCGTTCACGTCGCCGCCGGGCGAGGCGCGCGTGCTGTGGGGCGAGCGCGAGGCGTGGCTGCTGGGTCAGCTGGCGCAGCTGTGGGCCCGGGGCGAGCACGAGCTGGTCCTCGATGAGGCCGCGCTGAAGGCGCTGACGGTCGAGGCGCCCGCGGTCATGCCGGCGGCCTGGAGCGCGATGGTGCGGATCGCGCGCGACGCCGCCGGGCGGACGAGCGTGCTCCTCGACGGCGCGTCGGGTCCGTCGGGCGCGCGGCTGCTGGGGCGGTTCTGTCACGTCGATGGGGAGATCGACGCCATGGTGCGCACGCACCTGGCCGCCGAAGAGGCGCTGGCGCCGGACGCGATCCACGCGGAGATCGTCCACCTGGCCGAGGGCCGCAACGGCAATGTCCTGTGTCGACCGGTGCTGCGGAGCCATGAGCTCACGTACCTGGGCCTGAGCGGCGCCGCGGACGCAGCCCAGCTGACCCTCGAGGATCTGGTCGTGTCGGTCCGTGGCGACCGCGTCGTGCTGCGCTCGCGCGCGCTCGACCGCGAGGTGATCCCGCGCCTGACCAGCGCCCACAACGTCCACGCCCGTGGCCTGGGGACCTATCGCTTCCTGGCGGCGCTGGCGACCCAGGACGGCGTTGGCGTCGGTTGGTCATGGGGGCCCCTGGCCGACGCGCCACGCCTGCCGCGGGTGCGCATCGGTGACACGGTGGTCGCGCGGGCGCAGTGGACGTTGACCCGCGCCGAGCTAGACGGCGTGACCACGGCCGCGCGGCGCGATCGGGCGGCGGGCTTCGCGGCGATGCAGGCGGTCCGGGCCGCGCGCGGCCTGCCGCGCTGGGTCGCGCTGATCGAGGGTGACAACGAGCTGGTGGTCGATCTCGATCACGCGCTCATGGTCGACGCGTTCGTCGACGCGCTGGGACGCCGACCACGGACCCTCGTGTGCGAGGTCTACCCGGCGCTCGACGCCGGGGTCGTCGACAGCGCCGCGGGGCAGCACGCCAGCGAGGTCGTCTGCACGTTCGTGCGCGACGACGGTGCCCGCGTCGCTACCGCGATCGCGCCGCCATTGCGCCGGGACAGCGGCGCGCGTCGGTTCGCGCCCGGCTCCCGCTGGCTCTACGCCAAGCTCTACGGCGGCGTCACGACGGCAGACCGGGTGCTGCGTGAGGCGGTCGCGCCCGTGGTCCGGGCCGCCCTGGCGAGCGGCGCGGCCCGGCGGTGGTTCTTCATCCGCTACGCCGATCCGCAGCCGCACCTGCGGCTCCGGCTCGACGGCGCCCCCGACCGCCTGCTCGCCGAGGTGCTGCCGATGCTCGAGCGCGCGACCGAGCCCCTGCTCGACGACGGCAGCCTTTGCGCATCCAGCTCGACACCTACGAGCGCGAGGTCGAGCGCTACGGCGGGGCGGCCGCGATCGACGCTTGCGAGGACGTGTTCTGGCGCGACTCCGAGGCGGCGCTGCAGATCATCGAGACGCTCGAGGGCGACGAGGGCCACGAGGCGCGCTGGCGGCTGGCGCTGCGGAGCGTCGACCGGCTGCTCGCGGCGCTGGGGCTCGACGCGCCCGGGCGCGCGGAGGTGTTCACGCGCGGGCGCGACGCGCTGGTCACCGAGCACCGCGCGGGCACGCCGCTGCTGAAGGCCATCGGCGCGCGCTGGCGCGACCTCGGCGGCGAGCTCGGCGAGCTGCTCGCGCGGGACGAGGTCGATCCGACGCACGCGCTCGCGCCGGGCCTCGCGGCGCTGGCGACCCGGGACGCCGCGCTGGCGTCGCTGGCCCGCGGGTTCGACCGCGACTGTCGCGCCGCGCTGCTCGGGCCGGCCGCGTGGAGCCTCGCGCACATGAGCGCGAACCGGCTGCTGCACGCGTCGCAGCGCGCGCAGGAGCTGGTCCTGTACGATCTGGTCCGTCGCCATCACGCGCGGGCGCGCGCCCGGGGCGCGGGCGCACCGACGATGATCGCGAGGTCGGCGTGAGCACCAGGATCCTGGTCGTGAGCGATCGCCTCGGCGATGGCGCTCGGCTGCGTCACGTCCTGGGGCCTGACGCCGAGGTCGTGAGCGTGAGCCGGCCCGCAGAGATCGCGGCGGGGCTCGACGGGGTCACGCTCGTCGTGGCGGCGGGCGGGTGCGCGGCCAGCGCCACGACGCTGGCCGCGGTCGGTGCGGCCTGCACGCCGTGTCCGGTCCTGGCGTTGACGGCGCAGCGGCCGGCGGGATCGCCAGCGCTCGCGTTCGTCCAGGGGCCCGATCCGGACGACGAAGACCTCGCCGTGCTGGTGATGAGCCTGGCCTCGGGACGTCCGGTCGGGCACCGGACCGAGCGACGGCCGCTGGACCTGGATGAGGCGCGCCGACGCGGCCGGGCGTTTTCCGCCTCGCGGCGCGTCGGCGCGGCGCCCGATCTGGCGACCGCGGAGGCCGTCTCGGCGGACGTGCTGAGTGACTTGATCGACGCGGACGGCGCCCGGTGCTGGTTCTACGACGCGAGCGCCGGCGAGCTGTGGTCGGCGGTGGCCACCGACGAGGGGGCCCCGGCTGATCGCGGCCTGGTCGGATGGGTCGCGCGCACCGGAGCGATCGTCGCGGTGGCCTCGGCCGGCCGCGATCCGCGCTGGGACCGCGCGCGCGATCGCGTCGATGGCGACGCGCGGGTGCTGGTCGTGCCGCTGCTGGGCGCCGCGGGCGCGGTCGAGGCGGTCTGGCTGGCGCATCGGCGACCGTCGCAGCCACCGTTCGGCGACGCCGAGGTCGCGAGCGCGTGCGCGCTAGCCGAGCTGGTGGCGCCGCTGCTGCCGCAGATCGCCGAGCACGCGGACGCGCAAGATCTGGTGGCCGAGGGCGACGCCGACGTGTTGTTCCGGCGCGAGGCGGGCGAGGCCCAGCGCGGAGACGCGTGGGGCGAGCTGGTGCTCGGCAGCCCCGGCTGGCTCCGCTGGGTCCACGTCGGGCTCGTGGCCACGATGCTCATCGCCTTGAGTTACATGATCGTCGGACGAGTGCACACGTTCGCGCGCGGGCCCGCGGTGGTGCGCCAGACCGCGCGGACCGAGGTGACGGCCCGGGTCGCGGGCAACGTGATCACGGCGCGCGGCACACCCGGCGCCGCGATCGCCGCGGGCGATGTGCTCGTGGTCCTCGACGACGCTCCCCAGGCGGCCGAGGTCACGCGCCTGCAGGCGGAGTTCGAGGCGCGCCTGCGCGAGCGCATGCTGTCACCGTCCACAGCGGCGGTCGGCGCCGCCGTCACCGCCGCGCGCACGGAGATCGAACGGGCCCGCGCTCAGCTCGACGAGCGGGTGCTGCGGGCGCCCCGGCCCGGGATCATCGGCGACATCCGGGTGCGCCCGGGCCAGCGCATCGAGCCCGGAGACGTCGTCGCGTCGGTCGTCGATCCGGCCAGCCCGGTCGAGGTCATCGCGCTGATCCCCAGCGGCGACCGCCCGCGCCTGACGCGGGGGCAGCGGCTGCGGCTCGAGCTGACTGGCTTCCACCACACCTACCAGGACGTGATCGTCGACTCGATCGCGGCCGAGGCGATCGGCCCCGAGGAGGCGCGGCGCTACCTCGGCAGCGTCGGCGCGGCGGCGCAGCTCGCCGGTCCGGTCGTGGTCGTGAAGGCGCGGCTCCCGAGCGGCTTCCGATCAGATGGCCACGACTATCGCTACGTCGACGGCATGAGCGCGATGGCCGAGATCCAGGTTGGCTCGGAGCGAATCGTCCACGCGCTGGTGCCGGGTTTGGGAGGGCGGTGATGGCGAGCCCCGCGATCCCGTTCGTCGCGCAGGTCGAGATGGCCGACTGCGGGGCGGCGTGCCTGGCCATGGTCATGGCGCACCTGGGCGCGCGCCGACGGCTCGACGAGGTCCGCCAGGCCATCGGCGCGGGCCCGGGTGGGATCGACGCGCTCGCGCTCGTGCGGGGCGGTGAGGCGCTCGGGCTCCGCGGGCGAGGCGTGCGCCTCGAGGCCGACGATCTCGGCGAGCTGCCCCCGGCCGCGATCCTGCACTGGGAGTTCAATCACTTCGTCGTATTCGAGCGCGTGACCCGACGCGGCGTGGTGATCGTCGACCCCGCCTACGGACGGCGTGAGGTCCCGCTCGCACGGGTCCGCCGGTCGTTCACCGGGGTCGCGCTGGTGTTCGAGCCGGCGATGCCGCTGGTGGCGAGCGCGGATCGCACGCGGCCGCTGGCACGCTACGCCCGGATGGTGCTGGCGCAGCGACCGCTGGTGGGTCGCGCGCTGTCGATGTCGGTGATGCTGCGGCTGCTCGCGCTCGCGCTGCCGCTGGTGATCGGCTTGGTGGTCGACCGCGTGGTGCCGCGCGGTGATCGCGCGATGCTGCCGGCGATCGCGGTCGGGGTGACGTTGGTGGTGGTCCTCCAGTTCCTGGCCGGGCTGGTACGCGCCCACGGGCTGCTGGGCTGCGGACCCGCCTCGACGGGCGGATGAGCGTGGGCTTCCTCGATCACCTCCTGGCGCTGCCCTACGACTTCTTCCAGCGCCGGTCCGCGGGCGATCTGATGCTGCGCGTCGCCGGCAACACCGCGATCCGCGAGCGGCTGACGACGGCGCTGCTGGCGGCGCTCCTCGATGGCCCGCTCGTCCTCGTCTATCTCGTGCTGGCGTTCGCGCTCGCGCCAGGGCTCGCGGCGATCGCGGTCGGACTGGGCGCCGTGCAGGTGCTGGTCTACGCGGTGAGTCGCAGGCGCATCCGGGAGCTGATGGCCGCCGACCTCGAGTCCCAGGCGCGGGCCCAGTCGTACCTCGCGCAGCTCCTCGCCGGCGTCGAGAGCCTGAAGGTGGCCGGGGCCGAGCGGCGCGCGGTCGCCCGCTGGGCCGACCTGTACGCCGCCGAGCTGAACGTCGCGGTGGTCCGAGGACGGCTCGACGCGCTCCTGGGCGCGGTCCGGGCCGCCCTCACCACCGGCGGGCCGCTCGTGCTCCTGCTGGTCGGGGTCACGATGGTCCTCGACGGCCAGCTGTCGCTCGGCACGATGCTCGCGGTCAACGGCCTCGCGATCGGCTTCTGGACGCCGCTCGACGCGCTGGTCGAGGCGGCCTTGGCGGTGACCAGCCTGAGCGGCTACGTCGCGCGCCTCGACGACGTGCTGGCGACCGACGTGGAACAACCGGGCGCCGGCGCGCCGCTGGCGCGGTTGACCGGCGCGATCGCCGTCCACGGCGTGTCGTTTCGATACGCGCCGTCGAGCCCGCTGGTCGTGAAGCAGGTCGAGCTCGAGGTCGCCGCGGGCTCGATGGTCGCGATCGTCGGTCGGTCAGGGTCGGGCAAGTCGACGATGGCGCGCCTCCTCCTGGGCTTGTACCGCCCGACCGAGGGCCGGGTGCTGTTCGACGATCACGACGTGGCGTCGGTCGACCTCCGGAGCCTGCGCCAGCAGATCGGGGTCGTCCCCCAGACGCCGCACATCTTCGCCGGATCGGTGCGCGACAACATCGCGCTGGGTGCGCCCGGGGTCAGCCAGGACCGCATCGTCGCGGCGGCCCGGCGGGCCGGCATCGACGCCGACATCCGTCAGCTGGCGATGGGCTACGAGACCCCGATGGCCGATGGCGGCGCGACGCTGTCCGGAGGGCAGCGCCAGCGCCTCGCCCTGGCCCGGGCGCTGGTAGGTCATCCGGCGGTGCTCTTGCTCGACGAGGCCACCAGCTCGCTCGACGCGATCACCGAGCGCGCGGTGATGCTCGGGCTCGCGGACCTGGCGTGCACGCGGATCGTGATCGCGCACCGGCTCAGCACGATCGCCGCCGCCGATCTGATCGTGGTCATGGACGAGGGCGCGATCGTCGAGACCGGCACGCACGGCGAGCTGCTGGCCCGCGGGGCCGCGTATGCTGAGCTGGTGAACCACCAGGCCCGCCTGGCGCGCGAGGATCTCTCGTGAGCGCGCGCCGCGCGACCGCGGCGGTGCTGCTCACGCTGGCCGCGTGCGCGGGCGACGATGTCCACGCGCCCGGGTCGACGGACGAGCCTGCACTGGTGGAGGCCGCGGCAGCGCGCCCGGTCGCGGCGCAGGACCACGGCTGGATTGGAGTCACCGCGCCGGCCGAGGCGGTCGACGTCGCCCCGACCTTCGACGGCGTCGTCGCCGCGATCGCCGTTCGCCCGGGTGATCGCGTCGAAGCTGGGGCCGAGCTGGCTCGGCTCGACGAGCGGCTGCTGCGCGAGGAGCTCGACGCGGTGCGCGCGCAGGTGCGCGAGGCCGGCGCGGCGGCGCGGCGGGCCGCGGTCGAGGTCGAGCGGGCGCAGTACCGCCTGCGCATCAACCAGGCCGGCTTCGCCGCCGGGACCGAGCCCGCGTCGGTCGTCGAGGACGCGCGCCTGGAGGTCCGCGCCGACGAAGCGGCGGCCGCCCAGGCGCGCGCCGCCCACGCCGAGACCAAGGCGCGGCTCGAGCGCGCGATCAACCGGTTGGGCGACACCGCGATCCGGGCGCCGTTCGCCGGGACGATCGGGCTGCGCTACGCCGACGTGGGCGCGGCGGTGGGACCCCAGGTGCCGGTCGTCCGCCTGGTCGGCGGAGGACGAGCGCGGCTGCGCTTCGCGATCCCGATGGCCGAGGTCACCCGCGTCGCGCCAGGGACGCGGGTTGTCGCCGACCTCGCCGATCGCGCGCCGATGCCCGCGCGGGTCGCGACCGTCTCGCCCGAGGCCGATCAGGCCTCGCAGCTGGTCTACGTCGACGCCGAGTTCGCCGCCGACCTGCCCGACGTCCCGCCGGGCGTGCCGGCGAGCGTCCGCCTGGGCGACGAAGGGCTCGGCGATGCCAAGTAGCGAGCTGACGCGCACCGGCAGCCGGACCGACAGCAGCGACGACGCCCTGACCGCGCTGGGCGACCAGCCTCGGCTGATCGTCGCGCTCGAGGGTGAGCGTCCGCAGGTCCCGGGGCTGCGCCTGAGCCTGACGGACGTCGACGAGGTTCAGATCGGACGTGGGGCGCAACGCACCTGGAGCCGCGAGCGCCGCAAGCTGCTCCTGACGCTCCCCGATCACGAGCTGTCGCGCCACCACGCCGCCTTGCGACGCGCGCCCGGGGGTTGGGAGCTCTCCGACCTCGGCTCGAAGAACGGGACGATGATCGCCGGCCAGCCGATCAAGACCGCGGCGCTCGCAGACGCCGACACGATCGAGGTCGGCGCCTGCACGCTGATCTTCCGTGAGGACGGCGCCGCCGAGCCGGTGACCGATCGCGATCTTGCGGGCGAGCCGGAGGTCCCGGCGGGCTTCCGGTCCTTGTCGACGGAGTTCGAACGGCGGGTGCGCGACCTCGCCAAGCTCGCGCCATCGAACGTGCCGATCCTGATCCGCGGCGAGACCGGTACCGGCAAGGAGGTCATCGCGCGGGCGATCCACGATCGCTCGCTGCGACGCGGCGAGCTGATGGCGATCAACTGCGGCGCGCTACCGCGCGGGCTGATCGAGAGCGAGCTGTTCGGTCACCGCAAGGGCGCGTTCTCGGGTGCGCACGGCGACCGCGACGGCCTGGTCCGGAGGGCCCACGGCGGGACGCTGTTCCTGGACGAGATCGCCGAGCTGCCCGAGGAGTCGCAGGTCGCGCTGCTCCGGGTCCTGCAGGAGGGCGAGGTCCGGCCGATCGGCGGCAACGAGTCGGTGGCCGTCGACGTACGCATCGTCGCGGCGACCCACCAGGATCTCCCACGCCGGATCGGCGACGGCCGCTTCCGGCAGGATCTCTACGCCCGCCTCGCCGGCTTCGAGGTGGAGCTCCCGCCGCTGCGCGACCGGCTGGAGGATCTCGGCACCTTGATCGCGACGATGCTGCCGCACTTGGTGCCTGCCGGCGCCGACCCGAGCACGGTCCGGATCCATCGCACGGCCGCGCGGGCGCTCTTCGCGTACAGCTACCCGCTGAACATTCGCGAGCTGGAGCAAGCCGTCCGGACCGCGCTCGTGCTCGCCGACACCGGCGAGCTGCGCCTCGAGCACCTCGCGGAGGCGATCCGCACCGCCGGCCCACGCACGACTGGCGGCGCGCTCCGACCCGAGGATCGCGCGCTGCGCGAGCGCTTGATCGAGGTGCTGCGCGAGACCAACGGCAACGTCATGGCGGCCTCGCGCGTGATGGACAAGGCCCCGATCCAGCTCCGGCGCTGGTGCCGCCGCTTCGCCATCGAGCTCGCCGACTTCCGGCGCTGACCGGCGCGGCGATCGCGGCGCGAGGGTGCCGCGCCCCGAGCCCGCCCTCCAGCGCTGACCGACGCGGCGCTGGCAGCGGGGGCACCGCCACGGTACGATCGGGGGATCGATGACCGAGACCCACCGGCGGCCGCGCAAGCAGGGGCTCGAGCACTTCCTGAAGGTCGTGCGGGAGCTGCCGGACCCGGGGCCGCGGACGCTGTGGGCGCAGCTCGAGGACCACGGCTACCGGGGCCAGGCGGCGGCGCGGCGGGCGCTGTGCCTGATGGCGTACCGGCACGTGCGGCGGATCAAGCGCATCTACCTCGAGGGCGTCGACCGGGCCGAGCTGCCGCGCAAGACCAACTACCTGCTGGCGGGGCCGACGGGGTCGGGCAAGACGTTCCTGGTCGAGACGCTGTTCGGCAAGCTGCTGCGTCTGCCGACGACGATGGTCGACATCACGACCTTCTCCGAGACCGGCTACGTGGGCCAGGATCCGATCTCGATCCTGACGCGGCTCTTGCACACCGCCGACGGCAACCCGCTGCTGGCGTCGATCGGCGTGGTCTGCCTGGACGAGTTCGACAAGATCGCGTCGGGCCAGAACAACGCGGTGTTCGCGGGCGCGGGCACGACCAAGGACGTCACCGGCATGGGCGTGCAGCGCGAGCTGCTCAAGATGCTCGAGGCCGGCGACGTGATCGTGCCGACCGAGATCGGCCACGCCAGCTACGGCGATCACGTGACCCTGTCGACGGGCGACCTCGGCTTCGTCGCGTGCGGCGCGTTCTCGGGGTTCCACACGGTCGCGCGCGGGCGCCGCAACCGCGGCGGGCTCGGCTTCGGCGGCGCGCCGACCGCGGCGGTCGATCCCAACGCGATCGCGGTCGACTTCACCGACGACGAGGTCGAGAACGTCGCCAACTTCCAGGCCTACGGCTTCCTGCCGGAGCTGATCGCGCGCTTCACCCGCATCGTGCCGTTCAAGGCGCTCGACGCGGCCACGCTCAAGGACATCCTGCGCACGGACGTGGTCACGCGCATGACCCGCGAGTTCAAGGCCGAGGGCCTCGTGCTCGAGATCGATGACGCGGTGCTCGACCACGTCGTCGCCGACGCCCAGCGCAACGAGACCGGCGCGCGGGGCCTGGCCGCGACCTTGACCCGGCGCCTCGAGGACGTCGCGTTCGAGGCGTTCGGCGCCGAGGGCCACACCGACACCGCGGTGCGGGTCACGCTCCAGGCCGGCGACCTCGACATCGCCGTCGGCTAGCTGGCGCCGGGCGGGCCGGGCGGCGCCTGCTGCGGCGGCGCCAGGGTGCGCTGCAGCCGGGCGTTGGCCTTGAGGTAGATCTGATCGACCAGCCCGACGATCCAGCCCGGCATCGTCGGGTCGCCCGCCGGGATCGGGAACAGCGCGGCGTAGCCGCTGCGGAACTGCTGGACGTGCGGCACCACGTCGATCTGCACCGCGTCGCCGGCGGGCGTCACCGCGACCTCGAACACCACGACCACCTCGCCGCCGCGCAGCAGCGGCTGACCGGCGGCGTCCTTGGCGACGAACGTGCCGTCGACCTCGTACCACCGGGCCAGCGACATCGCCTGCCCGGCGACCGGGTCGGCGCGACCGACGCCATGGCGGTTGTCGTGCAGCGCGGCGACCGCGGCCGCGAACACCTCGGACGCCGGGGCGTGGTACTGCGCCGTCCGCGCCGCGTGGACCTGCGCCGCCGACGGGCCGCAGCCGCCGACCGCGACGACGCCGAGCGCCAGCGCCAACCCGAGCAACCACTGCTTCATGCTGTCCATAGAGCCTCCCGCCAGGTAGACGTGTCGGGTCGTGACGTCGATTTCCGCGAGATCCGACCGGCGACTTGATCGAGTATAGGTCGGCGCGGCCGAAGTGCCCACGTCGCGTCAGCGCGGCGGGACGACGCGCGCGCGCAGGCGCCGGTGGATGCCGAGATAGACCGCGTCGATGCGGCCCGCGAACCAGCCTGGGCGGGATCGGTCGGTGGCGGTGATCGGCTGCGGCTGTAGCTCCCCGCGCGCGCGGACCGCGACGGCCTCGATCACGACGCCGGCGCCGGGGCCGGTCACGTCGTCGACCCGGATCTGGAGCTGAAACTTGATGAGGCCGTCTTCGGCGCGCCCGCGCACATTGCGGGCCATCGTGCCCTCGGGGTGATGCCACTGAGCCAGCGACTCGACGCGCCCGAGCGCCGGATCCGCGACCGCGATCTTGTAGCCCTCGGCGCGCAAGGTCGCGACCGCCACATCGACCAACTCGGCCGGCGTCGCCTGGTAGCGCGCGTCGTGGGCCGTCCGGATCTGCGCCGCCGAGGGTCCACATCCGCACAGGACCAGCGCGAGCACGAGCCCCACGCACGCCACCGCGCCGCGCCCCGCCCGCATCGCTCAGGTCCCCGACAGGACCGCGCTCTTCTTGAGCGTGTCGTAGGTCGAGATGTAGACGTTGTCGACCTTGCCGGCGATCCAGCCGGGCATCGCGGGGTCGCCAGGCTTGAGCTCGAGCGGCGCCGAGTAGCCGTCCTTCTGCTGCAGCACCCGCGGGATCACCTCGACGCGGAAGGTCTCGCCGTCGGGGACGACCCCGACCTCGATCGACAGCATGATGCCGCCGGCCGAGGACAGCTGCGGTCGACCGTCGCTGTCGCGCGACAGCGTCGTGCCGTCGACCTCGTACCAGCGCGGCTCGGTGAGCGCGCGCCCGGCGACGGGGTCGGCCTGCTTGATCTTGTGATCGTTGGTCTTGAGCGCGCCGACCGCGGCCTGGAACACCTCGGACGCCGAGGCGCGGTAGCGCGCTTCGCGCGCGGTCTTGATCTGCGCCGACGACGGGCCGCACGCGACCAGCGCCAACACCGCGACGACGACAAGGGCGATCGACCGAAAGGACATGCTACGTGACTAGGACGCCGCCTGGGCGATGTCAATCGCTGGCCCCCTCCGACCGTGACCACGATCGCGTTCCATAAGCCCTACGGGGTGCTGTCGCAGTACACCCGCGACGCCAGCGCGTGGCGCACCCTGGCCGAGTTCGGGCTGCCGCCCGCGGTGTGGCCGATCGGCCGGCTCGACGCCGACAGCGAGGGCCTGCTGATCTTGTCGTCGGACAAGCGCCTGATCGATCGGCTGCTGTCGCCGCGCCACGCCCACGCCAAGACCTACTGGGTCCAGGTCGAGCGCATCCCCGACGACGCCGCGCTCGCCGCGCTGGCCGCGGGCGTGATGGTCACCGGCGGCCGGACCCGGCCGGCGCGCTGCGCCCGGCTCGAGCCGCCGGCGCTGCCGCCGCGCGACCCGCCGATCCGGTTCCGCAAGACCGTGCCCGACTGCTGGCTCGAGCTGACGATCACCGAGGGCCGCAACCGCCAGGTCCGCAAGATGACCGCCGCGGTCGGCCACCCGACCTTGCGGCTGGTCCGCGCGGCCATCGGCGGGTACGCGCTCGGCGATCTGGCGCCCGGCGGGTTCCGCGCGCTCGACGACGCCGCCCTGGCCCGGCTGCTGACCGTGCCGCCGCCGCGCTGAACGTCCGGAACGCGCGGGCGGCTGCGCCCAGGCCAGCGCTCGACCTGGCCCACACCACGCGGACCCTGGCCACGTTGCCCCGAACGTCGATCGAGCGGATCCTGCACCGCGTGCGCGAGCTGCGCGACCGCGCCGACCTGGCGACGCAGATCGCCGAGCGCGTGCTGCGCGGCTAGCGGATGCCCGCGGGCGGGCGGGCGAAGCCGCGGTCGCCGGGGAACGGATCGGCGGTCTCGCGGGTCATGAGCTCGTTGGCGTCGGGCTCGGGCGCGAACAGGATGCCGAGGGCCTTGAGGCCGGCGTCGTCGTTGTAGCGCAGCTCGGCGATCGCGACCGGCTTGTCGCTCGAGCGGACGAAGCGGGTGTAGCTGGCGGCGGAGTAGCGGGTCTCGCCGTACTCGGTGCCGAGGCCGAGGCGCTCGGGCTGACCGCAGCAATCGCGCGCGGACTCGTCCTCCATGGTCTGGCGGGCGGGCGCGCCCGCGGTGACCGAGCCGGTGCCGCCGTGGACGCCGGGCGGCGGCGGGGCCGGACGCGAGCGGACCGACGGCTCGGCGGCCTTGTCGGCGGCGGGCGCGCGGGTCTGGCCGCGACCCATGCCGCCCCCGCCAGCCTCGGCGCGGGCGCCGTCGCCGCCCGACGGGCCGTGCCAGCGCCGGTCGAGGTACCGGTCGACCTCGTCGCCGTAGCCGTCGTAGTCGTCGTCGCCGTCGAGGTACGGGTCGCCGGGCTGCACGATCATCGCGGGGGCGTTCTCGGCGAACAGCGCCACCGCGATGACGCCGACGTTGCGGGCCTTGCCCTTGCGGCCGGCGTAGCTGTTCTTGACCGCCGAGAACCGGAACGCCGCGACGTTCTCGAGCGACGTGCGCCAGCCCTCGATGCGGACCTCGCCGTAGGCGGGCACGATGTAGCCGCGCTTGTGCAGGTCGCCGTTCTCGCCGTCGATCACGTCGAGGCCGTCGATCGAGATGACCGCCTCGACCCGCTGGGGCGTCGGGTTGGCGACGCGGATCGTGTAGGCGCGGTCGGTGGCGCCGCGCACGTAGTAGCGGCCCTTGTGGAAGTAGGTGTCGAGCGTGTCGCCGTCATCGGCGACGATCTCGACCGTGTAGGGCGAGCGCACCGCGTCGGGCGCGACCGCGATCGGGACCAGCGGCCGGGACGCCGGGGCGGCGATCCGGTCGGCGTAGGCGGCGCTGCAAGCGCCAGCGAAGAGAGCGGCGGAGAACAGGGCGCGGGCGAAGAGGCGGGCCATGGTCCCTACGACGGATCGGAGCGCGGAACGATCTATCGCGGCGGCGAGCACCAGGTGCGACGCGACGCCCCCACGGCCGAAGCGGCGACCGGCGCGGTCCAGCCTGGGGGCGCCCGGAGCCTGTCGGGCGTTACGGCCTCAGGACTTGCGACTCACCGCGTCACGAATCCTGCCGCGGCGAGGCTAAAATCACTAGTGGTCACAGACAGTTGGGACCCAGGAGCCGGTCCCCTTGGTCGCTAGTGGTCACAGGTAGTTGGGACCCAGGAGCCGGTCCCCTTGGTCGGGACTTGCGATGCACCGCGTCACGAATCATGACGCGGTGCCTAGAATCAATAGTAGTCCCGGGTGGTTGGGACCCGGATTCGGTCCCCTCTTGCGACTCACCGCGTCACGAATCCTGAGGCGGTGAGCCTAAAATCAATAGTAGTCCCAGGTGGTTGTGACCCAGGAACCGGTCCCCTGTGATGCCGGGGAAGGATCGGTGGCCGGGTGCCGTATTCTGATCGGACGCCAACACTGCCTGGAGAAGACCGATGCCCGAGCCAAGCCACGCCCGACGACCTGGAGACGAAGAGCGCGAGCTCCCCAAGAAAGAGGTGAGCGCGACGGCGGCGGCGCGGCTCGATCAGGCCCGCGCGGCGATCACCGCGACCAAGGCGGTGCTGAACTTCGGCGCCGGCAACCAGGTCGAGGCGCTGCGCGCCACCAACCTGAACTCGATGGCGCGCCTGCAGGTCATGCGCGACAACAAGTACTGGGAGATCGCCCCGGAGGTCCGCTCGATCGCCGCGGCCAACCCCGAGGCGCTGTTCGCCGCCAAGGCCGACCTGGCCCACGGCGGCAACTGCGGTGAGCACGCCTGGGTCGCGTACCACTACCTGCGCCAGCACGCGGCCGGGCAGCACATCCAGGTCTCGGCCAAGGAGGGCCTCGACCACGCGTTCGTGCTGATCGGCGACGTCCAGGGCGCCGACAAGGACGCCGACATCGCGGTCTCGGATCCGTGGCCGACGCGGGCCCGCGCGTGCCTGTGGGAGGACCACTTCGCGTTCACGCCGGATCGCGGCCAGATCGAGGACTACGCTTCGATGGTCGCCGACGGTGAGAGCAAGAAGTCGGCGATCGCCGCCGGCCTCAAGCTGTCGGCCGAGGGCCTGGCGTACGTCCACGCCAAGGCCAGCGATACGGAGACCGAGGACGTGGTCGGCAAGTCGCGCGAGAACCACCTGTGGAACCACCCCAACACCGAGGCGAGTGGCTCCCAGTTCAACTACGTGAACCAGGACGGCCAGTGATCGGGGCGCCCGCGGCCTCGCGGTCGCGGCGCGCGCGTGGCATCCTGACCGCGTGACGTCGACTCGTCCGCACGTCCTGGCGGTGGCGCTGGTGTTCGCCGGGTGCTCCGGCGCGAAGAACGACGCGCCGCGGCCGACCGATCCCACGTCGGCGGCGGCGCAGGACGCGCCGTCCGGAGGTTCTGCCATGACCCAGCCTGATCCTGCCGCCACGCCCTCGCAGGCGCTGACGCCCACCGCCGAGCTGCTCGCGTGGCTCGATCACAACGGCGGCGCCCGCGACATCGGCGGTCCGCCCCGGCTCAAGCTGCCGGTCGAGGTCACGATGGACGCCGACCGGCTCGGGATCGTCGGCGCGACCCTCGGCGAGGTCGCGGTCAAGCTCGACGACACCGCGCTCGGCATCGCGCTGGCCGATCGCGTGCGCCAGAAGTGCCCGGCCGGCTCGACGACGTGCAAGGTGTGGCTCGAGGGCACGTGGCGCGGCCACGACGCCGCCGGCGGTCAGATCCAGGTGACGAAGTTCGCCGGCCTGATCGGGGCCAACGACGCGGGGGATCGCGTCGAGATCCTGCCGTAGTGGACGCCGCCGCGCTGAACCCGCGGCCGACCGGGCCCCGCTGCGATCGCCTGGCCGCGCTGCGGCTGCTCGAGCACGAGCGCCTGCTGGCGCTGGCGCTGGCGGTGCGCGCGATCGCCGGCGACTGGGATCGCGGGCTGCTCGGCGGCGCGATCGACGGCGCGCTGCCTCACGAGGCCGAGGTGCTCGGCCTGTACACCACCCGCAGCGGGCTGGCGCGCGACCGCGTCGTCCAGGCCGAGGCCGGCGTGACCGCGGCGATGCAGGCGGTGCGCGACCTCGAGGAGGCAACCCCGGCCCGGTGGCCGCTGGTCGAGCTGATCGACGAGTTCGGCCTGTCGCCGCTGGCCCGGCTGATCCTGATGGTGGCGGTGGCGCCGCACATCTCCGACGAGGCCGCGCGGCTGTACCGCATCCTGGCCAACGATCCGCTCCGGGCGCTGATCGACCTGGGCCTCGTGACCCGGCTCCTGGGCCCGCGGGTCAACCCGCACGACGTCGCGCGCGAGCTCGATCCCGATCGCCCGCTGGTGCGGTTCGGACTGATCCAGGTGGCCGAGGGCCCGGTGCGGCGCTTCGCGGCGCTCAGCGTCGATCCGCTGGTGATCGCGCGCCTGCGCGGCGAGGCCCTGACCGCCGATCCCGACG
This sequence comes from Myxococcales bacterium, assembly GCA_016717005.1. Classification (NCBI taxonomy): domain Bacteria; kingdom Pseudomonadati; phylum Myxococcota; class Myxococcia; order Myxococcales; species Myxococcales bacterium. Next base: position 71,188 of record JADJUF010000038.1, on the reverse strand, counting down.
CGGCGCTGCCGGTGGTCACCGCCGCGCGCACGATCGACCAGCTGCTGATCGAGCCGGCGGCCGCCACGGCGCTGGTCGAGGCCGTCGCCCGGCCGCGCCCGCCGACCGCGCCGCTGCGGCTGATCGTGCGCGGCCGGATCGGCAGCGGTCGGCGCGCGGTGCTGGCGGCGCTGGCCCACGCGGCCGGGCGCCAGCTGGCGATGGTGCACGTGCTGCACGTGACCGACGGCGGTCGCCCGAGCGCCGCGGCGATCCGGCGCGCGCTCGAGCGCTGCACCGTGGCCGGCTGGATCCCGTGCCTCGACGGCGTCGATCTGATCCCGACCGACGAGCGCTTGTTGTTGCAGCAGATCCGGCACGTGGTCGCCCGCCACCCGGGTCCGCTGGTGGCCCGGGTCGAGCCTGACACGCGACCGCCGATCGACGCCGGCTACGACCTGGTCGAGCTCGAGGACCTGACCGAGAGCCGGCGGCGCGAGGTGTGGCTGGGCGCGCTGGCGGCGCGCGCGATCCCGGCCGAGGGCTTGAGCGATCTGGCGGCGCGCTGGCGCATCGGGCCCGGCACCATCACCAACGTCGTCGCCGGCCTGCCCGAGGACGGTCGCGCGATCACGCCGGCGGTCATCACCGGCGCGGTCGGCCAGTACCTCGATCGCCGGCTCGGCGACGTGGCCGAGCGCATCCGCAACCTGCCGCGGCTCGAGCAGCTGGTGCTGCCGCCCGACATCCTGGACAGCTTGAAGGAGTTCCTGGCGCGCATGAGGCTGTCGCGCCAGGTGTTCGAGGAGTGGGGCATGGAGCGCGTCGCGACCACGTCGCGCGGCATCGTCGCGCTGTTCGAGGGCCCGCCCGGCACCGGCAAGACCATGGTCGCGGGCGCGCTCGCGCGGGAGCTGGGCATCGAGCTGTTCCGGGTCGACCTGTCGCGGGTCATGTCGAAGTGGATCGGCGAGACCGAGCGCAACCTCGCCAACGTCTTCGCCGCGGCCGAGGAGTCGCAGGCGCTGATGCTGTTCGACGAGGCCGACTCGCTGTTCACCAAGCGCACCGAGGTGAAGTCGAGCAACGACCGCTACGCCAACCTCGAGGTCAACTACCTGCTGCAGCGCCTCGACAGCTTCACCGGCGCGGCGATCCTGACCACCAACTTCGGCGCCGCGATCGACACCGCGTTCCGTCGGCGCCTGGCGTTCCGGGTGCTGTTCCCGATCCCCGACGAGGAGCTGCGCGAGCAGCTGTGGCGCGCGCACCTGCCGAAGGACCTGCCGCTCGGGGACGATCTCGACCTGGCCGACCTGGCGCGACGCTACGAGTTCACCGGCGGCTCGGTCCGCAACTGCACGGTCCGGGCCGCATTCCTGGCCGCGGCCGAGGGCCTGCCCATGGGCCAGGAGCACCTCCGGCGCGCGATCCGGCTCGAGTATCGCTCGGCGGGCAAGCTGGCCGAAGGCGGCCCGCTGGAGTAACCCGACGGCGCCCGTCGACGGGCAGGCGTGTATAGTGCCGGCATGGCACGCACGCCCGCCAAGTCCGCCAAACCTGCGCGGCCCTCGTCCCGGGCCGCGGCGAAGAAGCAGCCGGCCGCCAAGGCCAAGCCGGCCGCGAAGGCCAAGGCCGCCAAGGCCGCGCGGTCCGAGCCCGCGCTCGCGCCGGCGCCGGACGTCCTCAACAGCGATCCGTCGCTGTTCGCGCCGCTCACACCCGGCGAGTCGGCCGACGCCGTGCGCACGCTGACCGAGGACCGCCGGGTCGCGGCCATGGCCAAGGTCGGGCGCTACCGCGTGGTCGCGACCGAGCCGCTGGTGGTCAAGCCGCCGCACTGGATCCACGGCCACCGCCTGGCGCGGGTCGTGGTCTACGACTACGCGGCCGACCGCTGCGTCGACGCGTGCGTCGATCTCGACGCCGGCGTGGTCGCGCACCTCGACATCACCCGGGCCCAGCCGATGCTGTCGCGCGAGGAGGAGGCCCTCGCCACGTCGGTCGCGACGCTCGACGAGGGCGTCCGCGCCAGCCTGGCCATGGGCGACGAGCCGCTGGTGACGATGCACTACTGGGGCAAGGACGCGAGCGACGCGGCGTTCGAGCGGCGCTCGGCGGCGGTGGTGTTCGGGCGCCACGGCGGCCACCCCTCGGTGGTGGCGGTGGTGGATCTCCTCGACAACCTGGTCACCGCCGTGGTGCCCGCGAGCCAGTGGTGAAGCCATGAGCAACGTCATCAGCGAGGCGAACTGGAAGTTCCACTGGCGGCTCACCGAGTCGGCCGGGATCATGATCTACCTCGCCGAGTACCGCGGCCGCCGCGTGCTGTGGGAGGCGTCGTTGCCGTACGTCACCGTCGACCACCAGCGCGACGTGCTCGAGGTCCAGAGCGACGGCGCCGAGACCCGGGGCCCGTGGTGGGTGCCGCTGGGCACGCGCACGCTGGCCGGCAACGTCCGGGTGCAGCCGTTCCGCGGCGGCGTCGAGCTGTCGGCCGACTTCACCGCCGGGCCGTACCACTACCTGCAGATGTGGCGGTTCCACGACGACGGCCGGCTGTGCCCGTGGCTCACGATCCACGGCTCGGGCCTCCACGACCAGCACACCTACCACCCGCACTGGCGGTTCGACTTCGACCTCGACGGCGCCGGCCACGACGCGCTCGAGGCGTTCATCGACGGCGGCTGGCAGCGGGTCGAGGAGGAGGGCTGGTTCCCGCACACCGGCGAGGCCGACGAGGGCGGCTTCGTCTGGCGGCAGATCGACTTCCCCTCGGGCGCGGCGGTCAACCTGCGGCCCCACACCTGGGACGACGCCGAGCTGTTCGCGGTGCGCTACCACGACGGCGAGTGGGCGCCGTTCTCGCCGCGGCCCGCCGCCGGCGCCGCGCCGTTCCCGGCCGCCTACGTCGGGCGCGAGCCGCTCGAGGACCACGACGTCGCGCTGTGGTACGTCGCGCACGTCCACTACGACCAGTCGTTCCCGTACACCGCGGGGCCGTGGATCAAGCTCGAGGGCTTCGGTCGGTAGGTGCGGCGCGTGCCGGGCCGCGCGGCGGGTGGCGACGGGGAACGTGCCATTGCGAATCGCCCGGGCGACGGTCCCGGCTAGACTGGCGGCGTGACGGGCCACGATCTGATCCAGACGCTCGCGCTGGTGGTCGGCACCGCCGCGGTCGTGACGGTCGTGTTCCAGCGCCTGCGCCTGCCGGTGGTGCTGGGCTACCTGGCCGCCGGAATGCTGGTCGGGCCCCACACCTCGGTGCCGTTCTTCGCCGACGAGGGCATCGTCGCCATCCTGGCCGAGCTGGGCGTCATCCTGCTGATGTTCTCGATCGGCATGGAGCTGTCGGTCCGCGGCGTCATCGGCGTCGGGATCGGCGCGGTGGCGGCGACGGTGCTCGAGGTCGGCACGATGGTCGCGGCCGGCGCCGCGATCGGTGGCGTGTTCGGGCTCGACGGCCGCGCCAGCCTGTTCGTCGGGGCCATGGTCGGCATCTCGTCGACGACGATCATCTCGCGCACGCTCGACGAGCAGCCGCCGCCGCCGGCGCAGCGCCGCCGGGTGTTCGGCCTGCTGGTGGTCGAGGACCTGCTGGCGATCCTGCTGTTGACGGTGCTGACCGCGGTCAGCCGCGGCGCCGGCCTCGGCGTCGAGGCCCTGCTCGAGACCCTGGCCAAGCTCGCGGGCTTCCTGGCCGCCACGATCATCGTCGGCATGCTGGTGGTGCCGCGGCTGATCCGGGCCACCGTCGCGCTGGGCCGCCACGAGACCACGCTGGTCGGCGTGATCGGCCTGTGCTTCGCCCTGGCCACGCTGGCCCACGTCGCCGGCTACTCGGTGGCGCTGGGCGCGTTCCTCGCCGGCGCCCTGGTCGCCGAGGGCGGGGTCAACCACGACATCGAGCCGCTGGTCGAGCCGGTCCGCGATCTGTTCGCCGCGATCTTCTTCGTGTCGGTCGGCATGCTGATCGATCCGGCCGCGATCGCGTCGTCGTGGCTGGAGATCCTGGTCATCCTGGCGGTGGTCGTCGTGGGCAAGATCGTCGCGGTGTCGACCGGCGTGTTCCTGGCCGGCCACGGCATCCGCGCCGCGGTCACCACCGGCATGACCATGGCGCAGATCGGCGAGCTGTCGTTCGTCGCCGCCAGCATCGGGGTCGGCAGCGGGGTGCTGCCGCCGCGGTGGTACGCGGTCGCGGTCGCGGTGTCGGCGATCACCACCGCGCTGACCCCGCCGCTGGTCCGGCTGGGCCCGCGGGTCGCCGCGGGGATCGAGGCTCGGCTGCCGCGGCGGCTGGCGACCTTCGCGGCGCTGTACGGCTCGTGGATCGAGCGGGCCCGGGCCGGGCCGCGCGACGTCGGCCCGCTGCGGCGGTCGGCCCGCCGGCTCGCCATCGACGGGGTGGCGCTGTTCGCGCTGGTGCTGGGCGCCGGCCTGGCGCGGCGCCGGGCGGTGGCCGCGCTCGGCGAGCGGCTGGCGCTCGACCCGCGGTGGGCGACGCTGGCGCTGCTCGGCGTCGTGGTCCTGGCCGCGCTGCCGCTGCTCCTGGGCATGGCTCGGATGTCGCGGACCGTGGCCACCGGCGTGGCCGAGCGTGCGCTGCCGGCGGGCGCCGGCCTCGATCTGGGCGCGGCGCCGCGGCGCATGCTGATCATGGCGCTGCAGGTGCCCGTGCTGCTGGTGGCGCTGGTGCCGGCGCTGGCGGTGGCCGGGGCGTTCGCGCCGTCGGTGGCGGCGGCGGTGGTGGCCGCGATGGTGGCGTTCGAGGCCTGGCGGGTGTGGCGCAGCGCCGGCGATCTCGACGCCCACGTGCGCGCCGGCGCCGAGGCGATCGTCGAGGTCCTGGCCGCCGCCGGCAAGCGCGTGGCCGGGCAGCGCCCGACCGAGGCCACCGCCGATCTGTCCGCGATCGAGGCCGTGCTGCCGGGGCTGGGCACGCCGACCGCGGTGCGGGTCACCGCCGGCAGCGCGCTGGCGGGCCAGACGCTGGCCGCGACCAACCTGCGCGGCACTACGGGCGCGACCGTGCTGGCGATCCAGCGCGGCGAGGTCAGCATCCCGGTGCCGGCGGCCGTCGACATCATCGAGGTCGGTGACGTGCTGGCGCTGGCGGGCTCGAGCGAGGCGATCGCCGCGGCCGCGGCCCTGCTCGCGCCGCCGTGACGATCAGAACGGGTTGCGGCGCGGGCCGTGATCGACGACCGCACAGCGCCCGGCGGTGCAGGTCGCGGTGTAGCGCCCCTGGTTCTCTTGCAGCCGCCGCTCATAGTCGGGGCCGCCCATGCCGCAGGCCTCGGGCCGCTTCGCCAGCGTGCGCCGGGCCTCGGCCAGGTGCGCGACCGCGACCCCGACCGGATCCGACGGGAAGCAGGTCGTGCGGGTGAACAGCACGGTGCAGTCGGCCTGGGCCCGGCACGCGTAGAGCGCGCCGCCGCTACCGCCGCCGCTGCCGCCGCCGTAGCTAGAACCGCCGTAGCCGTAGCCGCCGTAGCCGTAGCCACCGTAGCCGTAGCCGCCATAGCCGTAGCCGCCGTAGCCGCCGTAGCTCTGCCCGCCGTAGCCGCCATACCCAGAGCCGCCATAGCCGTAGCCGCCGTAGCCGTAGCCGCCGTAGCCGTAGCTGCCGTGGGCGGACCCGCCGTAGCCCTGCCCGCTGCCCTCGACGATCATCGGCCCGCCCGGCGCGCCGCCTGGTGGTGGCTGCGCCGAGGCCAGCGGTCCGCTGGGCACGCGCACGCACGCCGCGAACGTCAACGACGCGAGCAAGCTCGCGGCGGCCAGCGACGCGACGGCACGGAGCGATGGGGAGGACGGGGTCGCGAGGTCGGTCATTGAGCTCCTGACGCAGCAGCGCCGGCGATGCGCCTGAGAAGTTTGGTGCACAGCGTGTGGCGCGAACGCCGCACCCGCCCTCATGAATACCACCGCGCCCGACGGCGTCCGACCTCAAAGGCCCGGCAAGACGCCCGCGCACGCGTCGGGATCGAACGCGGCCGCGGCCAGGCCGCTGCCGTCGAGGCGCCACGGCGCCACGCACCGCGCCAGCGCGGCCGCGTCGACGACCGGCGCGGCGATCGTCCACAGGTAGACCACGCCCGAGCCGCCGCCGAACGCCAGCGCGCGCCCGTCGGGGCTCCACGCGAGCTGGGTCACCAGCGCCGGCAGCTCGGGCGTCGCGAGCAGCTGGCGGCCGGTGGCGGGATCCCAGACCCGCACGCGGCGCCCGCCGGCCGAGGCCAGGAGCGCGCCGTCGGGGCGGAACGCCAGCGCCGCGAGGCCGTCGTCGATGCGCCAGCTCCGGATCGGCGCCGCGTCGGCGGCGTCGCGCAGCACCACCTCGCCGCTCGGCGTGCCCACCGCGACCAGCCGGCCGTGCGGCGGACGCGCGGGCGCCGGCGACACCGCGGCCGCGAACGCGCCCTCCTGCTCGGCGCGGCCGTGGACCTGGCCGTCGCGATCGATCACCAGCACGCTGTCCGGCGCCGCGGCGACGAGCCGGTCGTCGGCGACGATCAGCTCGCGCAGGCGATCCGGAAACGGCCGCAGGTTGGCGCGCGGGGTCAGGGTCGCGGCGTCCCAGAGCGCGGCTCGATCGTTGGTCTGGGTCGCGAGCACCTGCTCGTCCCCCAAGAGCGCGACGTCCCACGCCGGCCCGCCGAGCTCCGCGTGCCCGAGCGCGCGCCCGGTCGCGACCTCCCAGGCGTAGACGCCGGTGCCGGCGGCCACGAACGCGCGCGCGCCATCGCGCGTGAAGACGACCCGGCGGGCGCGCCCCGGATGGGGCCAGGTCGCGAGCTCGGTGCCGGTGGCCACGTCCCACAGCGTGACCGCGCCGTCCTCGCGCGCGGTCGCGACCCGGGTCTCATCGGGCGACAGCCGCAGCGACCGCAGCCCGCGCGCGTGGTTGTGGAACTGGCCGCCGTCGTCGAGCGACCGGATCGCCGGTTCGACGTAGTCGGCGGCGCCGAACACCCGCACCGCGCCGGTCGCGAGGTCGAGCCGGCGCGCGGTGCCGTCGTTGGCCGCGGTCCACAGCGCCGTGCCCGCGCGATCGAAGGTCAGCTCGCGGATCCGCGCCTGGTGCAGCGGCACGCGGCGCAGCGGCACCTCGGGCGCGAGCTGCCACACCCGCGGCCGCCCGGCGCCGAACGTGACCAGGTGGTCGCCGCGCGCGATCACGCCCGGGTTCAGCTCCTCGAACGGCAGCACCGACCGCCGCTCGCCCGTGGCCGGATCCCACACCGCGATCGTGCCGGACTCGTCGACGGTGACCAGCCACGCGCCGACCGCGACCGCCGCCGACACCGCGTGGCGGTGCCCGATCAGCTCGGCGCGCAGCGCGCCGGTCGAGAGGTCCCACAGCCGGGCCACGGCCGCGTCGCCGTAGGTCACCGCCCACGCCCCGGTCGGCGCGACGTAGACCCCGTACGGGTCGCGGCCGTGGGTGAAGCGCCGGGTCACCCGCGGCGGCGCGGCGCCGTCGACACGCCAGGTCCGCGCCTCGCCGTCGTCGGCCACCGCCAGCAGCGAGCGGTCGTCGAGCCAGGCCGCCGCGATGGTCTTGATCGAGGGCTGCGCGATCGTCCGCGCCGTGCCGTCGGGGCCCGCGATCGCGATCACGCCGTCGGCGCCGACCGACATGAGCCGCGCGCCGTCGGGGCTGAACGCCAGCGTCCAGACCTCGCCCTGGTGCGCGCCGCGGACCGCGAGCGCGGCGTCATCGAGGCCGCCGGTCGCGACGCGCCCGCCGCCGGTCGCGACCGCGAGCCGATCGCCGCGCGGGCTCCACGCCGGCAGCCACAGCTGATCGTCGGCGGCCGGCAGGGTCCACCGACGCACGACGCGGCCCTCGTGCGCGGTGCGGATCGTCACGTCGAGCCCCGGCCCCAGGCACAGGACCAGCGCGCCGTCTGGCGACGCGCGGACGTGGTGCACGCCGGGCGCGGTCCATACCGGGCGCCGGGTGGCGAGGTCGTAGGCGCTGGCGCCCATGGCCGAGGCCGCGACCAGGAGGTGGCCGCCGTCAACGAGATCGGCGGCGAGCGTCCCGACCACGTCGGGCGGCGCGAGCGCGCGCAGCCCGGTGAAGGGCGCGGCGGCCTCGCCGAGCAGCGCGGCGAGCGTCGGGCGCGGGCCGGCGCCGGTGGCCGCGGCGAGGAACGGCAGCGCGCGCTCGGGCTCGCCGGCGATCAGGGCCTGGCGCCCGAGCTCCTCGAGCGTCTCGCCCACCCGCTGCTCGGCCAGGGCCTGGGCCTGCTCGGCGCGCGCGCGCTCGCGCTGCGCGATGGTGCGCTCGCCCCGGGCCCGATCGCGCTCGCGGGCGATGCGCGTGACGCTGAGGATCGCGAACACCGCCAGCGCCGCCAGCGCGACGGCGCCGGTCCCGACCGCGCCGCGGTGCTGGCCGACCCAGCGCCGGATGCGCTGCCAGCGCGTGTAGCGATGCGCGCCGACGAGCTGACCGGTCTGGAACCGGCGCAGATCCTCGGCCAGGCCGGCGGCGGTGGCGTAGCGATCGGCCGGCGCCCGCGCCAGCGCGTGCTCGGCGATCGTGACCAGCTCGGCCGGCAAGGTCGGCGCCAGCACCCGCAACGATCGCGGCGGCCCGGCGTCGACCGCCGCGAGGATCTGCTCGATCGTCCGGCACTCGGCGTACGGCCGCTCGCCGCCGAGCACGTGGTACAGGATGGCGCCGATCGCGTAGACGTCGGCGCGCTCGTCGAGCGGCTGGCCCGCGGCCTGCTCGGGCGCCATGTACGCCGGCGTGCCGACCACGGCGCCGACGACGGTCATGCCCGGCTCGGCGCGCTCGACCGCGACCGGCGCGCCCGACGCGGTCTCGGCGTCGCCGAGGTTGCGGGCCAGGCCCCAGTCGATGACCACGGTCTCGCCGTAGGGCCCGACGAGCACGTTCGCGGGCTTGAGGTCGCGGTGGATCACGCGCTCGCTGTGGGCGTAGGCCAGGGCCTCGGCGATCGCGATCACGTGCGGCAGGAGCGCGATCCGCGCCGCCGGCGTCGTGGCCTCGGCGATCAGCGCGTCGAGCGCGCGGCCGCGCACCAGCTTCATCGCGTAGAACGGCTCGCCCGACGGCCAGCGCCCGACCTCGTAGACCGGCACGATCGCCGGGTGCTGCAGGTTGGCCGTGACCATCGCCTCGCGCGCGAACCGCACCATCAGGTCGGCGGTCGGCCGCAACACCTCCTTGAGCGCGACCACGCGGCCGGTGCGCGGATCGCGCGCGCGGAACACCCGGCCCAGGCCGCCCCGGGCCAGCTCCCCGAGCAGCTCGAACCGATCGCGCGCGACCTCGTCGAAGCGATCGATCGACGCCGCGCGCAGGTCGTCGCCGATCGTGCGCGCGGTCGTGGCGCCGGCGTCGGTCGGCGACAAGGTCACGGCCGCGCCGACCAGGCTGTCGCCGAGCACGACCGGCGCGACCGGCGCCGCCAGCGTGGCCTCGCGCCCGGGCCCGCCGCCCGACGCCGCCACGGTCGCGTCGGTGCCCGCGACCACCGCCGCCGCGCCCGACGCCGCTACGGTCCCGTCGGCGCCCGCGACCACCGCCGCCGCACCGACCGCCACGGTCGCGGCGGTGCCCGCGACCACCGCCGCCGCGCCCGGCGCCGCCACGGTCGCGTCGGCGCCCGCGACCACCGCCGCCGCGCCGACCGCCACGGTCGCGTCGGAGCCGGCGGGATCGCGTTCGTCGGGCACCGGCGGCGATGTTACCGCGCGGCGGCGTCCACTTCGACCGGCACGCCGTTGAACGCGGCGTTGTGCGACGGCGCGTCGACGAACTCGGGGTCCGACACCCGGTTGACGTTGACGCCGCCGTGGGCGCGCGCCACCGCCATGCGCACCCCGGCCAGCTCGTGGCCGAAGCCGTGCGGCAGCGACACCACGCCCGGGCGGACCTCGTCGGAGAGCTCGACCGGCGCCAGCACCTCGCCGGCGGCGCTGCGGACCCGCGCGGTCGCGCCGTCGTCGAGCCCGCGCGCGCGCGCGTCGGCGGGGTGGATCAGCAGCGTGCAGCGGTCGCGCCCCTTCATCAGCGGCCGCAGGTTGTGCATCCACGAGTTGTTGCTGCGCAGCTCGCGCCGCCCGATCAGCACCATCGCCGGCGCCGGCGCCGCCAGCGCGGCCTCGAGGCGCGCGACGTCGGCGACGATCGCCGCCGGGGCCAGCGCGATCGCGCGGTCGGGCGTGCGCAGCACCTCGGGCAAGCGCGGCACCAGCGGCCCCAGGTCGAGCCCGTGCGGCGCCGCGCGCAGCGCCGCCAGCGTCAGGCCGCCCGGCCGCGCGCCGAAGCCGTCGCCGTACGGCCCGAGCCGCACCAGCGCATCGACGACGCGGTCGGGGCCGCGGCCGTCGAGCATGGCCAGCGCGGCGGCGACGTCGACCCGGGCCGGGGTGCCGGCCTCGACCAGGTCGGCCAGCTCGCGCGACACCAGCTCGCGCGCGACCACGTCGTCGGCCATCGCCAGCGGCGCCGCCGCCATGCCGGTCACGCCCTTGGCCAGGGTCAGCAAGATCTCCCACTCGGCCGGCGCGCCGGCGGCCCGGGCCACCGTCGGCGGCGAGTAGCGCGCGACGTTGCGGATCGCGAGCTGGTACAGCGCCAGGTCGTAGTGCGCGCGCGCCAGCGGCGACGGCGGCGGCAGGATCACGTCGGCCAGCCGCGTGGTCGCGTTGACGTAGGGATCGATCGCCAGCCGGAACTCGAGCCCGGCGATCGCCTCGGTCAGCGCGCCGACGCCGGGCGCCGACACCAGCGGGTTGCCGGCGATCGTGATCAGCGCGCGCACGCCGCCGCCGGCCAGCTCGTCGGCCAGGGTCGCGACCGGCAGCTCGCCGAACATCTCGGGCAGCCCGCGGACCGTGCTGGCGTAGCGGCCGAAGCGCGCGTCACCCCGCGTGCGGTAGCGCCCGGGCAGCGCCGCCGGCGTGGTCCACATCGCGCCGCCGGGGCGATCGAGGTTGCCGGTGAGCACGTTGACCAGATCGACCGCCCAGCTCGCGAGCGTGCCGAACTCCTGGCAGGTCGTGCCGATCCGGCCGTAGCAGGCGGCGCTCGCGGCCGCGGCGTGCTCGTGCGCCAGGCGCCGGATCGTGGCCTCGTCGAGGCCGACCCGCGCCGCCACCCGGGCCGGCGCGAACCGCGCGGCGATCGCCTCGACCTCGGCCAGCCCGGTCACGTGGCCCGCCGCCGCGCCCAGCCGGACCAGGCCGTCGGCGCACAGCACGTGCACCATCGCCAGGAGCAGCGCGGCGTCGCCGCCGGGGCGGATCGCGTGGTGCTCGTCGGCCAGCGCCGCGGTCTCGGTCCGCCGCGGATCGATGACGATGATCTTGCCGCCGCGGGCGCGGATCGCCTTCAACCGGGCCTTCACGTCGGGCGCGGTCATCAGGCTGCCGTTGGACACGACCGGGTTGGCGCCGAGGATCAGCAGCCGATCGGTGCGATCGAGATCGGGCACCGGGATCGCCAGGCCGCCGCCGAACATCAGCGCCGCGCTGACCATCTTGGGCAGCTGATCGGCCGAGCTGGCGCTGTAGCGCTGGCGGGTGCCGAGCGCGCGCACCAGCGCCGTGCCGTAGCTCATCAGGTCGAGGCTGTGCGCGGCCGGGTTGCCCAGGTACACCGCGACCGCGTCGGCGCCGTGCGCGGCCTTGATCTCGGTGAGCCGCTCGATCGCCACCGCGAACGCGGCGTCCCACGACGCGGTCCGCAGCTCGCCGTCGGCGCCGCGCACCAGCGGCGTGCGCAGCCGATCGGGATCGTCGTGCAGCGCCGCCAGCGCCGCGGCCTTGGGGCACAGGTACCCGCGCGAGAACGGATCGTCGGCGTCGCCGCGGATCCCGACGACCGCGTCGCCGTCGAGCTCGATCGCCAGGCCGCAGGTGGCCTCACACAGCGGGCAGGTGCGGTACGCGCGGGTCGTCGCCATTGGCCGCAGCCTACCGCGCCGCGTCCGGTCTCCGCGCGCGTGCCGACCGCGCCCATCGGGCCTCCGCGCGCGTGCCGACCGCGCCCATCGGGCCTCCGCGCGTGCGCCGACCGCGCCCATCGGGCCTCCGCGCGCGTGCGCGACCGCGCCCATCGGGCCTCCGCGCGTGCGCCGACCGCACCCGATCGGGCCTCCGCGCGTGCGCCGACCGCGCCCCGGCCACCGCGTGCGCCGACCGCCGCCCGCTCGACGCTCAGCACGTGTGGCAGTGCGACTCCTGGCCGATCAGCGCGCCGGTGAGGACGTCGACGAACAGCCGCTGACCGACGCAGTGCTCGGTGGTGGGCCCGCTGCAGCAGAACGCGTCGCTGTTGATGACCTCGGGCGTGGCGTGGGCCGGCAGCAGGTAGACGTCGACCGCGCGCACCCGGCGCAGCCCGCCGGCCTCATCGACCAGGTAGCCCTCGTCGCCGACCTCGATCACGTCGTCGGCGGCGATCGTGTACGTGCCCGGGCCCTGCGGCGTGCACGCGCTGAAGCGCTCGTAGCCCATCGGCGCGCCCGGGATCTCCGCCGCCACCGCCGGCGCGTCGAGGCACGCGTCGGCGACCGTCGCCCCCGCCGGCAGGTAGTCGGCGTGCAGGAACACCACCGCGTCGGTGGCGTCGACGTGCACCAGCGCGTCCTGGACCGGCGCGAACAGCGGCAGCCCGCCGTAGCGCGGCGCCCGCACCCGCACGATCTCGCGGTCGAGCACGTCGTCGTGGGTGCAGGTCACGGTCGCCCCGCCGCCGTCGAGCTGGGCCAGCTCGGGCGGGCGCCCGGTCGGCGCCAGCAGGGCCCGGCCGATCTGCTCGCAGCGCGGGCCGGTGCCGTCGAGGGCGAGCGTGGTCGGCGCGCCGAGATCGACCGACACCGCGCGGATCATCATGGGATAGCCCGTCGTGTCGCACGCGGCGGCGTCCGGTGCGGCGTCGACGACCGGCGGCCCGTCGACGGGATCAGCGCCCGACGAGCCGCAGGCGACGAGGAGGCTGGCGACGAGGAGGCTGGCGAGGACGGCGAGGCGCGCGATCATGCGCGGCAAGAGAGCACGGGCCGTGCCACCCGCAAGCGATCGCCATCACAGATCGACGAGGTCGAAGCTCGTGATCGGCTCGCCCAGGAACCGCGGCGCCAGCTCGTCGAGCCGCGAGATGTCGGTCGCGAAGCACGCCAGCGCGCCCGGCTGTGCGCGCCGGTTGTCGGTCGACGCGCCCAGCGCCGCGCCCGCGGCCGCGGCCATCGCCGACGCCGAGTCGACGATCGCGATCGGCCGACCGGCCACCTCGGCGGCGGTGCGGGTCAGCACGTCGCGCAAGAGCGGGTAGTGGGTGCAGCCGAGCACGATCGTGTCGAGGTCCGGATCCCGGACGAACAGCTCGGTCAGGTAGCGCCGCGCCACCGCGGCCGCGACGTCGTCGTCGACCCAGCCCTCCTCGGCCAGCGGCACCAGCAGCGGACACGCCAGCGCCGCGACGTGGACCGCGGGGTCGCGCGCCGTCAGCGCGCGCTCGTAGGCGCCCGAGCGCACGGTGCCGAGCGTGCCGATCACGCCGACGCGATGGTTGCGCGTCGCGGCGAGCGCGCTGGCCGCGCCGGGCTCGACGGCGCCGATGACCGGCACCGGGCTGGCCTCGATCAGCGCGGGCAGCGCGTTGGCCGAGGCGGTGTTGCACGCGATCAGCACCAGCTTGACGTCGTGCGCGAGCAGGAACCGCTGGCACGTCAGCGAGTAGCGCTCGACCGTGCGCGGGCTCTTGGAGCCGTACGGCACGCGCGCCGTGTCGCCCAGGTAGACGATGTCCTCGCCGGGCAGCCGCGCGCGCAGGGCCCGCACGACGGTCAGGCCGCCGACGCCAGAGTCGAAGACACCGATCGGGCGACGCTCGCTCATGCTTCTATAAGGCCTACACCGCGACCGATGTTCGCGGGGCTGCGCAGATCGGCCCACGTCGACCCATCAGCAGCGTACCGGTGGCCAGATTCCCCGTCGTCGACACGAACAGTGAGACGGTGTGGCGCACTGGCTGATCGATCCGCCAGTGAGGGGTCACTTCTTGCGGCGGGGCTTCTTGGTGGCGCGGGTGGCCTCGACGGCGCACCGCCGCCCCTCGTAAATCCAGAGAAGCTGCAAAAATGTCGTCGGCTTGCACCGACCGTCGGACTCGGACGAGAGCTCCCGATAGAGCTTCCCGATGCCCGGGCACGCCTTTTCGGCGAGCGGAAGCTGGCGAGCGGTGATACGTCCTTGCACTGCGCCGCCGCGCTAGAGCACGTCTCGTGCCGCCGGCCTTGACGCTGGCCGGGCCCGCCGGTAGGAAGCCCCACCCGTGTCGATGGTGGATCCCCAGGATATCTTGCGCGCTCCGGATGGCCCCGAGACCGGGGCCCGCGTCCGCGCGTGGGCGGAGGCCAACCCTCTGATCTTGTTCGATATCGCCAGCGCCATCGCCACCGAAGGAGGGCACTGGCCGGCCCCGGCCGTGACCGCAGCGGCCCAGGAGGCCTCCAGCACCATCCTGAGCGCCCCAGCGGACCAGCTCCGCGCCGCGATCGAGCCGATGCTCATGGGCCGCGACGTCGACCTCGCCCTCGAGTGGGTCCGCGAGACCGGCCTCTTGGCCCAGGTGTTCCCCGAGCTCGAGGCGACGGTCCACCTGCAGCAGGAGACCGATCGCCAGCACAAGGACGTCTGGAGCCACACCAAGCAGGTCGTCAAGCAGGCCGTGCGGCGCCCGCTGGTGCGCTGGGCCGCCCTGCTCCACGACATCGGCAAGGTGCCGACCCGCACGTTCACGCCGCAGGGCGTCCACTTCCATGGCCACGCCGAGGTCGGCGCGCGGATGTTCGACAAGGTCACCCAGCGGCTGCTCTTCGATCGCGATCATCGCCGCGCGGTGAAGTTCCTGATCCGCCACCACCTGCGCTCGAACCAGTACAGCCAGGCGTGGACCGACAGCGCGGTGCGCCGGTTCCACCGCGAGATGCTGCCGCACCTGCACGACCTGCTCGACCTGTCGCGGGCCGACATCACGTCGAAGCGGCCGGGCCGCCGCAAGCAGATCCTCGAGCAGATCTCGGCGCTGTCCGAGCGGATGGAGCGCCTGGTCGAGGAGGACGCCAAGCTGCCGCCGCTGCCGGGCGGGGTCGGCAACGCGATCATGGAGACGTTCAAGCTGCCGCCGTCGCGGCTGATCGGCGATCTCAAGCGCAGCCTCGAGGAGGCGGTCACCGCCGGCACGCTCGAGGCTCGGCGCGAGGACGCGTACTACATCGCGGCGCTGGCGCGCGCGGGCATGATCCCGGGCCTCGATCCCGCGGTCGCGGCGACGCTGATCGCCGCGGGCGGACTCACCGACGCCGACGCGGCCGACGCCGACGCGGCCGAGGCCGCCGGTGACCTGGCGGGACCTGCGCCCGAGCTCGAGCCGTCGACCCACGACGGCGATCCCGATCGGCCCCACGACGGGCCGGTGCCCTGCGGCCCCGACTGCGATCCCGACGAACCACACACGCACTGACGGGCCCGGTCGGGTTGTCTTTGCCGGCGGTTGGATCGACCGTCGGGGTTCATGCGTTGGAACGCTGCGATGCGCACGCCCGTCTACGCGACCCTGCTGATCCCGGCGCTGCTCGCGTGCGGCGGCGACAGCCACAAGCCCCCGACCAGCCCGCCGCCGCGCGTCGGCAGCGACGGCGGCGCGACGGTCACGCCTGACCTCGGCGGCGCCACCGACTGGGGCCCGGCGGCGCCGCCGCGGATCGCGCCGCACACGGCGTTCATCACGGCGACGGTGCTGGACCGCACCGCGACTGCGGCGATCTCGATCGACACGATCGGCGCGCTGCGCCTGTGGCCCGCGCTCGACGGCACCGCGGCCCCGATCGCGCTGCCGCAGCGGGGCGCCCGCGCGCTCGAGGTGGTCCGCCACGCCGGCGGCTTCGTCGTCGGCGCGATCGACGCCAGCGGCACCGCGCACCTGTTCCGGCTCACGGCCGACGGCGGGCTGCTCGATGTGGTCGACGTGCCGGCGGTGCCGCAGGCCATCGGCCTGGTCGCCAGCGCCGCCGACGCGTGGCTGGTGGTGCGGGCCGATCAGTCGATCGCCCTGGCCGACGGCCACGGCGCGATCGTCGACGAGCTCAGCCGCGACGGCACCCGCATCGAGGCGCTGCGCCCGAGCGGCGCGACCGACGCGCTGGCGATCGTCAGCCGTGCGGACGGCGTCGACCGCACGTTCGCGGCGGTGGCGATCACCGTCGCCGATCGCCACCTGCGCTGGGGCGCCGAGCGACCGCTGGCGATCGCGCCGCGCACCCCGGTCGAGCTGGCGGTCGCGCCCGACGGCGCCCACCTGGCGTACTTCGCCGACCCGGCCGCGGTGAAGGCCGCCGCCGCTGCTGCTGCCGCTGCCGCGGTGCAGCCCGCCCCGCCCCCCGGCAGCGCCGGCCCCAGCGGCGCCGGCGCGCCCGCGCCCGGCCCGCGCAAGCCTCAGCCCGATCGCCAGTTCGAGGCGCCCCGGCAGCGACTGGCGCCGCCGACCGAGCAGGCGGTCGCCGTGATCATCGCCACCGCCACCGGCGCCGACGTCACGCCCAAGGCGCTGGCCGCGCTCACGCTCACCAATCCGCAGCGGCTCGGGTTCCCGAGCGCCGACGCCCTCGACGTGTTCTCGCTCGGCGCCGGCGACTGGACCGTCGCGCTGACCGCCGACGCCGACGCCGTGACCAGCACGCTCGGGCGCAACAGCCCGCCGGCGATCGGGCCCGGCCGGGTCGTCGCCGGCATCGGCCAGAACCTCGTCGTCGCCGACGACGGCGGCGCCACGCGGTACGTCGGCTATCAGTTCGCCACCACCACCGCCGCGGCGCTGTCGCCCGACGGCACCCACGTGACCTGGGCGATGGGCGCTGGCGACGTGACCATCGAGGCGCTCGACGGCACCGGCGCGGTCACGGCGACCGCCGGGTCGGCCGTGGTCGTCGTCGAGTACGTCGACGACGCCCACGTCGTGCTGATCACCGCCACCGGCCAGGCCGTGCTGATCGCCGCCGCCGACGGCCACGTCGTGGCGCAGGCGCAGGTGCCCGGCAGCCCGCACTCGGCGGTCTGGCACCCGCGCGGGTACCTGCTCGGCGTCCGCGACGGCGGCGGGGTCTGGGCCCTGCCGATCACGCCGAGCGCGACGCCGGTGTTCGGCAAGCCCAAGGTCATCGCCGACGGGTCGTTCTCGTTCTGGCCGCGCGCGGGCGCCGACGACGCCGCGCCGGCGCTGGTCACCGTCGACTCGTCGCAGCGCGTGCGCACGTACACCGCCGCGCAGCTCGCGACCGGCGTGCCGCTGACCAAGCTCGGCGACGTGCCCAGCCGGACCATGACCGCGCAGCCGCTCCTCGTCGACAGCGCCGGCCGCGTGTACATGTTCGACGGGCGCACCGTCACGCGCTACGCCAGCGCCGCCGCCGACGATCCGCACGCCTTCGACTACCGCCAGTCGATCGAGCAGATCATCGGCGTGCCCGGCACCGACACCGCGATCCTCGCCGACGTCAACGGCGCGACCACGGCGATGGCCCTCGACGGCAGCGTGCGCTGGAGCGCCAGCCTCGGCACCAGCCTGTCGCGGCTGACCCTCGCGCGCGACGGGCGCCGCGCGCTCTTGATGTCGATGGCCGGCGCGGTCGTCCTCGACACCGCGACCGGCGCGATCGTCGCGAGCCGCTGCGGCTGGCGCTTCGGCGCGTGGCCGACCGCGCCCCAGGCCGTGAACAACCCGTTCGAGTCGGCCTGCCAGTAGCCGCGGGATCTGCGACGCTCGCCCCATGGCACCGATCCCGCCCGTCGGCCGGGCCCGCGCCCTCGCCGCCGTCCGCGCCGGCGACCTGCCGCTGTGGCTGGGCTCCCCACACCCGTTCGTGGCGATCGTCGAGCAGGACGGCGTGATCCGGATCCGCGCGCTGGTCGTCGATCCGGCCGAGGCCGAGGCCGCCCGCACCGCGTCGCTCGCGGCCCACGGCCACTGGCTGCCCGAGCAGCACTACGAGCTCGGGCGCCCGACCGGGCCGATCCATCTCGAGGCCGCGACCCGGGCCGAGCTGGCGGCGGCGATCGAGGCGATGCCCTGGCCCGAGCGCTGGTAGCGCCGGGTGTCACGGCGCCGCGGTGACTCGAGATCTAGCGGGCCAGCGCCAGGCCGAGCTCGAGCGACAGCGCCAGCGGCGCCGGCGCGACGTCGTCGATGAAGGCGTAGACGCGGACGCCGGTCGTGACAGCGATCGGGAAGCGCGTCGGCCACAGGAACGCGGTGACGCCGGCGGCGGCGACCGGCGCGGTCGGCCAGGCGACGCCGGCGCCGACGTGGACCACCAGCTCGAGGCGCGGGCGCGCGGCGTTGGCGCGGTACGCGAACCCGGCGGTGACCGCGCCGCTGGCGCCGTCGAGCGCGAGCCGCGACACGCTGACGTGGCCGCCGGCGCGCCGGGTCAGGTAGGCGATCGCCGTGGCGTTGACGCGCTGGCGCGGGCCGCCGCCGAACGCGACCTCGCTGCCGCCGATCAGCGCGCCGATCGGCTCGGCCGTCGCGGGCGCAGCGGCGCCGACCAGCACCGCGATCGCGACGAGCCCGCGGGTCACGCGATCAGCCCTGATCGTCGGGATCATCGCCCAGCAGGACCGCGACCTGGAGCTCGATGGCGTCGAACGGCTCGGCCCGCACCCGCTCGCCGGCCTCGGCCGACACCACGATGAGATAGCCGTCGGCGGTGTGGCGGTGGACCGTGAGCGTGCGCGCCAGGTGGTCGAGCAGCCAGTAGTGCGGCACGCCGGCCTGGTGGTAGCGCCGCAGCTTGGTGACCGTGTCGATGGTGCGGTTGGACTCGCTCACGATCTCGCACAGCCAGTCGGGGCGCGCGGTGATCGGCCGCGTCGAAGGGGGCGCCGGCAGGTGTTCGCGGCGCCAGCCGGCGATGTCGGGGCGGTAGCCGCGGCCGTCCAGCACGATGTCGACCTCGGTCGCCAGCCACCAGCCGCCCGGTCCACCAGGACCACCCACCCGTCGGTCGAACGGCCCGCCGAGCGCTCCGACGGTGTGGCCTTGCGCCCGCCCGTGCTCGAACGTCGGCGCCGCCTTCTCGACGAACTCGCCGTCGATCAGCTCGACCCGCGCGTCGCTCGGCAGGGCCAGCCATTCCTCGAGGGTGTGGCTCGGGCGGGGAGCGCCGGGCGTCGCCATGGCTCAGGTTACCACGCGCCCGCCGACCCACACGCCAGGTCGATGCGCCCGCGCGACGCCCGCCGACGCTCACGCCAGGTCGATGCGCCCGCGCGACGCCCGCCGACGCTCACGCCAGGTCGATGCGCCCGCGCGACGCCCGCCGACGCTCACGCCAGGTCGATGCGCCCGCGCGACGCCCGCCGACGCTCACGCCAGGTCGGTGCGCCCGCGCGACGCCCGCCGACGCTCACGCCAGGTCGATGCGGCCGCCCGGCGTGACCACGCTCCCGCCGACGGTCACGCCAGGTCGATGCGCCCGCGCGGCGGGAGCACGACGCCGCGGACGCTCACGCCAGGTCGATGCGCCCGCGCGGCGTGACCACGACGCCGGCGACCAGCTCGTGCGGCGCGACCACGGCGACGCCGGGCAGCTCGGGCTCGAGCACGGTGCGCAGGTGCCGGCGGACGTCGCCGGCGACCAGGATGACGCCACGCTCGCCGACGACGCGGCGGACCGCGCCGACGATGTCGCGGCCGAGGTCGGGCTCGAGCGCGACGATCGCGCCGCCGTCGCGCGGCAGGATCGCGCTGCGCACGACGTCCTCGATCATCGGGTCGAGGGTCCAGGCCTCGAGCTTGTTGCGCGGCGCGACGCCGGCGGTGACCGCGCGGCCGGTGCGCCCGCGGACCTGCTCGGTCAGGCTGGCGGCGTCCTTGGCGCCGCCGGTCGGGACCTGGGCCAGCGCCTCGAGGATCGCGCCGAGATCGTGGATGGCCACGCCCTCGCGCACCAGCCGCCGCAGCACGTCGGTGACCACCGCCAGGGACGCCACCCGCGGCACGACGTCGCGCACGAGCGGCGCCTGGCCCGGGCCCAGCTCGTCGAGCATCGCCTGCACGCCGCCGGCGCGGATCAGCTCGTCGGCGCAGCCGGCCAGCGCGGCCGTCAGCGGCGCGACCAGGTCGGCCGCGGTCCGCGGCGCCGGCAGCCAGTCGACGGTCGTGCCCCACAACCGCAGCTCGGCGTCGGCGGACGCCACCGCCGCGTCGCCGATCACCGCCAGCCCCGGCACGCGCACGCCCAGCCGCGCGATCAACCCGGCCCGCACGTCCGACAGCACGGTCGCCAGCGCGGCGCGATCGAGCGCGGCCGCCACCCGCGGCGCCACCGCGATCACGACGCCGTCGGGCCGGCCGCGGTCGTCGGTCGTCGCCGCCACCGCGATCGTCGCGCTCGGCGCGACCCGCCCCGCCGCCGCCCGCGCCAGCAGCGCCAGCCCGCCGGCCACCGCCGCCAGCACCAGGAACGGCACGTGGGGCAGGCCCGGCACCAGGCCCAGCGCCGCCAGCAGCACCGCGGTGGTCGCGAGCGCCCGCGGCTGCGCGCCGAGCTGCGCGACGATGTCGTCGCCGACCGCGCGCTCGCCGTCCGCCGACGCCAGGCGCGTCACCGCCAGCGCCGCCGCCAGCGCCACCAGCAGCGCCGGCAGCTGCACGACCAGGCCGTCGCCGACCGACTGCACCGCGTAGATGCGCGCGGCCTCGGCCAGCGACAGGCCGCGCTCGCCGACGCCGATCACCAGCCCGCCGATCAGGTTGATCGCGACGATCAGGATCGCGGCGATCGCGTCGCCCTTGACGAACTTCATCGCGCCGTCGAGCGCGCCGTAGAGCTGCGACTGCTGCTCGAGCGCGCGCCGGCGACGCCCGGCCTCGGCGGCGTCGATCGCCCCGGCCTTGAGATCGGCGTCGATCGCCAGCTGCTTGCCGGGCAGCCCGTCGAGCGCGAACCGCGCCGCGACCTCGGCCACGCGCTCAGCGCCGCGCGCGATCACCAGGTACTGCACGATCGTGATCACCGCGAACACCACCAGCCCGACCACCAGGTCGCCCTGGGCGACGAAGTTGCCGAACGCCTTGACCACCTGGCCGCCGTCGGCCTCGGCCAGGATCCGCCGGGTCGTCGACACGTTCACGCCCAGGCGGAACAACGTCGCGACCAGCAGGATCGTCGGCAGCGTGGTCAGCCGCGCCGGCGCGGTCGCGTAGACCGAGGTCAAGAGGATCACCACCGCCGACGTGAAGCTCAGCGCCAGCAGCAGATCGATCGCCAGCGCCGGCAGCGGCACGACCATCATCGCGACCACCGCGACCACGATCACGGCGAGCGCGATGTCCCCCCAGCCCCGACGGAAGCTCGAACCGGCCATGGCGCGGTTATCGGCGGTCCCTGTGACAGTCCGCGGCGCCGTCCGCGCCGTCCGTGCGGCGGCGGATCACGCGGTCAGGACCGCGCGCAGCTCGGTCAGGAACAGGTCGTTCTCCTCGGGCGTGCCCGGCGTGACCCGTAGGCACCCGGCCAGCGGCCCGGGACGGTCGAGGTTGCGGACCAGCACGCCGCGCTCGGCCAGGGCCTGCCACGCCGCCTTGGCCCGGCCGTCGCCGACCCGGCCGATCCGGAACAGCAGCAGGTTGGCCTCGCTCGGGAACACCCGCACGTCGGGCACCGTCGCCAGCGCCGCGGCCAGGCGCGCGCGCTCGGCCACCACGTCGGCGGCCCGGGCCCGCAGCCACGCGCCCTGGGTGCGCAGCATCCACAGCGCCGCGCGCTGGTTGAGCGCGCCCAGGTTGTACGGCGGCCGGACCTTCTCGACCTCGCGCACGATCGCCTGGTCGGCCACCAGGAACCCGATCCGCAGCCCGGCCAGGCCGACCTTCGACAGCGTGCGCATGACCACCAGGTTCGGCAGGTCGGCGAGGCGCGGCAGGAGCGTGCGCCCGCCGTAGTCGATGTAGGCCTCGTCGGCGACGACGATCGTGCCCGGGTGGGCCGCCGCCAGGTCGGCGACGCGCTCGGGCGTCCACAGCGTGCCGGTCGGGTTGTTGGGCAGCGCGAAGAACGCCAGGTTGGGCGCCGCGCCGGTCATCGCGTCGTCGACCAGCTCGAAGTCGAGCTGCATGTCGTCGTCGAGCGGCACCTCGATCGGGTCGAGGCCGTGGCCGAGCGCGGCGATCCGGTAGACGACGAACGACGGATCCGGATACAGCACCGTCGCGCGGGTCTTGCCCGGCCGCGGCTCGCCGAACGCCGCGCACAGGAGCGCGAGCAGCTCGTCGGAGCCGTTGCCGAACGACAGCGCCGCCGGCGCGACGCCTAGCTCGGCCGCCAGGTGCGCGCGCAGCTCGACCGGATCGGCCTCGGGATACCGGTGGAGCGCGACCGTCGCCAGCTCGCGGCCCAGGGCCTCGGCCACCTCGGGCGGCAGCGCGTGCGGCGACTCGTTGGCGTCGAGCTTGGCGCGGATGCCCGCGGGCCGCGGCACGTGGTAGGCGGTCATCGCGCGCAGGCCCCGGGTCACCAGCCCCGCGATCGTCACGAGCCACCTCCGCCGCCGTGGCCGCCGAGCCGGATCAAGGCCGAGCGCCCGTGGGCGTCGAGGCCCTCGACCGTCGCCAGCGTCGCGATGATCTCGGCGTCGGCCCGGGCCGCGGCCTCGTCGTACTCGACGATCGAGGTGCGCCGGACGAAGTCGTAGACGCCCAGCGGGCTGGCGTAGCGCGCGGCGCCGCCGGTCGGCAGCACGTGGTTGGCGCCGGCCACGTAGTCGCCCGCGGCCTCGGCCGCCCACTTGCCGACGAAGATCGCGCCGGCGGTGTGCAGCCGCGGCACCAGCGCCCGCGGATCTTCGACGTCGAGCTCGAGGTGCTCGGGCGCGTAGCGGTTGGCCACGGCCACCGCCTGATCGAGATCGTCGACGAGGATCGCCGCGCCCCAGCGCTCGAGCGCCGCGCGCGCGATCGCCGCCCGCGGCAAGGTCTCGAGCTGCGCCGCCAGCGCCCCCTCGACCGCGGCCGGCAGGTCGCGCGCCGTCGTCACCAGGATCGCGCGGGCCTCGACGTCGTGCTCGGCCTGGGCCAGCAGGTCGGCGGCGACCCAGGCCGGGTCAGCGCTGGCGTCGGCGATGATCAGCACCTCCGACGGGCCGGCGACCGAGTCGATGTCGACCTGGCCGAAGACGATCCGCTTGGCGGCGGCGACCCACTGGTTGCCGGGGCCGACGATCTTGTCGACCCGCGGCACCGTCTCGGTGCCGTACGCCAGCGCCGCGACCGCCTGGGCCCCGCCGATCTCGAACACCCGGTCGACGCCGGCGATCTCGGCGGCGGCCAGGGTCTCGGCCGACGCGCCCGGCGTCACCATGATCACCTCGGCCACGCCCGCGACCTTGGCCGGGATCGCGGTCATCAGCACCGACGACGGATAGCGCGCGGTGCCGCCGGGCACGTACAGCCCGACCCGGGCCAGCGGCGCGACCCGCAGGCCCAGCCGGATCCCGTCGCGCGTGACGTCGACGTCGACCTCGCGCTGACGCTCGTGGAACCAGCGGACGCGCTCGGCGGCGTGCTCGAGCGCGGCCCGCACCGCCGGCGCGATCTGCGCGCGGCGGGTCCACTCGGCGCGCGTCACCTCGTAGCTGCCGTCGGGGCCGGGGCTGCGGTGATCGAACCGCTCGGTCGCGGCCTGGACCGCGGCGTCGCCGCGCGCGCGCACGTCGTCGATGATCGCGTGGACCGCGTCCTCGACCTCGCGCGGAAACGTCGTCGATCGATCGAACCGCGGCGCCAGGGCCGGGTCGTCATGCTCGAACACGGGCAAGAGCGACATCGGGCGCAGGATGGCCCGCCCGCCGCCGCGCGCCAAGGCCCGACTACCGCAAGCGCGCCGGCGCCGGCGCGCTGGGCACGAAGGCGCTTCGGCGCGCCGACGACACGCCCACCCACCTTCGGTTGCAGGCGAGATCGCAGTACATTTCCGTCGTCGCCGGCTGTCACGATCGCCCGCGGGCCTCGTTATGGCGTGCGAACCCCGAACGAAAGGCCCCGCCCCGATGCGCACGCTCCTGCTCCTGTCCACGCTGCTCGCCCCGCTCGCCCTCGCCGCCTGCGGCGGCGCCGACGCCGCACCGGCCCCGCGCACCGGCGCCACGCCTGCGGCCAGCGCGCCCGTCGACGCGGCGGCCCTGGCCCAGTGCGAGGCCTTCTTCGCCCGCGCCCGCACCTGCACCGACGACTACATCCCGGCCCTGGTCGACGTGCGCATCGAGCTCGACAAGCCCGCCGGCATCGCCGCCGAGGCCCAGCAGCCGGGTGGCCGCGACGGCATCGTCGCGCAGGCCAAGACCGAGTGGGCTGACGACTCCCAGCCGGCCGCGGTGACCGCGATGTGCACGCAGGTCCTCGGCTCGATGCCGACCACGCAGTACGACGCGATGCGCGCCCAGGCCGAGGCGTGCATGGCCGCCAGCGACTGCGCCGCGTTCTCGACCTGCTCGATGGACATGCACCGCGGGATGATCGGCGGCCACTGACCGTGGCACGCTGGCGGGCGTGCCGGCCGATCCGCTGACGCTGCGCCTGCCGCCGTGGCTGGTCGATCGCTTCGAGCTGCCGCGCGTGATCGCCGAGTCGGGCGACTGCACCCGCAGCGCGGCGTTCCGGCTGCTCGAGCGGTTCGCGATGAGCGGCCCCGAGCAGGCGTTCGTGCAGACGGTGCTCGCCCGCCGCACCAACCTGTGGCTCTACCGCTGCAACCAGCGCGCGGCCTGCGGCGACTTCATCGTGGTCGACGTGTCATCGCCGACGCCGGCCGATCGCGTCGCCGTGGCGATCGAGCTCAAGGCCGGCGCGCCGCTCGCGCTGGGCGGCGCCCGGGTGCAGCTCGCCAACGTCGACGCCGCGGTCGCCGAGCTGGTCGTCGCGGGCGTGGTCGGTGGCGGCGCGGTCACGCACGCCTACGGCGACGAGGCCGTGGTGCTGACCTACCTGCGGGCTGCGCCGCCATAGCGACGTGCCCGAATCCCGGGCGCGGCGCGCGCTTCTCCCAGCGCGCACGGGCCTTCGCCAGCTCGCCGTCGCGCGCTTCAACGACCTCCGCCGTCAGCCCGGCCGCGGGCGCGCGCGCTTCAGCGACCGCCGCGGTCACCCCCGGGCCCGCCGTCGCGCGCTTCAGCGACGTGTGCCGTCAGCCCGGCCGCGGGGTCGCGCGCTTCAGCGACCGCCGCTGTCACCCCCGGGCCCGCCGTCGCGCGCTTCAGCGACCTGCGCCGGCAGCCCGGCCGCGGGCGCGCGCTTCAGCGACCGCCGCTGTCACCCCCGGGCCCGCCGTCGCGCGCTTCAGCGACGTGCGCCGTCAGCCCGGCCGCGCCGTCGCGCGCGGCCGCGACGCACGCCCTCAGCCTGGCCGCGCCGTCGCGCGCTTCGCCCAGCGCATGCCCTCGGCCTGCGCCGTCAGCCCGGCCGCGGGGTCGCGCGCTTCTCCCAGCGCGCGCGGGCCTTCGCCAGCTCGCCGTCGCGCGTGCGCGGCTCGCCGCGGGCCTCGAGGTTGTCGAGCAACGCCGTCGTGATCGCGGCGATCGACGTGACCGCCGCCGCGAACGCCGCCTGGTTGGCCTGCGACGGCTTGGTCGCCCCGCTCACCTTGCGCACGTACTGCAGCGCGGCGGCGTGGATCTCCTCAGGCGTCGTGGGCGGTGCGAAGTTGTGCAGGACCCGGATGTTGCGGCACACGCTCGAGGTTAGCGCGCCGGGCCGGCCGCGCGGCGCGCGAAGGTGCGCAGCGCCAGGGCCCCGCCGATCACCAGCGCGACCTCGGCCGTGATCCACACCCACTGGCGCTGGTCGGGCGCGCCGTCGAGCGCGAACCCCAGCAGCCGCGCCGCCCCGATCCCGGCCATCGACCACATCGTCAGGCCCGCCAGCGTCCGCCGCCACGGCCCCAGCCCCGGCAGCCACGCCACGAACGCGCCCAGCCCCGCGAGCGTGCCGCCCCAGCTCGCGCGCAGGTTGATCAGCTGGCCGGGCGTCGTCGCCGGGCGGTCGAGCGCCCGCGCGACCGTCAGCGGCGCCAGCGCCAGGTACGCGCCCAGCGCCACCAGCGCCAGCCCGACGACCACCCGCGCCCGGCGCCCGGTCATCGCCGGCTCAGCGCTCGCACGGACGGTCGATCACCGCGACGTCGGTGGCCCCGCCGCTGTCGCCCTCGATGCCCCAGCTCACCGACGCGGTCAGCACCAGCTGCTGGGCCGGGGTCACGATCGCCGCGATCGCCGCGGGCTCGATCGTGTTGGCGAACGACTCCTCGGACAGGTCGAGCGCGGTCCACTGCTCGCCACACCGGACCTCGATCCGGTCGGTCGACACCGGCCACGCGCCGGTCACGCCGTCGCCGTCGGTGCCGACCTCGGCGCGGGTGCGGCGCAGGGTCCAGGCGCCCAGCTCGATCTGCCCGCCGGGCTCGAGCGCGACGCCGCGGAAGCCGAACGGCTGGTAGCCGCCGGCGGTCAGCGCGGCCCTGGCCGCGGCCAGCGCGTCGTGATCGATCCGCGCGAGGTCGTAGTCGAAGAACTGCTGGTCGTCCGGGTGCCGGTAGTAGACGTGCTCGCCGGGCTGTGCGCCGACGAAGCGCACCGCCGCGGTGGCGCCGCCCTGGATGCTGGAAGCGTCGACCGCGCAGGCCGCGGTCCGGGCGCTGTCCGACCACGCGAAGCACGTGACCTGGAGCGCGTCGCCCTTGGCCAGCACCGCGAAGGCCTCGTCGAGCGAGGCCACCGCGAGGTCCGGATCGCTGGTGCGGTCGAGCGGCGGTGATGACGACGACGCCCCCACGACCGTGGGCTTGGGCGATCCGCCGCAGGCGGCCACCAGGACGATCGCTCCAGCCATGCGCGTGATCATGGGTCGATCATGCGAGCCCGCGCGCGCCGACACAAGCGCCCCGGGTTACGGCTGGGGCACCACCCAGCGCAGCGGCCCGCGCGGGATGCCGCGGCCCTCGGCGTCGCCGACGAGCGCCCGCCCGGCCGCGTCGACCGCGCACCGTGCCCGCGATCGATCCCAGGCGAGCACGGGCGGCGAGGTCGAACACCTCGCCGCCGCCCACGACCACCGGCCCGGCGGCCTCGAGCTGCCGTGGCCGCCGAGCTCGCCCCGGCTACCGGCGGCGACGTCGACCACCACCGCGGTGTCGCAGTCAGGGTCGCGTCGCGTCACGGCGCGACGCATCGCCTCGAGGAAGCACGCCCGCGGCGCCGGTCGCACGCGGGGCGCGCGTCCGGGCGGTCAACGGCGCATCACGGGATGATCGGCGCCTCGGTCGTGACGCCGGCGCCGAACCAACGGATCGTGCTCGCCTCGATCAGCGTCCCGACCCCGGTCTGGCGATCGATCCGGATGAACGATCCGCCGAGGCCGAAGCCGTTGTCGACGAAGCCGTAGAGCGTGCCGCCCCAGAACGCGACGCCGAAGATCTTGTCGAAGCCGGTGGAGGTGGCGCTGACGGTCGCGGCCCAGTTGTTGGTCGGATCGAGCGTCGCCAGGTAGTCCATGCCCGTCGCGGCGCCGATGTCGACCGTCGCGACCGTGCCGAAGCCCTTCACGTAGACGATGTCGCCGCTCGAGATGATGTCCATGCCGCCGAGCTGGCCGTAGTCGCCGATCACCGTCGCGGTCGCGGCGGTGCCGACGACGTCGATCCGGATGACCGCGCCGGTGTCGGTGGCGGCGACCAACATCTCGGCCCCGTCGGGGTTAGCCGGGTCGGCCGGCACGAACGACAGGCTGGTCAGCGCCGAGCCCGTGAAGTCGGCCAGGAACGTGCACGCGGCCGTGGCCGGATCGATCTCGAAGATCTTGTCGCGGGTCACGCCGATCATCCGCTCGTTGCGATCGACGGCGATGTCGAGCATGCCCTGCATCGCCAGGTTGGTGAACATCCCGACCACGTTGGCCACGTTGGTGGTGGTGTCGATGCGGTAGAGCGTGTCGCCGGAGTGGGCGTAGACCCGGCTGGGCGGGGTCTCGTCGGCGTCGATGCCGCCGGGGCCGTCGATCGGCACCGCGCCGTCGGTCGCGGCGTCGATGGGCACGTCGTCGTCGTCGCCGCTGACCTTGGGGCCGCAGGCGATGAGCGAGCCGCCGATGACGGCGGCGAGGACGACCAGGCGCGGGCGAGGGAGGTACATCGTTGTCGGCTCCAGGCGAGGGACGCGGACCTTACGCGATCCAGCGCGACAATACCGCGAGGAATCGGTGACACCTTGCCGCGATCGCCCGGCTACCCGGTCCGAACCCCGGGGCTGTGGCCCGGCGCACGCGACGATCCGGGCCGGGGCCGGGCGAAGATCCGTCGGGGCGGTGCCCGGGGCTGTGGCCGGGCGCACGCGACGATCCGCCGCCACCCCCGTCCCCGCGTCCCCGTGCGACAGTGCGGTCGAGCCATGAAGTCCGCCTGCGCGCTCGCCGTCCTGCTCGCCGTCGCCGCCTGCGCCGACGACGCCGCCACACCGATCGACGCCGCCGTCGACGCCATCGACGCCGTCGACGGCCCCGACATCGACGCCGGCCCGTGCGGCGCCGACTTCTTCCTGACCGGCGCGTACGAGGACTGGGACTCGACCACGGCCACGTTCGACGGCATCGAGTTCGCCACCTGGACCGTGCGGGGCGAGCCGGCGCGCACCTTCACGACCAACCCCAACGGGCGGGTCGAGCTGTGCATCGGCGCCGGCCGCGAGAGCGTCATCGACGCGACCCAGGGCGAGTACGTCCCGTCGATCTACGTGGCGCGGCCCGAGGTGTTCGGATCGCCGGGGCTGTTCTTCTTCCAGATCAAGGGCATCAAGACCGTCCGGATCGATCCGTTCCTGCAGGACCTCGGCATCACCGCCGACCCCACCCGCGGCCACGTGTTGATCCAGCAGCAGGGCACCGCCCGGGCGTTGGCGCTCACCGGCGGCGGCAGCCCGTTCGCGGTCGCCTCGAGCGACGACACCGCCTGGACCGCTGGCTCGACCGGCGGCCTGGTGCTGTTCACCAACGTCGCCGTCGGCACCGCCACGCTCAGCACCTCCGGCGCGATCGTGGGCGCGACCGCGCTCCCGGTCGAGGCCGGCACGCTGACGATCACGACGATCCGCTGACCGCGCAGGTCGAGGTCCGGGACCTGACCAGCGGGCGCGGGCTGGTGAACACGCGCCGTGACCACGTCGGCCGCCGCCTGCGCCGACGCGCCGCCAGCACGCCGCGTCGAGCCGATCGGGATCGGCCAGGATCGTCCACGGCGCGCGCACCGGTGCCGCCCGGGCTCCGCGCGGCGCTCGGTCCGACGGACCGCCTGATCTGCGGGAGGTTCTTCGCTATCCTCCAAGATCTCACGACGTTGGGCCGGCCCGGATCTTGTGCGGGGCGCTGTCGATCCACGACCCCGCCGTTCGACCCATGGGTGTACGCACCAACGACAGGAGCCCTCCCGATGCAATACCTCTGCTTGATCTACGACAACGAGAAGCTGATGGACGACATGCCCCCGGCCGCCAAGGGCACGTTCTTCGGCGAGTACGGCCAGTTCACCTCCGACATCAAGGCGTCTGGCCACTTCCTCGGCGGCGACGCGCTGCAGCCGGTGGCGACCGCCACGACCGTGCGCGTGCGCGACGGCAAGGTCACGACCACCGACGGCCCGTTCGCCGAGACCCGCGAGCAGCTCGGCGGCTACTACCTGATCGAGGCCAAGGACCTCGACGAGGCGATCAAGGTCGCGGCCCGGATCCCGAGCGCCCGCTACGGATCGATCGAGGTGCGACCGATCATGGTCTTGACCGCGATGTGACGTCGACCCGGCGTACAATGCGCCGGTGACCGCCCCGATCGACGCCGTGTTCCGCGCCGAGCTGCGCCCGTGATCGAGGCCGTGTTCCGGATCGAGCGGCGCCCGTGACCGCCTCGATCGAGGCCGTGTTCCGGATCGAGCGGCGCCCGTGACCGCCTCGATCGAGGCCGTGTTCCGGATCGAGCGGCGCCCGTGACCGCCTCGATCGAGGCCGTGTTCCGGATCGAGCGGCGCCCGTGACCGCCTCGATCGAGGCCGTGTTCCGCGCGGAGCGCGCGCGGGTGCTGGCGTCGACGATCCGCGTCACCAACGGCGACTTCGATCTCGCCGAGGAGATGGTGCAGGAGGCGTTCGCCGCGGCGACCGAGGCCTGGGCCGCCGGGGTCCCCGACGAGCCGCGCGGCTGGCTGGTGCAGGTGGCGCGCAACAAGGCCATCGACACGATCCGCCGCCGGGTCCGCCTGCGCGCGATCGTCGCCAGCGAGCTACGCGACGACGAGCCGACCGCGACCGTCGACACCGCCGCGGTCACCGACGATCGCCTGCGGCTGATCTTCACGTGCTGTCACCCGGCGCTCGCGCCCGAGGCCCAGGTGGCGCTGACCCTGCGCACGCTCGGCGGGCTCACCACCGACGAGATCGCCCGGGCGTTCCTGACCTCGCCGGCGACGATGGCCCAGCGCCTGGTGCGGGCCAAGACCAAGATCCGCGAGGCCCGCATCCCGTACGAGGTGCCCGAGGCCAGCGAGCTCGGCGCGCGCGCCGAGGCGGTGATGGCGGTGGTGTACCTGGTGTTCAACGAGGGCTACGCCGCCACCGCCGGCGACGATCTGGTGCGGCGCGACCTGTGCCACGAGGCGATCCGGCAGGCCCGCCTGGTGGTCGAGCTGACCGCCAGCGACCGGCCCGAGCTGGCCGCGGCCAACGCCGAGGCCGCGGGGCTGCTGGCGCTGATGCTGTGCCACGACGCGCGCCGCGCCACGCGCACCGACGCCGCCGGCGACCTGGTGCTGCTCGAGGACCAAGATCGCGCGCGCTGGGATCGGGCGCAGATCGACGAGGCCCTGGCGCTGGTGCCGCGCGGGCTGCGCCGCCGCGGCGGCCCCGGTCCGTACGCGCTCCAGGCCGCGATCGCCGCGCTGCACGCGTCGGCGCCGACCTCGAGCGCGACCGACTGGCCGCAGATCGCCGCGCTGTTCGGCGAACTCGAGCGCCGCTATCCGTCGGCGATCGTCGCGCTCAACCGCGCCGTCGCCATCGCAATGGTCGACGGCCCCGCCGCCGGCCTCGCGCACCTCGAGCCGCTCGCCGACGAGCTCGGGGACTACCACCTCTGGCACGCCGCCCGCGCCGATCTCCTCCGCCGCCTCGACCGCGCCGCCGACGCCGCCGACGCCTACCGCGCCGCCCTCGCCCGCGTCGGCAGCGCCCCCGAGCGCCGCTTCCTGACCCGCCGCCTCGCGACCGTCACCGCCGACGACTGACCGGCCCCGTTCCCGGCGGACTAGAAATCGGAATTAATTCAACAATATAGGGCCACCCCGAGAAAGGACCTGCGCCCTCGTGACGGGTGTCCGCCCGCGTGACGGGTGTCCCCGCGTGACGGGTGTCCCCGCGTGACGGGTGTCAGCCGATCGGACGCTCGGCGCCCCGCGTGACGGGTGTGCCCCGCGTGACGGGTGTCAGCCGATCGGACGCTCGGCGCCCCGCGTGACGGGTGTGCCCCGCGTGACGGGTGTCCAGCGTTGCCGGGTGTCAGCCAGCGTGCCGGGTGTCAGCCGATCGGACGCTCGGCGCGTGACGGGTGTCAGCCGATCGGGTGCTCGCAGACTCGAAAGAATAGTTAATTCAACTACATAATGTCGTCCCCGAGAAGGACATGAGCATTGAATCATCTGCTTCAAGCAGTTGCTTGACATCGATGGGCGTCGCGCACGTGTCAACTACGGCCAGCGTGCCGGGTGTCAGCCGATCGGACGCTCGGCGCGTGACGGGTGTCAGCCGATCGGGTGCTCGGAAGACTCGAAAGAATAGTTAATTCAACTACATAATGTTGTCCCGAGAAGGACATGAGCATTGAATCATTTGCTTCAAGCAGTTGCTTGACATCGATGGGCGTCGCGCACGTGTCAACTACGGCACCGGCGGGCAGTCGCCCTCGCACGACTCCTGGCAGCGCGCCAGCCGCACCGGCTTGGTCGAGCGCGGCAGCGGCACCACCACGGCGTTGTCGATGCACGCGCCGCTGACCCGCTGGTAGATCCCGACCACGATCTCGCCCGCGGACTCGGCGGTGAAGCGGTGATCGATCGGCGCGCAGCGCACGTCGACCACCGCCGCGCGCTGCACGTCGAGGTCGAGGCCGGGCGGCACCGGCGTCGCGCACGCGAACAGCCCGTCCCATTGCGCGACCGAGTCGACGACGACCAGGTCGCCCGCCACGTCTGACAGGCAGTCGACCTGCGGCAGCACGATCGCCGTGGTCGCGACGGCCGTCGCCCCCGTCGGCGGCGCGCACTCGCCGACCTCGACCGTCCGCGAGCCGTCGGTCCCGCCGACACAGCCGATGGCGACGAGGGACACGGACAGCAACGCGCGCTTCATTAGCCCTCGTCGAAGCAAGGGCCATGCCCCACGCGAATCCAGCGGCTTGACCTCCCGCGATCACAGGAATCTGAGGCGCCGACGGGTACGCTCACCAGATGTACCGCGTCGCGTGGGTCGGCATGTTCGTGCTCGCGGGCGCGTGTTCGTCGTCAGCGCCACCGCCCGCCGCGGCGCCGGCGTCCGAGCCTGTGCTCGGGTGCGCGGCGATGGGCCAGGGCGCGCTGTACGCGTTCAAGGCGAGCTCGCCTGCGCTCGACGACGCCCAGCGCGAGTACGACGTCGCCGCCGAGGACACCGATCCGGCCAGCGCGGCGCAACACTACCTCGCCTGCGCGCGCGCCTACCGCGCGGTGCCCGACGACTTCGCCGAGCTCGACCACGTGATCGCGAACACCCGGATCTGCTACCAGGCCGCGATCGTCGAGTACTACAACGGCCAGCTCCTCGAGCGCCTCGGGCGCGCGGCGGTGACCGCGGCCCTGGCCGACGAGCCCCGGGTCAAGGCCGCGGTCGAGGCCGAGCTGGCCAGCACCAAGGAGTGCACCGCCGAGTAGCGCGGTGCCGCGCACCATGCACGTGGGACCCTCGTCGGCGAAGCGCCCCTGCTTGAACGACTGGATCAGCTCGACGGTCGACGCGCAACGCCCGCCGGCTAGCTGGCGAGGTCGAGGCGGATGACGGCGGGGCCGCGGCCGGTGGGGTTGGGGACGCGCTGGATGATGAGTTGTTCGGTGGCGGAGCGCCCGACGGTGTCGCCGGTGGGCAGGTGCTTCGTAGGGTCGTTGAGGAGTTAGTGGACCATGCCGAACACGAAATCGAGCGCGCCCTTGCCCTGGATCGGACAGGTCACGTAGATCTCCTCGCGGCCGTACCGGGCCATGCCGTGGCTGAGGAACGACATGCGGTCCTCGGACTCGCGCGCGGTGGTGATGTCGACGGCGATCTCCGAGGGCAGCGCGCCCTGCTCGACCCCGAGCTTGGCCATGTCTCGGAACAGCGCGGCCTTGTGGAACACCACGCCGTGGCCGAGCATCGCGCCGACCGCGGGGACGTGCTCGATGACCGCGGCGGTGAGCGCGGCCATGCGGGTGTCGCGCTCGCGCTCGGCGCCGGTCAGGCCGAGCGCGGTGACCATGAGGTGCGCGCGCGCGGCGGTGGCCTCGGGCGGCGGCACCGCGGTCGGCCCGGAGGCCATGTTCGGCGCGTCGGGGTGCGGCGGCATCAACGCGACGAACAAGACGCCACCATCGCCGAAGGTGAAGGTCTGCAGGTCGCCGCTCGGCGCGTCGACGCTGAGCTCGATCCCGAGCGAGCCCGCCGAGGCGATCACGAGGTCGGGCTCCGGGTAGGACGGGTCGCGGAGGAGAACGAAGGCGAGGTCGGCCATGGGCCGAGCCTCGCATGGCCCTCCGCGATCGTCGGGCACGTCTCGGGCCAGGATCGCCGCCCGCGCGATCGGGACCTGATCTACCCTTTCAAAGCACTAGAATCGCATGAGAATTTCGGCCTACCGCGTCAGAAATGGGGGGGGTCTGCCGCTTTCAATGCACCAGAATCGCATGAGAATTTCGGCCTACCGCGTCAGAAATGGGAGGGGTCTCCGCTTTCAATGCACCAGAATCGCATGAGAATTTCGGCCCACCGCGTCAGAAATGGGGACAGGCTCCCGTCCCCCAGATTTCTGTGACGCGGTAGGCCGAATTGTATTTTAGATTTCATGCACATGGAGGGAAAGACCCGGTCCCCATGGCGTCGAGCCAGCGCTCGGGAGGGCCCCGGCGGACCATGCCGCCGAGGTCGAAGACCGTCAGCTCGTCAATGCCGGCGGCGTGGGCGCGGGCGACGTCGCGGGCGAGCTCGTCGGGGCCGCGGTAGGCGGGCTCGTCGCCGAGCGCGCCGGTCGAGACGCAGCCGAGCGAGAGCGCGGCGCGCGGGCCGAAGCGGCGGCGGGCGAGGCGCGCGGTCACCGTCAACAGCGCCTCGGCGCGCCGACGGCCGACGAGCCCGCGCGACCAGCCCTCGTAGAGCGACGTGTACGCCATGACGCTGTGGCGATCGACCGGCAGCGCGGTCACCGGCGTGCCCAGCAGGCGTTGCAGCCACTCGCCGCCGAGCTCGACGGTGAGGAACGGCAGCACCGCGGTCGACACCCGGCGCGTCGCCCGCCAGCGCGTCACCGCCGCGACGTACGCGGCGCGGGCGGTGCGGTAGGCCGCGGGCGTCGGCCGCGCGCTCAGCGCGAGGCGCCCGCCCTTCCACGCCTCGAGCTCCGCCAGCGGCGGCTCGAGATCGAGCACCAGCTCGTCGCAGGTCGGGGCGGTCGCGACGACCGCGTCGGCGAACGCGAGGAAGGCCGTGGCCGAGGCCACGCTCGCCCAGCGCCCGGCCGCGTCGTCGATCATCGGCCACAGCGCCACCACCAGCCCTGCGGCTTGCAGCCGTCGCACCAGCGCGTCGACCTCGCCCAGCTGCCACGGTCGCACCGCCAGCACCAGCGCGATCCCGCGCGCGCGCAGCGCCGCGATCAACGCCGGCCGCGCGACCTCGTCGAAGGCCAGAGTCTCGCACCACACCCGTCGGCGCACGATGCCGGATAGTATCGTCGCCGATGCGAATTCTCTACGGCGTGGTGGGTGAAGGCATGGGCCACGCGATGCGCTCGCGCGTCGTGCTCGAGCACCTGGTCGCGGCCGGCCACGAGGTCGAGATCATGGCCTCGGGGCGCGCGGTCGACTTCCTCGGCAAGCGCTTCGACGGCGTCAACCGCATCCACGGCCTGCACATGGTCCTCGAGGAGAACCGCGTGCGCCGTGGCAAGACCCTGTGGTCCAACGTCGTCGGCGGCGCGCTCGGGCTGCCCGACAACATCGGGGCGTACTTCGATCTGATCGGCGCGTTCGAGCCCGAGGCGGTCATCAGCGACTTCGAGTCGTGGACGCACCTCTACGCCAAGAACCACCGCCTGCCGATCCTGTCGATCGACAACATGCAGATCATCCACCGCTGCGCGCTGCCCGACGACATCATCGGCGACGACGGCGTCACGTTCCAGCTGACCAAGGCGTTCATCAAGTCGAAGCTGCCGTTCTGCGACGCGTACTACATCACCTCGTTCTTCCGCCCGCCGATCCGCAAGGCCGACACGTTCCTGTTCCCGCCGATCCTGCGGCCCGAGATCCTCGCCGCCACGCCCGGCCCCGGCGATCACCTGCTGGTCTACCAGCCCGGCGC
The DNA here is from genome assembly GCA_016717005.1 of Myxococcales bacterium. NCBI lineage: Bacteria > Pseudomonadati > Myxococcota > Myxococcia > Myxococcales > Myxococcales bacterium. The sequence continues at coordinate 35,492 of JADJUF010000038.1, read as the reverse complement.
CAACGCCGCGCTCGAGGCCGCGCTGCGCGCGCTCGGCCGCGAGTGCCGGATCTACGGCATGCGCCCGGGGCTCGCGACCGAGGAGCACGACGGCGCGCTGCGGTTCCGGCCGTTCAGCGAGGCCGGCTTCATCGACGATCTCGCGACCGCGGCCGGCGTGGTCGCCGGCGGCGGCTTCACGCTCATGGGTGAGGCGGTGTTCCTGCACAAGCCCATGCTCGCGATCCCGCTCGCCGGTCAGTTCGAGCAGATCATGAACGCGCGCTACCTCGCCAAGGAGGGCTACGGCCTCGCCGCCGCCGACATCAACGAGCCTGACCTGCTCGCCCGCTTCGTCGAGCGCCTCCCCGACCTGACCGCCGCCCTCGCCGGCTACCACCAGGACGGCAACCGCGAGCTCCTCACCGCCGTCGATCACTTCCTCACGATCGCCGCCCAGCCCCGCTGAAGGGGACCGGATCTACCCATCCAGGCACCTGAAATCAGGGCCGTTTTTTTGAGCTCACCGCGTCAGAATAGGGGGTCTACCCCTTCAAAGCCGCAGGATCGCTGAGGAATTTCGACCTACCGCGTCGAGGCTGATTCACGCGTGGGGTGGGTCGGTCCCGATGCGTGGTCGAATCGGTAGGCGGATTTATGAACTCGCCTCAGGCCATTCTGACGCGGTGCAGTCAAATAGGTGTGTTGTTCTAAACGGTTACGACCCACGATCCTGTCCCCTATTTCGACGCGGTAGGTCGAAATTCCTAAATGATTAGAATTGGTTGAAGGGGTAGATCCTGTCCCCTATTCGCCGGCGCAGAAATCAACGAGCACGACCTGCTCGCCCGCTTCGTCGAGCGCCGACCCGACCGCCGCCATCGCCGGCACGGTCGAAAAGTCGAGTAGTTCAATTTACTTACGACCCATGAGCCGGTCCCCAGCGAGCCCGTGGCCACGACCCGCTCACCGGGCGAGTAGCTCGAGATCGCGGGCGACCGCGGGGTCGGTGGGATCCGAGAGGCGCTGGAACTCGAGCCGGAGACGCACGAGCGGGTCGGCCCGTGACGCCTTGGCGCGCGCGGCGAGGGCGGGATCGTCGATGAGCAGCGCCAGCTTGACGGCATCGAGCCCTGGGCGTCCGTGCGCTGCGCGCGCGTGCGCGGCCACCTCGGTCCAGGTCGGGGCTGCCGTCAAGACGGCCCACAGGGGATCCCGGGCGGTCGCGAGGTCCGCGGCGACGTCGACGGCCGCGCGCGTCCGTCGGAGCTGTTGCCACCGGCTGGCATCGGGCGTCGCCAGCGCGATGCGGTCGATCGCGCAGTCGACGGCGACCGTGCCGGTCGCGAGCGCCGGCCACAGCCGCGTTGCCGCGGCCTCGTCGGCCAGGCACGCATCGAGGTCGGCGGGCGTGGCCCGGCGCCAGCCGACCCGACCACGCGCCGCTGCGCGGAGCACGTGCGCCAGCGCCGCGGTCCGGGGATCGACGCGCGGTCGCTCGACGACGCTCGTCATGTGGTCGATCAGCGTGGTCGCGGCCTCGACGTACTTGGCGTCGTCGTCGCCGCGCTCGACCCGCGCCCGCGCCCGCGCCGCGTCGCTGGTGTCGAGCGCCTTCGCCTGCCGCATCCGGTCGACGACGGCCGCGGCCGCGACCGCGTCCTGCCGGAAGTCGGCCGCGCCCAGCACCACCGCGTAGGCGTCGGGGTTGTTCGGCGCGAGGATCTGATACTGGGCGGCCAGGTCGATGGCCCGACGCCAGGCAGGATCCCCGCTCAGCTCCGCCTGGATCGGGTCGGCCTGGTCATCACGCGCGAGCGCCGTCACCACGTCGAACGCCGTCTCGCCGTCGAGCTTGAGGAGCCGCGCGTCGACCCGGCGCGCGAGCACCCGGATCGCGGCCTTGTGCCGCAACAGGGCCGCCAGGTTGCCGACGACGATCGGATCGTCGGCGGTTGCCCGGTAGGCCTTCTCCATCGCGGCCTCGGCCTTGGCGACGTCGGCGATGTCACCCGAGCAACCGTAGGCGTGCAAGTACGCGACCGCGGCGTTGTTGTAGCCGGCCAGGTTCGACGCGTTCGCCGTGGCCAGGCAGGTCCGCGCCGCCTCCTCATACTTGCCCGCGCACGCCGCCCACTGACCGGCACGCTGCATGCGCCCCGCGGCCAGCTCGAGCAGCGACGACTGCACGAACGGCGATCGCTGGTCGGCCTTCAGATACCACCCCTCGCGCGCGTCCTCTTCGTCGGTCAGGAGCGCGAGCAGGACCGCGACGTCGCTCCGTATCTCCGTCGGCGCCGTCGCGAACAGCGTCGTCGCGACCTCGGTCGCGCGCGCGGTGCTGCCGATCTCCCGGTAGAGCTGCGCGACACGAAAGGTCAGGACCGGATCTGCCTTGGCCAGGAGTCCGCGCAGCTCGGCCTCGGATTCGTCGACCTTGCCGAGGCGCGCGTAGATCTCGCCGAGCCCGAGGTGAAACTCGGGTTGGCCCTCGGCGGCAGCGCTGATCGAGAGGAAGACCCGCTCCGCCTCGCCGAGCAACGCCTCGCGAGCCGGGCCGCTGGCGATCTGCGCCCGGCGCACCTTGTAGGTGCCCAGCGCGAGCGACGCCGGGACGACGTCGCCGAGCGCGACGTAGGCCGCCTGCGCGCTGACCACGGCAGGGGCGGCCTCGATCTGCTCGCGCATCCACGTCATCACGGCGTCGCTGCGCTCGGCGTCGGTCGCCGCGGCGTTGACCTTGGCCCGCAGCGCGCCCGGGACGTCGTCGCGCTGCAACCTGGCCCGCACCTGCGCCTCGGCCTCCTGGGCCGCCTCGTCGAGGGTGCCCCCGGCCGCGACGAACCGGCGCAGCCGCGGGGCCAGCATCGCGGTCAGGATGGCGTCGGCCTGGTCGAGGTCGCCGCGCGCCGCGGCGAGCTGGCTGAGCATCACCCGGCCATCGCGCACCAGCTGGCCGGCCGCGCCGAACGCCTGCAGCCGGGCCGCCGCCGCGTCGAGCCGCCCAGCGTCGAAGTCGATCCCGGCCAGGCGGATCGCGGCGCGCTGATCCCACGGGCGGCGCCGGACCGCGGCGGCGAGGTCCGCCGGGGTGCGCTGCTCGTCGTCGGCCTCCGCCCGGGCGGCGGCCGCGCGGTCGCGCGCGTCGCTCACCTTGGCTCGATCGGGATCGTCAGGCGACGCCGCGGCCAGCCACGCCTCGACCTCGCCCGACGCGTCGTCGAGCAGCGCCGGCGTGTCCGCGAGCGCGGCGAGGGCCTTGCCGGCCGCGGCCGTCGTCTCCGGCGTCCGCGGCGCAGCCATCAAGATCGCGACGGCCTCGGTCGGCTCGGCCTCGGCGAGCGCGGCCGCCATCTGCAGGCGGAGCGTGAGCATGCGTGCGTCGAGCGCCGCCGTGCGGCCGACATCGTGCCCGCTGCGCGCCAGCGCCGCCGCCTCGCGCAAGATCGTCAGCTCGGCGTCGGGCACGTCGTGCAGCGCGGCCATCCAGCCATCGAGCGCGGCGAGCATGGCCTCACGCGCCTGGCCTTCCTTGGCCGGCCCCGGCAGCGCCTGGTACCGGCGCACGACCCGCAGCGCCTGATCGAGATCGCCCGGCGCCAGCGGCGTCGGCACCAAGGCGGCCGTCAGCCGGATCACGGCGGCGCCGGCGCGCTCGCGTCGATCCGCGTCGACGCGCTCGAAGTCGGGCCCCGTGAGCTCGCGATCGAGCCGCTGCAGCGCGGCCTCGCGATCGCCCCGCTCGGTCGACGCCAGCGCCGCGTCGAAGCGCTTGCGCGCCAGCCGGCCCGGGTCGGTCAGGTGCTGATGGAGCGCGAGCCCGCCGATGCCCAGCACCACGGCCGCGATCACGGCGAGCCGCGCCAGCCGCGCGAACGTCGACAACGGCGCGCGCGCGAAGATCCGGTAGCCACCGGGCTCGTCGGTGACCACGTACGCGCCGATCGGCAGCAGGGGCACCCAGGCGACCGAGACGCAGTGCGTGGTCGTGTACGAGCCGTCGCCGCGCTGATCGCGGCGGCCGTAGAAGCCGACCCCGCAGCCGTTCCACCGCGCCAGGGTGGGGCCGTCGCCGCGGAGCGGCCGCGGCGCGTCGAGCTCGGCGCGGGCGGCGCGGGCGATGGCGTCACCGGCTCGGTCGCGCGCCAGGCCCGCGCACACCTTCCGCGCGGCGCGCTCGCGGTCGTTCGTGAACAGGTAGCGCGCGTGCGCGAGCCGCTGGTAGCGCGCCGGCGAGGCCTGGGCCGCGTCGAGCAGCTCGCGCTGATCGGCATCGCGGGCGTGCGCGCGCGCCGCCGCGAGCCACGTGGCCGAGGTCGCCTCGTCGCCGGCCGCCAGCGCGACGACGCCGGCCCGCGCGTAGATCGTCATCAGCGCCTGTTCGACCTCGGCGCGATCGGCGGCGGTCAGGTCCGCATCCGCGCGCGCCCGCTCGGCCGCCAGGGCGTCCAGCCGCACCCGCAGCGCCGCGACGTCGGCGACCGACACGGCACCCACGACCGGCTCGTGCGACCGCGCCGCCACCCACGCTGACTCGAGCAGCGCACCCAAGGAATCGAACTTCTGCGACATCACACCCTCCCAGCAAGCTATCCAGGCGCCCGCTCAACTCGGCGCGCCGTGGGGCAGCACCACGCCACCGCCCCGGATGACGCGACAGGTCGCGACCGTTGTCAAGCGCGGACCACGCGGCCGGGAGCGGCCGGGGCCCGACCGAGGCGCGCGGAACTGGCGCTGTCTCTCAGGAACAGCGGCGCCCGACCGACGCGCGCGGAACTGGCGCTGTCCCTCGGCAGCAGCGGCGCCCGACCGACGCGCGCGGAACTGGCGCTGTTCCTCGTCAGCAGCGGCGCCCGGCCGAGGCGCGCGGAACTGGCGCTGTCCCTCGGCGACAGCGGGGCCCGGCCGACGCGCGCGGAACTGGCGCTGTCCCTCGGGAGCAGCGGCGCCCGACCGACACGCGCCGAGCTGGCGCAGTCTCGCGGGACGTTGGACCACGGCGCGAGCGAGACCCAGGCGGCGTCGCGCGCGATCCGCGGGAGACGCCGCTCACGAAGTCGCGGACTCGGGCCTTGGCCCGAGACGGGTCGGCGGTGGCTAGCGCGCGGGCGTGCCGAAGGTCTTGGCGAGCCACGCGTCGGCGGTACCGCGCTCGAGCCGCCAGCCGAAGTACTCGCGGGGGCCGGTGGGCGGGTGGTCGATGACCAGCTTGTGGTCGGCGTGGTCGGGACCGTCGACCGGCGTGATCCGGAAGGTCGAGCGCATGGTGGTGCCGGACGCGGGCAGGAAGTACTCGAGCTCGCCGCCGTCGACCTCGTGGAAGAACACCTCGAAGTCGCCCTTCCAGATCGTGCGGTGCTGCCGGATCGCGCCGCCGGTCTCGTCGAACATCACCAGCTGGAAGCGATCGCTGGGCGTGCGCGGCGCGTGATCGAGCCAGACCCGATCGTGCAGCAGCTCGGCCGCTTGATCCGGCGGCAGCGGCTTGCGCTTGGCCTCGGACTGATGACACGCGAGCAAGGCGGTGGCGGCCACGGCGACGGCGACGGTTCTCATGGCGCCAGCATAGCGCAGTGCTCGACCCGACGACGCACACTACCGGAGCCCGCGGCGGGTCGGGGCGCCGCCACGCCACCCCGGCCATCGTCGAGCATGGCGCCGTGATCGACCCGACGACCCACACTACCGGAGCCCGCGGCAGATCGGGGCGCCGCCACGCCACCCCGGCCATCGTCGAGCATGGCGCCGTGATCGACCCGACGACGCACACTGCCGGAGCCCGCGGCGGGTCGGTGCGCGGCGCCGCCACGCCGCCCCGTCCATCGTCTAGCATGACGCAGTGATCAACCCGACGACGCACGCGACCGGAGACCGGGGCTGGTCGGTGCGCCGGATCGGCCCCACGACCGGCCCCGCCAGCCCGACGATCGTGTGGCTGCACGGCCTCGGCGAGCTGGCCACGACGTTCGCGCCGATCACCGCGGCGGCGGCGCTAGCCCACTGCGCCCACCTGCTGATCGACCTGCCCGGCCACGGCGGCGCGCGCGCGCTCGAGGACGCCGGCGCCGCGGCCTGGGCGAGCCCGCCGTCGATCGACGCCACCGCCGCGCTGCTCGCGACCTGGCTGGCGCCGGCCGCGCCGGTCGTGGTGATCGGCCACTCGTTGGGTGGTGTCATCGCCACCGCGCTGGCCGCGCGCGCGCCCGAGGTCGTCGCCCAGGTGATCGACGTCGACGGCAACGTGGCGCTCCCCGACTGCACGTACTCGAGCCAGATCGCCGGCTACGCGCTCGCCGACTACGTCGCGCACGGCCACGCCGAGGTCAGCGCGCGGCTCGCGGCCCACGCCGATCCGATCATCGCCGGCTACGGCCAGCGCCTCGCCACCGCGGCGCCAGCGCAGCTGTGGCGCTACTCGGTGGATCTGGTCGCGTGGTCGCGCGACGAGGACTCGGCCCGGCGCCGGGCCGCGCTGACCGTGCCGCTCACCTACGTCGCCGGCCACCCCGGCGGCGCCAGCCCACGCTCGCGCGCGCTCCTGGCCGAGGCCGCGGTCCCCACGATCGAGGTAAGCCCCGCCGGGCACTGGCCGTTCCTCGATCAGCCCGCGACGTTTGCCGTGCGCGTCGCCGGGTTGGTCGCGGGCGACTGAGCTGCAGCCCGCGACCTTCGCCGCGCTGGTCGCCGAGGTCATCGCGGATAGCTGACCCAGCGCACTGATCGCCATCGTTGCGCGGCGCGAGAGAGATCGCGGCGCGACCGCGCCCCGGATCAGAGCTGGCTGACGACCTTGCCCATGGCCTGGTACTCCGACCGGGCCGCGCGCAGCAGGTGGCGCATCGCGATCGCCGTGCCCTCGTCGGCCGCCAGGAACGCCGCCCGCAGCGCCGCGTTCTTGATGTACCCGCCCGTCATCTCGAACCGCGCCGCCAACGCGTCGTGATCGATGTCCGCGGCCACCGCCGCCTCCTTCGGCAAGAGCGTCCGCCACAGCCGCGCTCGCTCGTCCGGCTCTGGCACCGGGAAGTCGACCCGCAACGACAGCCGCCGTCGGAACGCCTCGTCGATCGACGTCTCGTGGTTCGTCGTCAGGATCACGATCCCCGCGTACGACTCCATCCGCTGCAGGAGGTAGTTCACCTCCAGGTTCGCGTACCGATCGTTGCTCGACTGCACAGCCGTCCGCTTCGCGAACAGCGAGTCGGCCTCGTCGAACAGCAAGATCGCGTGCCCCGCCTCCGCCGCGTCGAACAGCTCCCCCAGGTTCTTCTCCGTCTCCCCCACCCACTTGCTCACCACCTTCGACAGGTCCACCTGGTACAGGTCCAGCTTCAGCTCCTCCGCGATCAGCCCCGCCACCATCGTCTTGCCCGTCCCCGGCGGCCCCGAGAACAAGGCCGACAGCCCCAGCCCCTTCGCCACCTTCCGCCCGAACCCCCACCCCTCGTAGACCTGCCGCCGGTGCCGGATCCGCGCGATGAACTCCCGCACCTCCGCGACCGCCTCCTCCGGCAGCACCAGATCGCTCCACGTCTGCCGCCACGTGATCCGCATCCCCAACGTCGCCAGCTTCGCGTCGAGCACCCCGCGCAACCCCTCGTGCAGATCCGGCGCCACCACCTGCGGCGCCTCGTCCGCCTCCGCGCGCGCCCGCGCCTTCGCCACCGCCGCCGTCGCCGCCGCCCCGATCACCCCCGGTGTCACGAAGTACCGCTCCGCCGCCCACCGCGCCAGCGCCGCGTCGGTCCCCGCCGGCAGCGCCCGCTGCCACAGCGCCTCGCGCGCACGCTCGCCGGGCACGCCGACCTCGAGCACCACCGTCCCGCGCCCCAGCTGCGGCGGCCGCCCGGTGATCCGCCCGCACGTCGCCGCCACCGGCGCCGCCGCCCCGCCCAGCAGCGCCTCGTCGATCCGGACCGTCCCGTCCGCCACATATTGATCCAGCTCGTCGAGCACGATCACCGCCCGCCACAGCACCGCCTCCCGCAGCAGCACCGGGCCCAGCGCACGCAGCCCCGCCTCGTCCTTCGGCAGCGCCCGCGCCCGCACCCGCAACGTCGTCAGCCCGTGCCGCGCCGCCGCCGTCGCCAGCATCGCCTTGCGCCCCGACCCCTCCGGCCCTGACAGCAGCAGCACCGGGTGCGCCACGCCCCGTCGGCTCGACGCGAGCGCGGCGCCGACCAGGCCGACCAGCTCCTCGAACTGCGCGTCGTCGAGCACCAGCGCGTCGCGCGAGCGCGGCCGCACCAGCTCGACCAGCCGACCCAGCATCCGATCGAGCACGTCCTTGCCGTGCACCAGCTCGACCACGCGCTCGACCGCCCGCACCCGTCGCAGCACGAACGGCGTGTCGGCCTGGCCCTCGAGGTGGATCAGCCCGTACCGCACCAGCGTGCCGTCGGGCCCCAGCTCCTCGGGGACGCGCGCGCGCGCGCGGGCGTGGTGTAGAGCAGCTCGGCCAGGAGCCCGACGTCCGGGTGCTGGCGCTGGCCGTCGTTCATCAGCGCGCGGACCTGCGCGCGCAGCCGCAGATCGAGCTCGAGCCCGATCAGCAGCACCAGCACCTGCAGCTCGGTCGGGCTCAGCCCGAAGACCGCCTGCAGGCGCCGCAACGGCACGGTCGCGGGCGCCGACGCCGCGGCGCGCGCGTCGACGAGGGCGAGGCCGTCCGCGAGCTCCGCGCGCAGGCCCGCGAGCTCACCGTCGTCGGCAAAGTGGGCGGGGTCACCGAGCTGGCGCCGACGCACCGCCGCCCGCAGCGCGAGCCGAGCCAGGCGCAGGTGGTCGTGCAGGTGCTCGGCCGGCGTCCCGTACGGCGTGGGCGTCACGGAGGGCACCGTACCAGAACGCGGCGGGCCGGCGACCGGTCCGGGTTGGTGGCTCGTCCGCGCTGCGGAGGTCGTGGTGCCCGCGACGAGGGACGCCGCTCCGCCATGAGGTCGTGCGATCGCGAATCTGCTAGCGTCGTCGACGATGACCTCGACGCCGTGGCTGGTGCTCCGATTTCCGCGCGCGGCCGGCGCGACCACCCTGTCGGGCGTGCTCTCGGCCGACGGCCAGCTCTTCGTGGAGCGCGGCGAGACGATCGCGGCGGTGTGCGACCTGCTCGCCGCACGAGCGCCGACCGCGAGGCCGGTGCTGGTCGATCCGCTCGACGGACGGCACGGGCTCGCGCACCTCGTGCTCGAGGAAGCACAGCGGCGCGGCTGGGAGTTCGCGCGGCATCCGCCGCCGGGCCACGAGCTGCACGTGCTGGATCTGGCCGGCGCCGACGCGGAGCCCGCGCGGTCCATCGCCGACGCGACCGCGCTCCTCGAACAGCTCGCCGGGGCGATGGGCGACGCCTGGAAGGATCAAGAGCTCGGCGAGAGCATCGGCATCGGGCGCCAGGCGCTGACGCTGTGCCTGCATCACTTCGGGGCGTGGCACCCGTACACGTACTGGATCCTCTCGAACTTGTTCCAGGCGTCGGCGGGAACTGGCAACGACGACAACGTGCGGGCGGCGTCCGCGTTCGTCGACGATCTGTTGTCGCGTGACATGCCCGAGACCATCGTGGGTGGTGCGAGCTCGATCGTGCGGCTCGACGAGCTCGCGCATCGGTGCCTCGCGAGTGGGAACGTCCGGCTCGCGACGCGCGTGTACGACGCGGCGATCGCGATCGCGCGCAAGGCGTACGGCGAGCAGCACACGACCTACGCGCAGATCCAGGACCGGAAGGCTGCGGCGCTGGCGAGCTCGTGAGCGGTGGGCCAGGCCGCGCGGCGCCCGCGATGACGATCGCGATGACCAGCCCGCGCTTCGGGCCGGCGCTCGACGCGCGCTAGTGCTCCGACCGGATGATTCTGAACCCGCCACGCCGCCGATCCATCCCCGTGGGCTTCGTTCCAACTCCTCGAGTTACAGGCAGTAGCCCTTCGTCGTTGCGCCTCGCCCTTGGGGCGCCTCGACGCCGTGGACGGATCACAAGCACCCGGTTGGAGCCCTAACCGCCGCTCATTCCGCGCGCCCCAGGTCAGAGCTGGCTGACGACCTTGCCCATGGCCTGGTACTCCGACCGGGCCGCGCGCAGCAGGTGGCGCATCGCGATCGCCGTGCCCTCGTCGGCCGCCAGGAACGCCGCCCGCAGCGCCGCGTTCTTGATGTACCCGCCCGTCATCTCGAACCGCGCCGCCAGCGCGTCGTGATCGATGTCCGCGGCCACCGCCGCCTCCTTCGGCAAGAGCGTCCGCCACAGCCGCGCTCGCTCGTCCGGCTCTGGCACCGGGAAGTCGACCCGCAACGACAGCCGCCGCCGGAACGCCTCGTCGATCGACGTCTCGTGGTTCGTCGTCAGGATCACGATCCCCGCGTACGACTCCATCCGCTGCAGCAGGTAGTTCACCTCCAGGTTCGCGTACCGATCGTTGCTCGACTGCACAGCCGTCCGCTTCGCGAACAGCGAGTCGGCCTCGTCGAACAGCAAGATCGCGTGCCCCGCCTCCGCCGCGTCGAACAGCTCGCCCAGGTTCTTCTCCGTCTCCCCGACCCACTTGCTCACCACCTTCGACAGGTCCACCTGGTACAGGTCCAGCTTCAGCTCCTCCGCGATCAGCCCCGCCACCATCGTCTTGCCCGTCCCCGGCGGCCCCGAGAACAAGGCCGACAGCCCCAGCCCCTTCGCCACCTTCCGCCCGAACCCCCACCCCTCGTAGACCTGCCGCCGGTGCCGGATCCGCGCGATGAACTCCCGCACCTCCGCGACCGCCTCCTCCGGCAGCACCAGATCGCTCCACGTCTGCCGCCACGTGATCCGCATCCCCAACGTCGCCAGCTTCGCGTCGAGCACCCCGCGCAGCCCCTCATGCAGATCCGGCGCCACCACCTGCGGCGCCTCGTCCGCCTCCGCCCGCGCCCGCGCCTTCGCCACCGCCGCCGTCGCCGCCGCCCCGATCACCCCCGGCGTCACGAAGTACCGCTCCGCCGCCCACCGCGCCAGCGCCGCGTCGGTCCCCGCCGGCAGCGCCCGCTGCCACAGCGCCTCGCGCGCACGCTCGCCGGGCACGCCGACCTCGAGCACCACCGTCCCGCGCCCCAGCTGCGGCGGCCGCCCGGTGATCCGCCCGCACGTCGCCGCCACCGGCGCCGCCGCCCCGCCCAGCAGCGCCTCGTCGATCCGGACCGCCCCGTCCGCCACATATTGATCCAGCTCGTCGAGCACGATCACCGCCCGCCACAGCACCGCCTCCCGCAGCAGCACCGGGCCCAGCGCACGCAGCCCCGCCTCGTCCTTCGGCAGCGCCCGCGCCCGCACCCGCAACGTCGTCAGCCCGTGCCGCGCCGCCGCCGTCGCCAGCATCGCCTTGCGCCCCGACCCCTCCGGCCCTGACAGCAGCAGCACCGGGTGCGCCACGCCCTCGCGGTCGCGCTCGATCGCCGCGCGCACCAGGCCGCACAGCTCCTCGAACTGCGCGTCGTCGAGCACCAGCGCGTCGCGCGGCCGCGCCGACACCAGCTCGGCCACCCGCGCCAGCCCGCGATCGAGCACGTCCTTGCCGTGCGCCAGCTCGACCACGCGCTCGGCCACGCGCACCCGCCGCAGCACGAACGGCGTGTCGGCCAGGCCCTCGACGCGGATCAGCGCGTGGCGCGCCAGGCTGCCGTCGCGGCCCAGCTCGTCGGGGACGCGGGTGCGCTCGGCCCCGACGTAGAGCAGCTCGGCCAGGAGCCCGACGTCGGGGTGCGGCCGCTGGCCGTCGTCCATCAGCGCGCGCACCTGCTCGCGCAGCGCCACGTCGAGCTCGAGCCCGATCAGCAGCACCAGCACCCGCAGCTCGGTCGGCCGCAGGTCGAACGCGCGGCGCAAGCGCTCGAGCGGCACCAGCGCCAGCTCCGACGCCTCGGCGCGGGCGCGGCTGTGCAGGTCGCGCCGGGTCAGCTCGGTCCGCAGGCGCGCGAGCTCGAGATCGTCGTCGCCGTTCGCCAGGTCGCTCATCTGGCGCGCGCGCGCGGCGATCGCCAGCATCAACCGCGCGAGCTCGAGCTGGTCGGTCAGGTGCTCGACCGGTCGCTCGTACGACTGCGCGGACACGGCGCGACGGTACGCCCGCCCAGCCCGCGCGAGCGACCTGCGCCGCCTACTTCAGCAGGCCCATGAGCGCCGGCAGCGCCGCGGCCACGCTGGCCGCCAGCAGCACCGCGCACGGCTGCCACACCCGCAGCACCAGATCGCGGCCGACCGGCTCGTCGCGCCGCCGCGCGGTGAACACGATCGCGCCCCGGGTCCCGAGCACCGGACGCGTGGTCATCCGGAACGGCCCCTCGCCGGTGGTCGCGGTCGTGAACCCGGCGACCTCGACCTCGTCGCCGTCGCCCAGCGCCGGCACGATCGCGCCGGTGCCCGCCTGCGCGGCCCAGGGCGGCGTCGGGCTGACCACGTCGCCCCCCGCCGGCACCGCGAGGTCGCCATGGGCGGTGCGCAGCGTGAAGCCCTGGCACTGCGGCGCCAGCCCCGCTAGCCAGCCGCGGTGGTGCAGCGTCGCGACCGTCGTGCTGGCCGGCGCCTCGACCACCACGGTCCCGCGCTGGATCGCCGCCGAGCGCTGCGCGCGGCGCGCGCGCCGCAGGCCCCGGATGTGCGCGAGCGCGACCGCGACGATCGTCATGATCGCGAACCACCACCCGCCGATCAGCACCGGCACGTACTGCGTGTACAGCTGCGCGGCGTGGTCCTCGTGGGTGCCGCCCAGATCGATCGCCCCGATCGCCACCATCACCAACCAGCCAGTGATCGCCGCCAGCGGCCACCGCGCGGCGCGGAGCCAGCCCGGCCGCCAGGTCGCGACGCCGGCGATGATCGCCGCGACCACCAGCGGCGGCGCCAGCGCCGGCACCAGCGTCGCGCGCACGAACGCCGCCGTGAGCTCCGCCGACTGCGACGTCGACGCCGCGTACACCGGCAGCCACAGCGCCGTCGCGAGCACGTCGGCGATCGCCAGGGCCGCGATCGCGGTGAGCCAGCGCGGCGTGACGGTCGAGCCGCGCCCGAGCACCAGCGCGGCCACCAGCACCACCGCGCCAGCGCGGAGCGCGTAGGTCGCCGCGACGTCGGTCAGCGGGTACAGCTCGGCGACCAACGGATGGTGGGCGTGGACGACCTGCCACATCGCCGCGAGCACCACCGCCAGGCCGGCCATGACCGCGGCCAGCACCACCGCCGCCTGCGCCCACGGCGACACGCCCTCGTACCGCGCGGTGACCGCGGTGATCAGCGCGCCGATCAGCGTCACGGTCGCGACCATCCCGACCCTGATCGGGCCGGCGCCGTGATCGAACACCTGGCCGACCAGCACCGCGGCCACCGCGAGCAGCGCGACCGCCAGGGCGGCCGCGGCGATGATCACGGCCCCGAGGCCGCGGCCACCCGCCGGGGTCTGCCACGCGCCCGGCACCACCACGTGCGAAGGAGAGATCGCTCGCATCCCTCGATTGTTCGCCGCGGCTATGCCGACTGCAACGGAAATCCCCGGCTGCGCGGCGGCCCGGGGGTCAGTCGCGACGGCGACGACGACGCACCAGCGCCGCGGTCGCGGCCGCGAGCGCGAGCGCCGACGCGGGCGAGCCACCGGTCTGGCAGCACCCGCCCGCGTCGCCAGGCAGGTCCGGCGGCGCGTCGAGCGCGGTGGCGTCGCGCGGCGCGGCGTCGAGCCCGGGCATCGCGTCCGCGGTCGGGTCCGGCGCGTCGATCAGCCCGGCGTCGATCAGCGGCGCGTCGATCAGCCCGGCGTCGATCAGCGGCGCGTCGATCAGCCCGGCGTCGACCAGCGGCGCATCGACCAGCGGCGCGTCGACCAGCGGCGCATCGACCAGCGGCGCGTCGACCAGCGGCGCGTCGACCAGCGGCGCGTCGATCACGCCCGCGTCCACCACGCCCGCGTCCACCACGCCCGCGTCCACCACGCCCGCGTCCACCACGCCCGCGTCGACCCCCATCGGCGTCGGATCGCACACATCCCCGAGGCCATCGCCGTCGCTGTCGGCCTGCAGCGGGTTGGGCACCATCACGCAGTTGTCGCAGGCATCGCCGACGCCGTCCCCGTCGCTGTCGAACTGCAGCGGGTTGGCCAGCATCACGCAGTTGTCGCAGGCGTCGCCGACGCCGTCGAAGTCACTGTCGGTCTGCGACGGGTTGGGCAGCATCGCGCAGCTGTCACAGGCGTCGCCGGCGCCGTCCCCGTCGCTGTCGAACTGCAGCGTGTTGACCACCGCCGGGCAGTTGTCGCAGGCGTCGCCGGGGCCGTCGCCGTCACCGTCGGTCTGGCTCGGGTTGCCGACGGTCGGACAGTTGTCGCCGCTGCCCCCGACGCCGTCGAAGTCGACGTCGGGCTCGCACGAGCCCGGCCCGCCGCCGGCGCACACCCAGCCCGACTGGATCACGCACGCGGCCGTGCAGCCGTCGCCGCCGACGTTGCCGCCGTCGTCGCACTGCTCGCCCGGCTCGAGCGCGCCGTTGCCGCAGGTCATCGAGCACGCGCTGGGGTTGCCCGTGCACACCCAGCCGGACTCGATCTCGCAGACCGGCGAGCAGCCATCTCCGGCGACGAACCCGCCGTCGTCGCAGTCCTCGTTGAAGTGCTTGTTGCCGTTGCCGCACTGGCAGTACGAGTTGATCGTGATCCGGACGATCACGCCGTCGCCGCCGCTGCCGCACACGCGCAGCTGGGTCATCATCGGCTCGGTGATCTCGAGGTAGCCCGAGCCGTCGCCGCCGCTCGCCTCGACGCCGCCGGCGATGACCGTCACCGGCTGGGCCGTGCCGTAGGGGTTCATGATCAGGTGACCCGCGGTCAGCGGGTAGGCGCTGCCGTTGAGGTCGACGGTGAAGCGCTCGCCGGGGTCGACGTCGACCAGCTCGAAGTCGAAGCGCGCCACGATCTGCCCGAGCTGGTAGGTCGTGCAGGTCGGGCTCGCCCCGCCCAGCGCGAGCCCGGTGATCCCGTGCGCCGTCGCGGTCGTGGTCACCCCGCTGACCGTCACCGGCAGCAGATCGGCGTAGGTGCCGGTCGCGGTCGGAAAGAAGTTGGCGCAGATGTACTGGGCCTGGGCCGGCCGCGCCCGGCCCAACCACAGCATCGCCACGACGACCGCGAGGGTGAGCCGGATCGTCCGCGCCATCGGCCCATCGTACCTCACCGAGGTCGCCGGACCGCACGGTCTGGCGCGGCCGCGGTCCGTCGATGTCGCGAGCCCGTCTCGCCGAGCCGGACGCGCGGGGACGGCGGCGGTCTGCTCGATCCGCAGGGCGTCCGACCGCGGCGACGCGCCAGCGGCGGCCCTGCCCAGCGCCGTGATCAGCGCGCGCGGGCGATCCGCTTGAAGATCGCGTCACAGTCGCCGACGTCGGCCTGGTCGCGATAGATGCACTGGGCCATCAGGCCGTGGCCGTCGGCGGCCAGCACCACCATCGACGTCAGCCGCTCGCCCCGGGCCGCGCGCACCGCGCACGCCCGGCCGGCGGGCAGCTCGATCACCGCCGGCGCCTCGATCACATCGCCGAGGTTGCGGCCGTTGGCGGCGCACGCGGCGGGGTCGGTCGGGTCGAACGGCAGCGGCTCGGGCGCCTTCGACAGCACGACGCTCACCGGCGGGTCGCGCTGCACGGTCTGGAGGGCGACCCGGCCGTCGGACGGATCCGACTCGGTGCGCCACCCCGACGGCACCGGCACCGTGTAGGCGCCGATCTGGACCGTCGGCTCCGCGGCCTGCGAGGCCTGCTTGTCGGTCTGCTTGTCGGTCTGCTTGTCGGTCTGCTTGTCGGTCTGCTTGTCGGTCTGCTTGTCTGCCTGCTTGCCGCAGGCGGTCACCATCGGGACGACGGCGAGGGCGATCAGGATCGTGCAGTGAGCGCGGCGCATCCGCCGACGCTACGCGAGCGCGCCGAGGTTGTCTCGACCACGCCGTCCCGATGTGCCCCGCGCTCGCGTTCGCCGCCGACGACGATCGCGCGACGGCTCGCGTTCGCGCGGCGCCGCCGCCGGCGGTGCTATCCCTGAGCATGACCGCCCCGCGCGCTCCTGACGTCGCACCGCCGGACCCCGGCCACGCGTACTGGCAGCGCCACGCGCGACGCTACGATCGCTCGACGCGCCTGCTCGACGGGCCGCTGGCGTGCGCGCGGGTGCTCGCGGCCACCGCCGTGCGCGGCCGCGCCCAGGTCCTCGAGCTCGCGGCGGGGACCGGCGCCTTCACCACCGCGATCGCGCCCGAGGTCGGCGCGCTGATCGCCACCGACTACGCCGACGCGATGGTCGATCAGCTCGCGGCGACCGTGCGCGCGGCCGGCCTCGCCAACGTCACCTGCGCCCGGGCCGACCTGTACGACCTGCCCTACGCCGACGCCAGCTTCGACGCGGTCGTCGCCGCCAACGTGCTGCACCTCGTGCCCGATCTGCCGCGGGCGCTGGCCAGCCTGCGCCGCGTGCTCCACCCCGATGGCGTGCTCGTGGCCCCGACCTATCTCCATCGCGCGACCTGGCGCGCGGCGCTGCTGTCGCGGGTGTTCGCGTTGACCGGGTTCCCGGGCCGGCGACGGTTCGACGCCGACAGCCTGCGCGCCGCGCTCGCGGCCGGCGGCTTCGAGGTCACCCGCCTCGAGATCGTCCCTGGGCCGTTCCCGATCGGTCACGTCGAGGCCGTGC
This sequence comes from Myxococcales bacterium, assembly GCA_016717005.1. Lineage (NCBI taxonomy): Bacteria > Pseudomonadati > Myxococcota > Myxococcia > Myxococcales > Myxococcales bacterium. The sequence continues at coordinate 18,837 of JADJUF010000038.1, read as the reverse complement.
CCGCGCGCGCTGACCGTGCGGCCCCGTTGATCGCGTCTGGTGTATCGTCGGCGCCGTGAAGCGACGCGAGTTCTTGCAGTGGAGCGGCGCCGGGGTCGCGGCCGCGGTGGCGTTGCCCGCGTGCGGACCGATGACCGCGCCGCTCGGACCACCGCCGCCCGCCCCCGAGGCGGACGCCGGCGGCGTCGTCGAGGCATCGCCCGACGCGGGCCCCGTGACGGACCCGCCGGCGATGGTCGAGCCCGAGCCACCGCCCGCGGGCACGATCGTCGGCGAGCCGGTGCCCAACGACGACGGCGACCGACCGATGCTCGGCGAGCTGCGGATGTTCGCCGGCAGGTTCGCGCCCAGGGGCTGGGCGCCGTGCGACGGTCAGCTCCTCGCGATCGCCGACAACATGGCGCTGTACGCGCTGCTCCAGACCCGGTTCGGCGGCACCGGCGTCGACACGTTCGCGCTGCCCGACCTGCGCGGCCGCGTGGTCGTCGGCGCCAGCCCCGCGCTGCCGGCGGGCACACGCGGAGGCGACGCCACCGTCGCCTCGATCGAGGTCGCCGCCGGCACCGGCGCGACCGTCGCCGCGGCCGGCGCCAACGCCCAGCCTGACCTGACCACGCAGTACCTCATCGCCGTCGCCGGCGTGTACCCGGCGCGCGCCTCGACGGAGTGACCATGCCGATCCTCGGAGAGATCAAGCTGTTCGCCGGCGCGTTCGTGCCCACCGGCTGGGCCGCGTGCGACGGCCGGATGATGCCGATCCAGCACTTCGCGGCGCTGTTCTCGCTGCTGGGCACCACCTACGGCGGCGACGGCCGTACCACGTTCGCGCTGCCCGACCTGCGCGGCCGCGTGCCCATCCACGGGCCGCCCGGGACCCAGGGCGGCGACGCGGCGCTGCCATCGACGACGGTCGCCGCGGGCACCGGCGCCACCGCGGCCGCCGCCGGCGCGAGCAACATGCAGCCGTACCTGGCGCTCACCTACATCATCGCGATCGACGGCGTGTTCCCGTCGCGCGGCTGAGCGGCCTACCTGGTGCGCCGTCCGCTCGGGCCCGGCCCGCTCGATGAGCTGGCCGCGCGCGTGCGGGCCCGCGCCGCCGCCGTGCTCGGCGAGCCCTCGGTCAGCGCCCGCCCCACCGGACCCGCGCGCCGACCGGCCCGAGGCGCGCCTCGAGCAGGCGCGTCACCGCGGCCACGTCGTCGGCGACGACCGCCAGCGTCACCTCGAGCGGGCCGACCGCCTCCGCGACGATGTCGCGCCTGCTCGCCAGCGCGCGGGCCCAGGCGTGGACGTGCACGGTCGAGCGCGACCGCGCGCCCTCGTGCCAGTAGGCGTTCTGCGCCATGAACCGGATGCAATGATCCGCGTCGTCGAGGTCGGCGACCAGGTGCTCGGACCAGCTCGTGCTGCGATCGAGGTCGCGCTCGGGCATCGTCCACGCGCGCAGGCGCAGCGCGTCGGCGCCGTGCTCGACCCCGAAGTGGACCGCGAGATCCAGCGCGAACGCGCGCAGCGGCTCGACCAGCCCGTCGACCGCCTCGACCACCGGCAGCACCGGCGGCGGCGGCGGCGACCGGATCAGCTCGCGGATGCGCGCGAGCTCGTCCTCGCCCATGCACGACCGGATCCAGTCGGCGGCGCGGCCCTCGGTGAGCACCTCTCCGGCCGGCACCGACCACTCCATGTCGAGCGGCGCGCGCATGTCCATGACCACGCGGCCGCCTTCGATCGAGACCCGGTAGCGATCGTCGGCCGTCATCGTCGGGCCGTGGTACCGCGGCGGCCGCGCGCGCCGGTGGCCAGCGCGACGACGATCAGCGCCGCGCTCGACCAGCACCACATCGAGCCGAACTCCTCGAGCGCCAGCAGGGCCATCGTCGTCGCGAGCGTGCCGACGATGATCGCGGTCAAGAGCAGCCCGAGCCAGCGCGGCCGGAACAGCAGCACCAGCGCGCCGACCGGCAGCGCCCAGTAGAGCGTGAAGAAGACGACGTCGAGCGCGGGCTGGAGCCCGGCGTAGTGCGCGAGGAAGCTGGCCCAGGCCTGGTGGTGGTTGGGCCCGATGACCGTGCAGCGCGCGGGCCCGGCCGCGAACGCGCCGACGATCAGCGCCGCGCGCACGACCACGAACCCGAGCGTGGTGACGAGGAACGCCCGCGCGAGCCGGGGCCGCGGCGACCCGCGCTGCGCGAACCAGACCCACGCCAGCGGGACCAGGCCGATCAGCAGCCGGACGACCAGGCTGGCGATCACGTTGACGCGGTCGCACGCGTCGGCGCGGACCGCGATGTGCTCCCACAGCAGCCACTGCACCGCCTCCTGCGCGGCGATCGGGCTCACCGCGATCGCGAACGGGCGGTCGAGCGGCCGGTCGCGGCGCCACAGCCACGCGACGCCGGCCCACTCGGCCACCGCGAACGCCGCCGAGACCTCAGCGCTCCAGCACATCGACGCCTCCGACGGGCGCGTGGCCCCAGGCGTCGCGGTCGCGGCCGATCATCACGCGCGCGATTGTACGCGGTCCGCCGCGCCGTGAGCGCCGCGACCGCGATGCACGCGCGTGCGCGGTCAGCGTCGACCGACCGTCGCGACCACCGCCGAGCGTCACGCGCGCACGGTCCGCGGCACCGCGTGACCGCCGTGACCGCCGCGACCGGCGCGCCCGCCGCGCCCGCGCCGTCCGAAAATGCGACGGCCGAAAATGCGACGGCCGGAGTCCGAGGGGACTCCGGCCGCCTGACTTCATCGCTGGTGCGGCGCTACCCGACCTCGGTGACCAGGCCGGCGCCGATCGTGCGCCCGCCCTCGCGGACGGCGAACCGGACGCCGGGCTCGAGCGCGATCGGCCGGTCGAGCGCGAACCCGACCTCGGCCCGGGCCCCGGGCAGCATCTCGACGCCGACGTCGAGGGTCGCGGTGACGTCGGTGGCGCCGACGAACAGCTGCGGCCGGTAGCCGGTCCGGATCGCCTTGGCGCGACCGCCCTCGCGGGTGGTGAGCAGGTACAGCTCGGCGCGACCGCCGCGGTGCGGCGCCAGCGACCCGGGGGCCGCCAGCACCATGCCGCGCGCGATCTCGTCGCGCTTGACCCCGCGCAGGCGCAGGCCGACGTTCTCGCCGGCGCGGGCCTCGCGCTGCTCGCGGTGGAACGACTCGACGCCGGTGACGACGATCTCCTCGATCTCGCCGTCGCGGCGACCGACCAGCTCGACCTTGGCGCCGACCGGCAGCGTGCCGCGGCCGACTCGACCGGTGACGACCGTGCCGATGCCGTCGATGGTGTGGACACCCTCGACCGCCATCAGGAACGGCGCCGTCACGTCGCGCACCGGATCGGGGATGGCGCGATCCATCGTCGCGACCAGCTCCTCGATGGTCGCCACCCACGGATCGTCCAGGCGCCCGGCCGTGGCCGCCGCCAGCGCCTGCAGCGCCGAGCCGCAGACCACCGGCACGTCGACGTAGCCGAAGCCGCGCAGCAGCTCGTCGACGTCGAGCACGACCAGGTCGACCAGCTCGCGGTCGGCCACGTCCAGCTTGTTGACGAACACGACCAGGTGCGCCACGCCGACCTGGCGCGCCAGGAGGATGTGCTCGCGGGTCTGCGCCTGCGAGCCCTGGGTGCCGTCGACCAGCAGGATCGCGCCGTCCATCTGCGACGCGCCGGTGATCATGTTCTTGACGTAGTCGGCGTGGCCGGGGCAGTCGACGTGGGCGTAGCGACGCCGGGCCGACTCGTACTCGACGTGGGCCAGGTTGATCGTGATGCCCTTGGCCCGCTCGGCCGGGGCGCTGTCGATCTGATCGAACGCCAGGCCGACGCCGCCGTGCCGGCGCGCCATCACCTGCGTGAGGGCGGCCGTCAGCGTGGTCTTGCCGTGGTCGACGTGACCGATCGTACCGACGTTGACGATGAGCTTCTGCATGACACGTGTCCTCGTGGGTGGGCGACCCACCTGATGCGACCGCGTCGGGCGCTGTCGAGACCACGGACCATCCGCGCTCCTCGGGCCTGACGCGGGCCCGAAACGAAGTCGGGCCCCGGGACGCTGGGTCCGGGGCCCGATCGGCGCGATGTGCGCTGGCTAGGCTCTCGAGACGTGCGCGGTCCCCTCGGCGGCCCGGCGCCGGATCGACCGGGACGGGCAGCGCGATGACGCTGACGCTGATGAGTCGAGAGCGAGCACGAACATGACGACGCACCAATGCCAGGTTCGCGCTGACGCGTCAACGAGATTCGCGCGCACGCGGCGCAACTGCCGAGGATCGCGATCGCGGGGCGCGCGCGGCTCAGACCGCGTCGCGCGGGATCTCGAGCAGCTCGGTGTCGGCGTCGCCCGCGGCCTCGGCCTCGGCCGCGGCCTTGCTCGCGGTCCGGGCGCGCATGTACTCGTGGGCGATCGCGGCCTCGTCGAGGAGCCCGAGCACGCGCCGCTCGGCGTCGACCACCGGCAGCTCGCGCACGCCCATCGACATCATCACGTGGAGCGCGTGGTTGACGACCTCGACCGGGCGCAGCGCGACCGGCGGGCGCATGATGTCGGCGGCGCACACCAGGCCCTCGAGATCCGACTCGGCGGCGAGCGCGGTCAGGTCGGCGAGCACGATCAGGCCGACCAGGCGCTGGCTCTTGTCGAGCACCGGGAACACCTCCTGGCGCCCGGCGGTCGACAGCACCTGCAGCATCCGGCGCGCGCCCTCGCTCGGCGTGAACGTCGCGTAGTCGACGTCGAGCTTGACCTTGTCGATCGCCAGGCCGTCGATCGCGTCGATCACCTTGGGGTGGAGCTGGACGCCGTCCTGCTCGAGCAGCGCCTCGTAGATCGGGGTCGGCCGGAGCTGGCGCGCGAGGCCGTAGGCCATCATGTTCGCGATCATCAGCGGCAGCGTCAGGCCGTAGCCCGCGGTCATCTCGATGATGATCAGGACCGACGTGATCGGCGCCCGGACCGTGCCCGCGAACACCGCGCCCATGCCGACCAGCGCGAACGAGCCGACCTCGGAGTGGGCGTGGCCGAACACCTCGACGTCGAGCGCGCCGAACGCGCCGCCCAGCATCGCGCCCATGAACAGCGACGGCGCGAAGATGCCGCCGGCGCCGCCGCTGGCGTACGAGAACACCGTCGCGACCAGCTTGAGCGCGCCCAGCGCCAGCAGCACGCCGACGACGTACTGGCCCGACAGCGCGCCGCCCAGGACCCCGTAGCCGCCGCCGGTGATGCCGCGGGTGTGGACCAGGTACATCGCGGTGACCGCGAGCACGCCGGTGACGAGGCCGCCGATCGCGGGGCGGAACCACACCGGCATGCGGGTCGACGCGTTGAAGCGCTTGCGCAGCACCAGCAGCGACTCGGTGAACGCCACCGACACCAGCGCGGCGACGACCCCGAGCGCGGCGTAGATCACGAGCGACGACGCGTGGTCGAGGCCGTAGCCCATCGGGATCGTGAAGACCGGGTTCTCGCCGAGCACGCTGCGCTCGACCACGGCGGCGAGCGCGGCGGCGACGATCACGCCCGACAGCAGCGTCTGGTCGAGCTTGCCGACGATCTCCTCGATCGTGAACGTGACCGCGGCGATCGGCGCGTTGAAGGCGGCGGCGATCCCGGCGGCCGAGCCGACCGGCAGGAGCAGCTTGAGGTTCTGGGCCGTGACGCCGCCGAGCTTGCCGATGGCCTTGGCGACGCCCGAGCAGATCTGCACCGTCGGGCCCTCGCGCCCGAGCGACGAGCCGGTGCCGATCTGGATCGTGCCGATCACGAACTTGCCGACCGAGTCGCGCAGCCGCAGCTTCATGACCTTGCTGGCGTAGGCGACCTTGACCTGGGGCACGCCGCTGCCGCGCGCGCCCGGCAGGTAGTAGAGCATCACCCCCGACACCAGCGCGCCGAGCGTCGGCACCGCGATCACCCACGCGATCCAGATGTCGCCGGTGGCCTCGAACGCCGGCTCGATCGTGATCGACTCGACCCAGCGGATGCTGAGGTGAAACGCCACCGCGACCAGGCCGCACACGCCGCCGATCAGGATCGTCAGGCCGAACAGGCGCTGCCGCTCGGTCGGGCTGAACCGCGCCTTGGTCAACAGCCACAGCTGGTAGCTACGCTGGACGACGTCGGCCGCGAACGCGATCGGCTGCGCCGGCCACGCGGTCGGGCGCGAATCGTCGGGCGGCCGGGCTGGGTCGGGTGGTTCCGGCGCGCTCTGCCGTCCGCTCCACGTCGCGCTTGGAACGCGGGGATGCGGCGCACCACCCGTCGGTACCACGATCTGATGGTCGCTCCATAATCTCCCGCCGCGAGATCCGACGGGAGCCCCGGCGAACCGCCTCAACAATTCAAGATCATTAGCTATCCGACACGCGACGCTCGAGATAGTCGCCTGCCTTGGCGCGCGCGCGATGACGTGGCGCATCGGTGCGCGCGTCGCGGCCGTGGGAGAGGTGGCGATCGAGATCCAGGTGCACGACGGCGGCGCTCGGCGCCCGCCGCCGCAGGCACGTACGCGCGGTCAGCGGAACGGCGAGGACTCGGCGGTGGTGGACGACAGGCGGGCGGCGTAGGGGCCTTCCGGGTGGGCAAATTCGAGGCCGGCGGCGCGGGCCGCGCGCGCGCCACCGACGTCGCCGCGGGCGGTGAGGACCCGGGCCAGGTAGTGGTGCGCCAGCGCGCAGTCTGGGCAGGCGGCCAGGTAGGCGCGCGCGCTGTGCTCGGCCGCGTCGAGGGAGCGAGCGGCGAGCGCGGCCACGGTCATGACGCCGAGCCGCCGCGCGCGGACGGCGTCCGCGCTCGCGCCCGCAGGGAGGGTGGCGGTCGCGCCCTCGAGCTCCGTGACCCGACCGCGCAGCGTCGCGATCGCGCTCGCGTCGAGCCCACCGCGCTCGAGCCGGGCCTGGACGTCGTGCAGCGTGTGGAGCACGGCGCCGATCCCGTCGACGGCGCCCGGCTCGACGGTCGCGAGCGCCGTCACGGCCTCGTCGTGGTGTTCGAGATCGGCGAGGAGCCCGCCGAGATCGATCGTGTCGATCGGGGTGCGGTCGGCCGCCGGGATGGCCCGGAGCGCGGCGACCGCGGTGTCGAGGTCGTCGAGGTGCACGGCCGAGCCCATCACCTCACGCAGCACGAGCCGGTGGCGGCGGCCAAGCTCGATCACGGCGCGCAAGGCGGGCCGGGCGCGGGCGTAGGGGGCGTGCGCGCCGAGCTGTGCGACCGCGCTCAGGAGCGCCCCCGCGTAGTAGCTGGCCTCGCCGTCCTTGTGGGCCTCGTCGTCGAGGATCTGGTCGCACAAGAGCACGCACCCGTCGCAGACGTACACCCCCGGTCCGGAGACGAGCTTGCGGACCTCGCGGCGGTGGCGCCCGCAGAACGAGCAGCTGACGTCGGGCTCGGCCGGATCGGTCGGCCGCCCCCGTCCGAGGACGCGCTTGAGCCACGACATCGGCCGAGCCTACCGCGGGACGCGCATCACCAGCGGTCGAGCGCGCGTGATGGCGGCTCCGCGTGGCACTCCCCGCCCATCAGCACGACGTGACCGGCGCGGAGGCCTGGCGGCACGCCGACGACGTGGCCGCGATCGCGCCGAAGGTCCGGACCTGGACGCTCGACGCGACGGACCGCGCCGACGACGCGTTCTACGCGGGTCCGCTCGATGGCGCCGGCGGCGCCGGCGGTGCCGCCGAGGGCGCGCGCGCGCTCGATCCGCGGGATGTGCGGCGGGTCGAGCTCACCGTCCCCGCACCAGCGCCTCGGCCCGCGCGCGGCGCGCCGCGGCGGCCGGACCGGTGAACGCGTCGCGGGCGGCCTGGGCGAGCCGCACGACCCGCGGGCGATCGAGGCCGCGCGCGTCGAGCGCGATCGCCAGCGCGAGGCGGTGCGCGCGAGCTCGGCGGCGTCGACGGCGGCGGCCTCGCGCAGCTCGAGGGCGCGCGCGAGGACGTCGATCGCGGCGGCGGGCTGCCCGGCGGCGGTGAGCGCCTCGCCCTCGCAGGTGAGGCTGTAGGCCAGCTCGGGCGAGCGGTCGCCGGAGGCCTTCGCCTCGACGGCGTAGGCGCGGCGGCAGACGACGAGCGCGCGGGCGGCGTCGCCGCGGGCCAGCGCGACGTCGCCGAGGTTGCCGAGCGGGATGGCCAGCGACGGGTGCTCTTGACCGAACACGCGCGCCCAGGTGGCGAGGGCCCGGGCGAAGTGATCTTCGGCGGCTGCCAGCTCGCCGCGATCGAGGTAGACGCCGCCGAGGTTGTTGAGCGAGGTGCCGACGTCCTCGTGGTCGGGGCCGAGCGCGGCGCGGCGCGCGGCCAGCGCCTGCTGGTACAGCGCGGCGGCCTCGTCGAGCCGGCCCTGGTGGTAGATGACGGCGCCGAGGTTGTCGAGGGAGGACGCGACGTCGGGATGGTCGGCGCCGAGCAGGCGCGTGCGCAGCGCGAGCACGCGGCGATGCAGCGCCTCGGCGCCGGCGTGGTCGCCTTGCCGCGAGGCCAGGATCGCCTTGTGGTTGAGCACGTCACCCACCGGCAGGGCGTCGGCGCCAGTGGCGGCGGTGCGCAGCGCGAGGGCCTGATCGTCGCGCGCCATCGCGGCGGCGAAGTCGCCGGTGGCCTCGAGCGCCGCGGCCTCGGCCTCGAGCAGCGCCGCCGGCTGCGGCCCGGGCCGGTCCAGCCGCGCCAGCGCGGCGTCGGCGGCGTGCGCGATCGCCAGCGCCTCCTGCGGCCGCCCCAGCGCCGCCAGCACCCTGACGCCGGCGATCCACGCCGCGGCCGCGGCGGGCTCGGCGCGGGCCTCGGTCGCGAGCCGCGCGGCGCGGAACACCTCGTCGTCGAGGCCGGCGTAGTCGCCGGCGATCAGCGCGGCATCGACGTCGGTGACCAGGGCCTCGGCGACCAGCACGCTCCAGCCCGCGCGTTCGGCGAGCTCGACGCCGGCGCGCGCCAGCGCGCGGGTGTGGCGGGCGTCGGCGGCGTAGCTCCCGGCGCGGGCCGCGGCCACCGCGGCCTCGGCGGCCGCCAGATCGCGCTGGCGCGCCGGGTCGGTCGGCCGCGGCACCGCCGACACCAGCGCCTCGGCGTCGGCGCAGGCGTCGATCGGCGGCAGGCGCGCGCGACGGCGTCGAGCGCGCGATCCATCAACGCCGCGTCGGGCGCCGCGCCCAGCCGCGCCACCAGCGCCGCCAGCTCGGCGCCGCGCCGGTCGAGGCACGTCATCCGGCGATCGAGCAGCGCCGGCGACTGCTCGTGGCGCACGCTCGACGCCTCGCACGCCGCGACCCGGCTCGCGCCCAGCGCGCGGGCGCGGCGCTGCAGCTCGTCGGCGACCCGGGCGGTCCAGCCGTCGACGGCGGGCCGCCCGGTGGCGCGGAACGCCGTCGCCACCCGCGCCCGCGCCGCGTCGGTCCACAGCTCCAGCGCGGGCGCGTCGACGCCGCGGCACGGCGGCACCGGGGCGGCGCGGCGGGTCAGGCCGACCAGCGCGAGCGCGCCGAGCCCAACCACCACGGCGCCCAGCGCGACGCGTCGCCGCCGCAGCGCCGGGTCGCGGGCCACCTCGACCAGCAGCGCCTGCAGCGCCGGGAAGCGATCGCCGGGCTCGGGTTGCAGCGCCCTGAGCAGCGGCCGCCGGAGCCACGCCGGCACGTCGCGCTCGCGCGGCGGCGGCCGCACCCGGTAGGCGAGCGCGTTGTCCGCGATCTCGTCGGCGTGGTCGCCGGCGAACGGCCGCTCGCCGTACAGCGCCTCGTACAGCGCCACCGCGAACGCGTACTGATCGACGCGGGCGTCGTGGACGCCGGGGCGCCGCTGCTCGGGCGCCATGTACGACGGCGTGCCCATGGCCCGGCTGGCGAGGATCCGCGGGCTGGCGTCCGCGTCGGGGTCGGGCTCGCTGCCGGGCGTCGCGGGGTCTGGCGCCACGACCATCGCGCCGACCCGGGCCACGCCGAAGTCGAGCACGCGCACGCGCCCGTCGCGGGCGATCATGACGTTGCCCGGCTTGAAGTCGCGGTGGACGATGCCGGCGGCGTGGGCGGCGCACAGCCTGGCGCCTGCGGCGGCGAACACCGTCACGATCTCGCGCCAGCTGCGCGGCGTGCGTCGCCATTCGGTGAGGGGTCTGACCGTCGACCAGCTCCATGGCGCTGAAGACGCCCTCGGCGAAGCGGCCGGCGTCGTGGACCGCGCACACGTTGGGGTGCGACACGCGGGCCATGGCCTTGGCCTCGGCGATCAACCGCTCGCGGCCCTGCCCGGTGAGGTCGCGCACCAGCTTCAGCGCGACCCGACGATCGAGCTCGGGATCGTAGGCGGCGTAGACGTCGCCCATCCCGCCCTGGCCCAGCAGATCGATCACGACGTAGCGGCCGATCACCGTGCCGCGATCCATCCGCGGCAGCCGACGTCGGCGCGGGCCCGGCGGCGGCGAGGTCATCGTCGCGGTCGCCGTCGCGTCGCCGTCGCGCAACTGATCGACGGCCGCGTCGACCTGCGCGGTCGAGAACGGTGACGCCTGGGGCGGGCTCGGTGGAGTCCCGATCGGCCACCTCCAGTCTACGCCTTCGTCGGCCGCGGCGGGCCGGCGTCGGGCGCCACCGCACGCGGCGCCATCGGCGCAGCGGTCGCGGACCGACCGGCGGCAGGTGGCGCGATCGAAGAAGAGCAAGCGGTCACGGCTCCTGCATCGCGAGGTCGAGCGTGCAGGCCATGAACTCCTGACACCCGACCTTGGGCAGACACTTGTCCTTGTACCAGTCGACGATCCGCTGGCTCCGGGCGCAGGCCGCGGTGCCATCCTTGCCGGGCGTCGTCGCCAGGCGCTGGGCGTCAGGGCCCAACACCTCGCCGACACACCGGACGTAGCGCCCGCGACCAGCGGTGCCGCCGCCCGAACGCTCGGCCGCGTCCGCGGCGCGGTCAGGGACACGAGGTGCCGTCGCCGGCGATGGGCGAGCCGCCGCCGGCGCGCGCGCGCGACTGGCGCCCGGCGTACCAGGTGCCGCCCTCGAGGACGCTGGCCAGCGGCATCTGATCGGGCGAGACCTGCAGGCGCTCGCGGACCGCGTCGGCGACCCAGTCGAGCAGCGCGACGGTGAGCGCGCGCCACTCGACGACGACCTCGTCGTCGACGCGGTAGCGGGTGCCCTGGGTGATCGCGTCGTAGCGCGGCACGATCACGCCGAGGTCGACCAGCAGGCCGCCGTTGCGGTGCTCGGCGAGGCCGGTCATCGCGCCCTGCTGCACGACCTGACGCCGCCCAGCTCGAGCGGCTCGAACAGCGAGTACGCGAGCCACTGCGACAGCTTGTGGAACGGCACCAGGCCGCTCGATGCCGGCGCCGCCGGCGGCGGGGTGACGCCAGCAGTCGCCGAGGTTGACGCCACCGAGCTCGATGCGGCCGGGCCAGATCGGGCCGAGGCCCTCGAGGAGATCGCCGAGCAGATCGGCGGCGCGGACCTCGGGCCCGCGGGCGCGGATCGACGTGAGCAGCCCGCTCGGGCGGCCGTTCGGGAACATGGCGGGGTTGTCGTCGATGACCTCGCCCAGCCGTCGGGAGGCCGGCGCGGCCGGCCAGCCCCACCAGCGGGTTGTCGGGGCTGGCCTGAGCGCGCGCGAGGGTCGTCGTCGTCGAGGCCGCGCAGCGCCGCCGCGTCGACGCGGAGCGGCAAGAGCGCGTCGGCCGAGAACAGGCCGGCCCCGAACGCGCGCAGGCTGGCGACCGCGACGCCCTCCGCCCGCGCCAGGAGGTCGCCGGTGGCGTCCTCGCGGTAGCGCCACGCGTCGCCGGCGTCGGCGTCGAGCAAGACGCTGACGACGATCGGATCGATCAGCGCCTCGGCGGCGATCGCGCCGGCGCCCGCGGCCTCGACCATCGCGGCGACGCGATCGAGGTTACCGGCCCGGAAACTGCACCAGGCGCCCGCGGGCGGGATGCGCAGGGTCGGATGGTTGGCGCGCGTCACCGCGATCACTCGATCAGCGACGGCCTCGATCCGCCCGCGATCGACGCGGAAGTGGCGGAGCTCACCGAGCAGGCCGGCCTCGAGGACGTTGGTCGCGCGGACCCGGATCGCCAGCGGCGAGCGCAGGTACGACACCGCGGCGGCGCCGCGTCGGCGGCGGCGCCTGGGACGATGAACCCGCTGCCGAGGTCGTAGCCGCTCATGGCGCCGCCCCGACGGCACCGCGGACGCTCGCGTCGTGGTTCTGGTTCGACATCGGCACGTGCGTGACTCTGGCACGAGCCCTGGCGGGGTAAAGCCACGCCTCGGGCGGGGCCGTGGCGCGGCGCGACGTCGGCCGCGCCCAGGTGCGTGCGCGCCGACGCGACCGGTCCGCACGACCGCTCCGCGCGATCGATCAGCGCGGCAGCACGCGCGTGCGCATGTGCAGCTCGTGGCGCTCGCGCCGCGCCGGGTTGGCGACGCCGGGCGTGGGCTCGACCGTGGCGATCAGGTGCAGCTCCGCGGCGCGCGTCGGCAGCAGGCGGCCGGCGGTGTGGACGGTGGTGACCGTGCCCTGGCCTCGAGCCGCGCGGTGCCGCCGGCGACGGCCTGGGCGATCGGCGCGATCGCGGTCTCCGACGAGATCACCGCGACCGCGCCCTTGCGGCTGACCAGCTTGGACCGGACGATCACCGTGACCGCCTGGCCGACGATGCTGGTCGGGTAGGTCGACGACCAGGTCGCCCCGACCCCGATCGGCTCGGTCGGCAGCGCCACGAACGTGGTCATCGACTGCGCCACCTGACCGACCACCACCGGCGTGGTCGGGATCGGGTGCTCGACCGCGACCGCGTACTCGGCGACGCGGCCGTCGGGCTCGACCCCGCTGGCGAACACCGCGCCGACCAGCGAGGCCATGCCCGACGCCAACGGCGGCGTCGTGCCCGGGCCGGTGGCGGTCGCCTCGGCCACGGTGAACTGGTAGCGGAAGCGGCCGCTCGGCTCGATCGCGACCACCTTGGCGGCGCCGCGCAGCGTCAGCGTCGGCTGATCGGCCTCGACCCGCTTGCCGGTGCCGTCGTCGGACACGGCGCGGCCCGACATCTGGTAGGCGATCGGCTGCGCGCTGTCGACGGCGGCGGTCAGCACCAGCGGCGCGCGCTGCTTCTTGCCCGGCGCGTCGAGCTTGGACGGTCTCGACGTTGACGTCGAGCGCGTCGCGAACGGCTGCGACACCGGCGGCGGCGGCGCTCGCCGGAACGTCAGCGCCGAGGTGACGATGCCCTGCGACGCGGTGGCGACGCCGCCGCCGACGATGCCCGCGTCAGCGCGCACGCACAGCACGGTGCGCGCGGCGTCGGCCTCGGCGGCGTTCTCGGTGGCGAGGCACCAGGTGCCGGCGTCGCCGAGCGCGAACGCCTCGATGCCGCCGGCGATCGCCGGCAGCGTGTCGGTGGCCTCGGCGTGGGCCTCGTAGGTGACCGGCGCCGGCGCGGTCCCCAGGCGCATCGGCTCGGCGACGGTCCACGCCAGCGCGCCGGCCTCGTCGTCGGGCAGCGGCGTGACCACCGTGAGGTGCTCGGTGAACCACAGGCCCTTGGCGGTCGCGATCACGCCGAACCGCGGCAGCCCGCCGCTGATCGGGCCTAGCTCGCGATCGGGCGTGCACGTGAGAACAGGCGCGCGCTCTCGAACGCGGCGCTGCGCGCCGACCTCGCAGGTGATGACCGGCGCCGGCCCCTTGCCGGTCCAGCCCGCGAGCGGGAACTGCCAGCGCGCGCCCTTGACGAACAGCTTCGCGAACGGCGCCGTGGGCTCGATCTCGAGGTAGTCGGCCTCGACCTTGCCGCCGGTCGGCACCACCAGGCCAGGGTTGGTGACCTGGCCGCCACCGCAGGCCGCGATCGAGAGCACAACGACGAACCAGCGGGCGCGCATCGGCGCAGACACTACCGCGTTTCGCCTGTCGCGCCCGCGTGCGCGGGCGCCCGCTGCTGCTCGGAGCAACGCCCGCCCGGCCGCGGCCCGTCCGGCCAGCGCGGGATCGAGCGCGACCGCTTGACGCCAGGCGTCGAGGGCCGCGTCGCCGGCCGCCGCGTCGCCCGCCACCGCGGCCTCGTAGGACGCGTCGGCGGCCGCGGCCCACGCCGCGGGCGGTGGCGGCCGCGGTGGCGTGCTCGTGCGCGAGGGTCGCGGCGGCCGGGCGCGTCGCGCCGGCGCGGATCGGCCGGCGCCAGGTCCGGACGACGATCCACGCCGCGATCGCGTCGGTGGGATCGCTCCGCAGCGCGCACCTCGCGCGTGAGGACCTGCGCGACCGTCGTGGCCAGGGCCGCGGCGCTCGTCGGCGCAGGCGGGGTCGACCCGCCGCCACTGAGCGCGGCGAGCGCGGCGGTGGCCTGCGCGATCCCCGCTCCGCCAGACCGGGGGCGGCGAGCCGGACCTGCGCGCGACACGCGCCGGCGTCGTCGAGCTGCGGCTGCGCCAGGCGTAGGTCGCCGCGGCGTCGCGGTCCTTGCCGACGTCGGCGTAGTGCGCGGCGAGGCGCAGCAGCATCGTCGGGGTCCCGGCGCGATCGAGCGCGCGCGAAGAACGCCCCGGCCTGCGCCGGCGACCCGACCTCCGCGAACGCGCGCACGACGTCCTTGAGCGCCTCCGGCGCAGCGGGTCCCGACCGACCCGCGCGACCTCGACGAAGTCGGCGAGCGCCGCCTCGAGGTCGCCGCGGTTCCAGGCGACCCAGGCCCGCTTTGGAGCGCGCGTACGCGCCGACCAGCGGATCGCCCAGCGCGCGCTCGGGTACATCGCGCCCGCCGTGGTCAAATCGTTCGCCGCGAACGCGTCGTCGCTGAGCGACCGAGGCGGTGCCGGCTCAGCGCGACCTCGGGTAGTCGCGGATCAGCGCCGCCAGATCGCCGCGCATCGCCCGCGCGCTGGCCCCGCCGCAACGCCTCGGCGCACTCGGCCAGCACCTGATCGGCGGTCGCGACGGCCGCGAAGCCCGGTTCCGCCAGCGGCGCGGCGCCCAGCGCCAGGGCTTCGGCGCCGCGGTCACCGGCCGAGGGGTCGACCAGCAGCTCGAACAGCTGGATCCGCAGCTCGAGGCGATCGCGCCCGTCGGATGACGCGATGGCCGCCCGCAGCATCTCTCCGCTTGCGCTCGATCACCGCCGGCGACCGCCAGGATTCGCCGACGCCGTCGCCGGCGGGGCCCGGCGACCAGGCCCGACGCGGTCCCTTCGGCGGCGATCCGGGCGCCCGGCGGTGGCAGGTCGTCGCCGGCGCGCGCCCGCCCTGCCCACGCGCGCCGGTGGCGCACGGGTCGGAGCGCGGCGATCGCGGGAGGAGCCTCATCGCCGGTGGGGGACACGCCGCCCGCCGGGGTTTCAGAAACCTGCGCGGGTCCGCGCGGGCGCGGGTGGGACACGCCCCCCCGGCCAAGGAGCTCGGGATCCCCGCGCGCGGTCAAGATCAGAACTGCCGGCGCGAGTCGATCATGATCGTGACCGGTCCGTCGTTGACCAGCTCGACCTGCATGTCGGCTCGGAACACGCCTGTCGCGACCTGCGCGACGCCGGCGCTGCCCGCACCGCCGCCACCGCCCGCTCGTACAGCGCCTCGGCTGGACCCGGGTCGAGCGCGTCGAGGAACGCTGGCCGCCGCCCCTTGCGCACGTCGGCGTAGAGCGTGAACTGCGAGATCATCAGCACCCCGCCGGCCACGTCGAGCACCGACCGGTTCATCTTGCCGTCGTCGTCGGCGAAGATCCGCAGGTTGACCAGCTTGTCGACCACGTAGCCGAGGTCGTCGTCGCCGTCGCCCTTGCCCGCCCCCAGCAGCACCACCAGCCCGTGACCGATCTCACCCACGACCGCGCCGGCCACGGTCACAGACGCGCGCCGGCAGCGCTGGATGACGGCTCGCGACCCCGCGTACTTACGGCAGCGGCTGGGCCGGGGCAACCACCCGGCGGCCCCGCAGTCCAACCTCGCACCTCCGCCGGCCGGGCCGGCCGTCCGCGATTGTGTCCACCGACAACCCTGCTAGGATGCGCGCCCGCATGACCCGCCTCGGTCTCGTCCTCGTCCTCGTCCTCGCGCCGCCTGTGGCAAAGGAGATCGGCGACGAGTGCTCGTCGAGCCTCGACTGCGGTGACGGCAACGGGACCAGACCAGCATCTGCGACCAGCAGTCGCCCGGCGGCTATTGCACCGAGCTCGGCTGCGACTGGAACACCTGCCCCGGACGAGGCGGTGTGCGTGCGGTTCTACTCGGCGTCGTTCACGAACAAGCCGTGCGTGCTGGCGACCGAGGACCTGACCACCGACGACTGCACCACCTTCGACGAGGTCTGCACGCTGCGCGGCCAGTGCGTGCCGCGTGCCTCGGAGATCCGGTACTGCATGCGCACCTGCGGCGCGGCTCGGGCGACTGTCGCGACCGCTACGAGTGCCGCGACGAGTCCTGATGATGTCGCACGGCGGCGAGCCAGTGCCGAAGCCGGGCGAGCGCCTGGCTCGGCTCCCGGCTTCTGCGCGCCCGCGCCGGGTTGATTCCGGAACCGACGAGCGAGCTTTGGGGACCGGCTCCTGGGTCGCAAATACCCAGGATCACTGGCGATTTTCGCCCTGCCGCGTCGGCTTTGGGGGACCGGCTCCTGGGTAACGTTGGGGAGCGGCTCCTGGGTCGTAAATTCCAGGATCACTGACGTTTTTCGCCCTACCGCGTCAGCGTTGGGGACCGGCCCTGGTCGTAACTACCTAAACTTTGTTGACTATTTTTCAACTCTGGGAGCGGTCGTCGTAAATACCCAGGATCACTGGCGAGTTTCGCCCCGCCGCGTCAGCTTTGGGGACCGGCTCCCGGGTCGTAAATACCTAGGATCACTGACGTTTTTGGCCCCACCGCGTCAACGTTGGAGACCGGCCCCCTGGTCGTAAATACCTGCAGGATAACTGACGATTTTGCGCTGCCGCGTCAACGTTGGGGACCCAGCGTTGGGGACAGCGCGTACTCGGCATCCCAGGATCAGTGGTGCCTTCTCGCCTACCCGGCAGCTTTGAGGACCAGGATCTCCGCCTGGGGCGGTGGACGCACCGGAACCGCAGCGAAACACGGGGTGGTACGGTGGGGCAGACCTCGCGCCCGGCCACCGTCCACACATCCACCACGCCGGTGATCGCTCGGTCGACGGCATCCTGCGGCTGATCGCGGTCGCCGGCGAGGACGCGCCGTCGAGCAGGCGCTGACGACGAGCGCCGCGAGCTCGCGGCGATCACCGAGGTCGACGTCGTCAGCGCGTACGTCCGGGAACTGACGAAGACGGCGTCGACCGCCTGGTCATGCGCGGCAACCACGGCTTCCCGCCTCGGCGCGATTAGGCGGTGCGCCTGAGCTTCGGCGAGGGCTCGACCGGGCCGTGCGTTGAGTAGCCTGGCGCCCGGTGTCGGTCGGGGTCGGCCCCGACGAGCGCCACTTCGTTGGTGCCGGGCCTGGGCGAGGAGTAGTTCCCCGCGTACCTGGGCGTACCGCTGGATCGGTGGCGGCCGCGCGCTCGGCGTGCTGGTGCTGCAGCGCCGGCCTGACCGGGTTCGCGCCGACCGAGGTGACGCTGGCGACCGCGCTTCGTGGCGCTGGTGACGCCCCGCGGTCGAGCGCCGGTTCGGGCGCGCGGCGATGGCCCGGAGCGCGCGGCTCGGGATGGCGTCACTAGCCCCGGCTCGGCGGTCGCGCGCGCGACGATCCTGCCGACCCTGGCGGCGCTCGGCGAGCGCGGCGACCTCGACATCGCCGGGGCCCTGGCGCGCCTGCCGACCGATCTCGAGCGCGCGCGCCGACGCCTGCGCAAGCACGGCGACGCCGACGCGCAGGTGGCGCTGGCCGAGGTCGAGTTGTCTTCGCTCGACGGCCGGTTGCACGAGCGGGTCGCCGCGGCGCCGCCGACGGTGGCGGGCCCGGCGACCGTGGCCCGCGGCCTTCACGCGCGCGCGCCGTTCAGGCCGCGGCCCACGGGCCACGCGCCGGCGTTCGATCGCGCGGCTGAGGTCGAGGACCTGCTGGTGTCGTGGCGTGATGGCCAGCGATCGCCGCGGCCCTGCCGCCTGGCGGCATCTGGACGGCGAGCGTCGGCGGCCTGGCGGCGCTGGTCGTGCGGCGCAGAGCGGCGCGGCCGGCGCGATCGTAGTCGCGGCGCGGCCACGCTGCGGCGGCGGCGATCGCCTGGGCCGACGATCTGGCTGCCGCGGCCGGTGGTCCGCGGGCGTAACGCGTGGGTTCCGCCCCGGTGACCGCCAGTACCGTCGACGCCGACGCCGACGGCGCCGCCGCCGGTGCGCGTGAACCCGCCGGCGGTGGCGATCGAGGCCGCCGCCGCCGCGCCACCGAGAGCTGAGCGGCGCGACATCAGCGAGGCGGCGACGCCATCGCCGACGCCCCGGCTGTAGCCGCGGATCGGCGCGGTCCGCCACCGAGCGCTGCCCGGCGGACGCGGCGAGGCGTCGACGCGATCGGACGAAGCCCTGGCTGGTCGCGGACGGTGGTCCGGTCACCGAGCGCGGCGCGGCGCGACCAGCGAGGCGGCGACGCGACCGACGAAGCTCCCGCTGGCCGCGTACGCTTGGTCGCCGCCGAGCGCGGCGCGGCGCGACCAGCGAGGCGGCGACGCGATCGACGAAAACCCCGGCCGGCTGCGGACGCGCGGTCCGCCACCGAGCGCTGCGTGCGCAGCGGGAACAGCGGGGCGTCGTGACGCGATCGACAAGGCCCGGCCGGCTCGCGTACGCTCGGCCCGCTCGTGCCGCTGGGCGCTCTTCATCCTCCGACGCCTCGGCCTCGGCATCCTGTCGATGCTCGGGTGTCGCTGCTGGTGTTCCTGTTCCTGCACGTGATCCCCGGCGAACCGGTCGATCAC